>JACSRU010000138.1 GCA_014879575.1 Chthoniobacterales bacterium | reverse complement strand
GAGTTGGCCCACGCGCTTCCCGCCATCGCGCAGGAAGATCACATCCTCCGCCTGCGCGGAGAGCGTGAGAGCCAGCAATGCGAGGAAACATTTCATCCTTGCGCAGGGGGTTGGGGAGGGAGGGGACCACCCAATGCCTCCAGCCGTTTTTTGGCCGTTCCTGTCTCTGGCATTCCGGAAAGGCTCTCATTCTCGACAAGTTCCTGATACGTTCTGCGGGCACTCGAAGTGTCGTGAAGTTTTTCAAAAGCCTCGCCGCTTCGGACATACGCGCGCGCCACCCAATCGTGCCAGCGTCCGTGCATGACGTAGATGCGCTGAAAATATGGGATGGCGAGTTTGGGATTGCCCTCAGCCATGTGGATCTGCCCGATCCGGAAGAGGGCTTCCGCCTTCTGGCTTCCCGTGGACAATTCGCAGGAAAGAACGGCCTCAAGCGACTTGCGGGCCTCGGCATTTTTCCCGGACTTTTCCTGGAGGGCCGCCATGGCCAGAAAGACGCGACCGGTCTCCAGGGAGGGTTGGGATTCCTTTTTGAAGCGTTCGAACCATTTCATGGCGGCCTGGGAGTTCCCCTGTTCCATCTCGATAAAGCCGAGGGCGGCGAGCGCGCGGTCCTTTTGTGGTGCCCGTGGGTTCCACTTGACGAGATCCCGGTAAAGAGCCGTTGCCTCGGCGGGTCTTCCCGATCCGGCGCAGGCGGCGGCGAAGTCCGCCAGGAGGAGGGGATTCGTCGTCTGCACATTGGCAAAACGGGCGGCGGCAAGGAGGAGATTGCGGGCGGTGTCGGGATCATTTTTCTGCAGGGCCGCCGCCTGGGCCCAGAGCGTGCGCATGACGAGGGTCTCCTTTTTGGCCTGCTCCGCTTCCTTTTTCAAATCCTGCAGGAGGGACAAATAGTGGCGGGCGTCCGGGTCTCCCTTGTAAAGTTTCGCGAGGGCGGGGAAAAGGTCCTCCACGGAGCGAATCGTGGGATCGTCGCCGTATTTTTTGATGGCATCCCAGTAAACCTCTCGCGCTTTGTCCGGCCGCATGTTTTGCCGGTGCGTCCAGCCGATGTTGTAGATCGCCTCCGCCACGCGGGGGCTGCGCGGGTTTTCCTTTTGGAAGTCCTGCATGAGCCCGAGGTAGCGGTCGTATTTTTCCATGAGCTTGAGAGCCTTGCCGGTTTTGAAGACTCCCTCCTCGTGGAATTTGGTGTCCGACTTCGGGATGTCCTTGAAGGCGGCGATTCCGTCCTCCATGCGCCCCTCATTCATCAGGGCATCCCCAAGCAAAATGCGGGCCGCGCTGTCCTCCTCGTGCCGGGGGAATGTCCGCAGGAAGGACCGGAGTTCCTTGATGCTCGTCTCATAATCCTCGAGTTGCTGGGCGCAATAGGCCTTCCGGAATGTCGCGCTTCCCGCGTATCGGCCGCCCCGAAATTTCCGCAGGTAGTCGTCCATCGCGCGCCGCGACTTTTCAAATTGCCTGTCGAGCGAGTAGCCCATGCCGCGCCAGTAGGCGGAATCCTCAGCCATCTCGTGGTCGGGATATTTTTTTTGGAATTTTTCAAACGTCGTGATGGCCTCCCTGTTTTTTTCGTCGAGCAGAAGGGTGAATCCCTTCATGAAGTGGGCCCGGGGAGCGAAATCCGAATCCCCGGCCTGGATCCGATCAAAGTGGGCGATGGCCTCGTCGAAGTTCCGGTCCTTTTGGGCGGCGACGCCGGCAAGATATTCGACCAGGGGAAGGCTTGGGGACTCGGGAAACTTGGCGGCAAATGCCTGCGAGGCCTCGAGGACCTTCGGCCAGCGTTCGATTTCGAACCAGGCCTGCACGAGATTGACAGAGGCCTGTTCGACGATTTTTCCGGGAGGCATTCTGGCGAGCATGTCCTCGAGAATCAGGGCGGATTCCCGGTAGCGTCCCATCGTCTGGTAGGCGGTCGCCAGGCGCAGGCGCAGGGCGGCATCGAAGGCCTCGATTTTCTGGAAGTTTTCGATTTCCCGGGTCACTTTCCGGATCAATTGGGTGAGCAGGAACTTCGTGTAAGGGTCGCTTTTCGAGTCGGCTTCCGCCGCCTGCAGCCGGCTCTGGAGATCTTCGAGGCGCGCCTGCTGGTGCTTGAGCAGGCGGTCTGATTCCCACACCCGCTGGAGGCATTGAATGGCCTTCCGGGATTCTCCCGCCTCAAGCCATCGGTTCCCGAGTTCCAACGTCAGCCCCTGGAAGGTGATGAGCTGGACGAGATCCTCCCAATGGGGAAATTCCTCCCCGATGACCTTCATGGCCGCCTCGTTCTGGTTGTCCTCCAGGAGCGCATGGAGATGCAGGATGACCGCCCGCGAGCGATTCTCGGGAATCATGCCGGCCTTGATGCCCTCAAGATACGCGGCGGCCTCCTTGAGCTTTTCCTCGAGAAGCCAGGAGGAACCGATCAGGATTTTGGCCTCGGGGATCTTCATCGCCGACGGGGATTGGCGGAGGCTGGCAGGATTTTTTTCGGCGCCCGCCGGGAAGAGCGCCAAAAATTTTTCGAGGGCCCTGCGGGCTTCCGGATAATTCTTGTCCTCGAGATGGGCGACCCCCAGCCAGAACTGGAGTTCCTGGATTTCCGAGGTTTGGAGGGGCGGTTGTTGGGCGAGGGCCGCCGCGATAGGTTCGATGGCCTCCCCAAATTTCTTCCTGTGGATCTGGCACATGGCATGGCGGTAGCGCATTCTCCGGATGGCTTCCGCCGCCTCCTGGGACTGGCCGAAATCCCCCAGGAACTTTGCATACAAATCCGCCGCCTCGTCGTATTTTCCCTCGAGATAAAATCGTCCGGCCGCATCGAGGGATTCCTGTGCGGTCAACCCTTCCGTGGGAGTGGCAGCCTGCATCGCGCACCCACAGGCCATCAAGAGGACCATCCAGAGCCGGGAAATGAGCGCGGGGGATTTCACGTCAAGGAGGAGAAAACCACTTTCGGCTTTATCCGACAAAGACCTTTTGTGACAATTTCCGAGGGAAGGGAGCTTTCACATGCCGCCATTAAGCAATCATTACGCCGCCATGGAAGCGGAGATCGGCCAATGGATGGCGTCCGGTGGCCCGGGATTTGGGGACTGGATGCTGAGGGTTCATCGCTTTCAGCGGGAGAACAATCCGGTTTACAGAGCCTTTTGCGCGGGGTTCCCCGAGCCCGACCGATGGCAGGATATTCCGGCCGTCCCGGTATCGGCCTTCAAGACGGCCGACATCCGGTCGTTTCCCGCCGGGCAGACGATCCGGACATTTGAGACAAGCGGAACAACCGGCGGGCGCCCCGGTCGGCACCATTTTTGTTCGCTCGCCCTGTATTTGCAGGCCGCGACGCGGGGGTGGATTCTGGCTGGTCTTCCAGCGGGATCCCTCCTGGCAATCATTCCTCACGCGCGTGAGGCACCGCATTCCTCACTCAGCCAGATGGCCGCATGGTTGGGTCTGCGGGATCGGTTTTTTTTCAACAGGCGCGAAGAACTTTTTTTGGAACTCGCGGCAAGTCCCCGGGTGGTCCTCTTCGGGACCGCGCTTGCCTTTCTCGATTTTTTCACCTGGATGGGAGACCGGAGCCTGGTCCTTCCCGAGGGGAGTCTGGCCGTCGAGACCGGCGGATACAAGGGCGCACGGCGGGAGTTGCCGAAGGCGGAACTCTACCGGCAGTTCCAGGAGCGGCTGGGACTCCCGCCCGAGTTTGTGTGGAACGAATACGGGATGACCGAGTTGAGCTCCCAGTTTTATACCAGGGGGGTTGGTCGCCCGCACCTTTCGCCCCCTTGGGCAAGGGGATTGGTCGTTGATCCCTCTACCGGCAGGGAGGTGAATGAGGGGGAGAGCGGGATTCTCCGGCTGTTTGACGTAGCAAACCTCGGCTCCGTCTGTGCGATTCAAACCCGGGATTTGGCGATCCGGAGAGGGGAGGACTTCGAGTTGATCGGTCGGGATCCCGCCGCCCTTCCGCGCGGGTGTTCGCTCCTGGCGGAGGAATTGCTCACATGAAAACCGCCGAGCGCGCGGAGGGGCTTGCCCGGGCGGCTTCGCATTTTCCCGAACTCCACCCGCCCACCGCGCGGGATTTGCTCGAGTGTGTGAGGTTGGAGCTCGGGCATGAGGAAATCCTCGATGGATTCCAGTTGTATGGGAGCCACCTTTCGATGGCCATTGCTCCGGAGGTCATTCTGCACATCCTGAGCGGGAACACCCCCCATGCGGCACTGCAAACGCTTCTGCGCGGACTTCTTCTTGGCTCCCACAATCTGGTGAAACTTCCCGCCTGCGGACTGGGAGCGTTTGAGAGGTTCTTCGATTGGCTTCCGGCTCCCCTGGCCGCGAAGATCGAGACCTCCCGGCAACTCGAGGGCGAATGGATCCCGCGCGCCAATGCCTGGGTCGTATTCGGCAACGACGACACCGTGGCGGCACTCCGCGGGCAATGCCCCCCGGGAATTCCCTTTCAGAGCCACGGCCACAAGCTCAGCCTGGGGGTTGTCCTGGACGATCCGGAGTTGAAGTCCTGCCCGCTCGCAGCGCGCGATGTGTCACTGTTTGACCAAATGGGCTGCCTGTCTCCGCATGTCATTTATGTGCGCGGGGATGTCGGGAAATACGCGGCGGGCCTCGCCCAAGAAATGGAAAAATTCCAGATTTCCCATCCCGCCGCCCCGCTCTCCACCGCCGCGATGGCGGAGGTCGCGCATTGCCGTGCGGATTGGGAATTTCGTGCGGTGGTGGCCGCAGGCATCAAGCTCTGGAAGGGAGAGGGGTGGACGGTGGTTTTGGAGGACTCGGAGGAGTTTCCCGTTTCCCCGCTCCACCGGTTCGTCTTCGTCAAGCCGTTGCCGCCGGGCTTTCCGGATTGCCTGGGAAAAATTGCTGCGCATTTTGGCGGCTTGGGCCTCTGGCCGGCCACACCCGGGAATGCCATGAGATTTGCAGGCGCGGGATTTTCCCGGATTTGCGCGATGGGGCGCATGCAGGAAACCCCCATGACCTGGCATGCGGACTCCCGGCAAAATCTCGCCTCCCTTGTGCGATGGGTTGATTTCCATCCGTAACTTTGCTACCAAGTGCGGCGCATGCCAAAAGATGACTGTGTCACAAGCGAGGGAATCGTCGTGGATGTGCTGCCGGGGACCATGTTCCGGGTCAAGCTTCCCAACGGGCATGTCTTGCTCTCGCACATCTCGGGAAAGATGCGGAAAAACTTCATCCGGATCGTTCCCGGTGACCGCGTGACGGTGGAACTCTCCCCGTATGATCTCACCAAGGGTCGGATTACCTTCCGTGAGTCGGAGGCTCCACCCAAGCTCCCAAAAAACTGAATGTCCTGAAGTCCGCCGGAATCCCTTCGCCGGTCGCGAGCCGCACGGGAGGCGGATTATTTTTCGATGACCTTGACGTCGTCAATGTAAAGGGCGCCACCGGCCTGTCCAGGACTCAGGGTGAATACTACCGAGAGAAACCAATCGGAAACATGCGTCAGATCTTGCAGGTCTTTGTCGTCGAATTTGACGGAAAATTCTTTTTTGACGTCCGACCAACCTGAGCCGGCGGTGAAATTTGCGGTTTCCATCTTCCGTTCCTCGGCTTCATTTCTTGTAACTTTCGCAGAGTTTCTGTCGCCCCGTTCGATTTTCGCCTCGCTCAATTTTTTGAAGCCACGGTAAAAGATGCCGACGGAGGCGTCATTGACTTTGGCTCCTTTGACTTTCATCGAGAAGGAATAGGTGGTGCGATTTTTGAGGGGGCCGCGTCCGGATTGTTTGAGGATGAAGCAATTGGCCGGGCCGTTGATTTTGATCTGGTTCTCCTCATACCATGCCCGCTGCTTCCAATTTGCGTTGGCTGCTGGGCTGTATTGAGTCGGCACGGGCAGAAATTTGTTCGGACTGGGAGCATACCCCGCCTTCAGACAGGCAGTTCCCTCGGTCGGCTTGGCCTCCGGGTCATCCGCTGCCTTGACGACCGAAAAAAATCCATAAAAGTTCCCGCGATCGAGCCCGAAGTTGCAGTCCCAGCCGGAGGGAGAGTTGAACGCCGGGGTTCCGGCATCCCCCTTGAGTTCCACGGGCGCCGCAAATTTCGGCTCCGTTTTGGTTCCGGAGTTCAGCGACATCGCGATCTTTCCATTGCTTTTGCCGAAGACAAGATCGAAGAGCCCGTCGCCATTCATGTCGTCCGCCGCGATCGTGGCGATGCCACCCACCGTGAGAAGGCCTGCGGGGTTCTTTGCGGCATCCATCGGATCTTTGCCGGCTGCGGCGGGTTTGGCACCGCCGACTGTCAGGAACGAATCGAAGGGCAGGGTTTCTCCGGCCTTCCATGCCTTGCCGGGATTCAGGTAGATCGCAACTTTTCCGGTCCGCTCGGTGACAAGAAGATCCGGATGGCCATCCCCATTGTAGTCAACGACGCAGGGGGTGAGTTGTTCGAGCCCCATGCCGTAAGCCAGAACGCTGCGATTATTTTCATCAAACGTCGGTTTGCTCCCCGTGCCCTGATTCAGGAGCAGGTGAATGCTGTTGGCGGAATAGGAACCTTCTCCCACCAGGAGATCTTCCTTGCCGTCCTTGTTCCAATCCCAAATGGCGGGGGCAAACACATTGCCCCATTTTTTCAAGGAGTTCTTCGTTGTGGGGATGATTGCCGTGGCCATGCTGGATGGCTGACGGTAGTCGGGTCGGGCTCCTGAACCGGCATTGGGGATCAGGAGAATTTCCCCGAGGTAATTTCCGATGACGAGATCCTTTTTCCCGGAACGGGAGAGGTCGGCCAGGTGGATTCTCTGGCCCCGCCGGGCGTTATCATCCCTTTGCACATTCAGTCCCTGGAGCGTGGGATCAGTGGCCGGATTGATGCGGGAGAGGAAGATGTTTGCCATCTCGCCCTGTGTGAATTTCGGTTCGGTCTTTGAGCCCGCATTAAAAAAGACGCGCAGGTATCCCAGGACATCCATGCTGGCAATGTCTGGAAGCCCATCGCCGTTCAGATCCGCAATCGAGACCGATGCCGGCATGCTGGTATCCGCAATCGCGCCACTCGTCGTCAGGACCGGGAGAGCTCCCCGCTCAATCGCAAGAGAGCCGGTGGAGTCCACGCCATCCCAAAGATTGTCCCGGCGAAACCCTGTCTCGAAGCTGGGATTGCCCACCATATTTTTTGGGGCGGCGGGAGCCGGTGCCGGAGCCTGGGCAAACAAGTTTGCGGTAAAAACCAAACACCCGAATTGGAGAAGGAGGGAAAACGGAGAAATACGCATGCGGAGAGTCGTAATCATATGAATGGTCTGCCCCATGAAATCAATCCAAACCCGCACGAAAAGATGTTTTTACTTTCGGCGCTGGAAATCCGCCACCGCCCGATCCATCTCACGCGCGGCCACACGTTTCTTCAGGTCAGAGCGTTTGTCTTGGGCGTCTTTTCCCTTGCCGAGTCCGAGTTCGACCTTCACGCGGCCCTTTTTCCAATACATCGAAAGTGCGACGAGGGAGCGTCCGGAACGTTCGATTTCCCCGACCAACCGATCAATCTCGGAGCGGTGAAGGAGGAGTCGGCGGACGCGCTTGGCCTCGTGCTGCTCGTGGCTGGCGCGCTCGTAGGGCAGGATGCTCGCTTCATACAGGCAGAGGTCGCTGCCGTTGATCCGTGCGAAGGCTCCCTGCAGGGAAACCAATCCCAAGCGGAGGGACTTGACCTCCGTGCCCTTGAGTTCCACCCCGGCCTCCAAACGCTCGAGGATATGATAATCCCGGAAGGCCTTCCGGTTGGTGGTAATCTCTGCGGCCATGTGATCCCGGGTTCCGCCCCGGGAGAAATGATTACTCGGAAGGCTTGGGCGCGACCGCCAGTTTCCCCTTGGCGACCTCCAGCAGGGCGATGTCCGCCAATCCCGTGCGGAATTCTGTTTCGACCATCGGACGGCTTCCCGAGGTCAGCAGACGGACGCGTCGGGAGACGACATTGATGAGAACCTGGGGTTCCGGGATGACCTTGGCGGCCTCTTCGAGCAGTTGTGCGTTCATGGAAAAAAGTGGTGTCGGGGAAGGCAGCCCTGCCGCCTCCCGCGGGAGGGAGACAATAGGGCCGACAATTTCGCTGTCAAATATTTTCTATTTTTTCTTTGACAGCCCTGATTTCTCCGTTAGTTTGACCGGCTCCCGACATCCCGTCGGAGAACCCGCAACGCAGGAGACCTCACCCGGTCGCTCGCACTGCAAAAATCTTATGCAAAAAAAACGAAGCAAACGTTACCGGGCCGCCGCCGAAAAAGTGGACGGCAGCAAAAAGTATCAACTTCCGGAGGCCGTCAGAACTCTCAAGACGCTTCCCCCGACAAAATTCGACCAGACCGTTACGCTCTCCTTCAAGCTGGGAGTGGATCCCAAGCAAAGCGACCAGATGGTGCGCGGGACCTGCCCCCTGCCGAACGGCAGCGGAAAGAATGTCCGGGTCCTCGTATTTGCCACCGGCCAGGCCGCCGAGACCGCGAAGGAGGCCGGAGCCGAGTTCGTTGGCTTCGAGGATCTCATCAAAAAAGTGACTTCCGGATTCGCCGACTTCGACGTTGCGATCGCCACCCCCTCCGCCATGGTGGAAGTCCGCAAGCTCGGCAAGGTTCTCGGGCCGCGCGGCCTGATGCCGAATCCCAAAACCGGGACCGTGACAGACGACACCGCCAGGGCCGTCAAGGAAGTCAAGGCCGGGCGCGTGGAGTTCAAGCTCGACAAAAACGGCAATGTGGCGGTCCCCGTCGGGAAGTTTTCCTTCGAAGAGCAGGCACTCCTTGAGAACGGCACCGCTGTCATCGAGGCCGTCGTCAAGTCCCGCCCTCCCACGGCCAAGGGCACGTTCGTCGAAACAATCACTCTCAGCGCCACCATGACCCCGGGCGTGTCGGTTGACCCGTCTCCCTACCTGAAAAACTGAATTCCATGAGACCCGAGAAAACTCTGATCGTCGCGGACATCCGCGAAAAACTGAAATCCTCGCCGTATTTTCTGGTGGTTGACTACTCCGGAATGAAGGTTCCGCACTTCGAGGAACTCCGCACCCGTCTCACCGGCGTCGGAGCCCGTCTGAGCGTCGTGCGCAACACCTTTTTGAAAATTGCCGCCCATGACCTGGAAATGCCGGAACTCGAAGGATCCTTTGTCGGCCAGACGGCCATGGTCACCGGGGCGTCCGATATTTGTGCCGCGGCAAAAATTCTCAAGACCTTCCATGCGGAATTCCAGAAACCCGTCGTGCGCGCGGGCGTGCTCGACAACGCCACGCTGAATCCCGCGCAAATCACGGAACTCGCGGATCTTCCGAGCAGGGAAGTCCTGCAGGCCAAGCTTCTCGGCCTCCTGCAGACACCCGCCACACAACTTGTCCGCATCCTCAATGAGCCCGGCGCAAGCCTGGCCCGCATCCTCCAGGCAAAAGCCGAGGCGGCAGGAGGCGCGGACTAAAATTTTGCCCGGTGTTTTTGAAGCCGCGCCGGGCAAGAAAAACCAAAAAACCAAACCGGTTCCTCGTCGGTCAGACAGCTGTCTGACTCAAATGCCCTGAGGCTTCGGGGCGCGACGATACCACAAAACACACATAAAATGGCAGACACACAAGCACTCGTAGACCAGCTCAGCGGACTCACCGTCCTGGAAATCGCCGGACTGGTAAAGCAACTCGAAGAAAAATGGGGCGTTAGCGCCGCAGCACCAGTCGCCGTCGCGGCAGCAGGCGCTCCCGGAGCCGCCGCCGCACCGGTTGAGGAAAAGACCTCGTTCGACGTCATTCTCACGGAAGCTGGCGGAAACAAAATCGCCGTCATTAAGGAGGTTCGCGCCGCAGTGGCCGGACTCGGTCTCGCCGAGGCCAAGACCCTCGTCGAGAGCGCACCCAAGCCTCTCAAGGAAGGGGTGACCAAGGAAGAAGCGGAGGAGATCAAGAAAAAGATCGAAGCCGCCGGCGCCAAGGTCGAAATCAAGTAATCCCGCCATCTCTGGATTCCGCAGGGAGATCTCGAAAAAAAAAATTCTTGATCTCTCTGCGGATCCCTATACAATCTCACCTCCGCTGGAAGCCAAGGTTCTGTTATCCGATCACATCTGTCCAAATAGCCAACAATCCGTCAACAGACGGGCGGGGAATGCCCTGCCTGCCTGCACGGATGTTTTGCGTTCAGGCATTTTGACCGGTTTTCCGATCCGATAAACACTGGTAGGCAAGCCAAAAAATTTCATCGGAAAAGCCACTCGAATCCACCATGTCTGAACGTATCCATTTCGGAAAATTGCAGGAGGCCATCGAGCCGCCAAACCTCATCGAGCTACAAATCAACTCCTACAACGAGTTTTTTCAGAAGGACACCCCGGTGACCAAACGCCGGAACATCGGCCTTCAGGCGGTTTTCCGGGAGTTTTTTCCGATTTTCGGCTTCGAGGACAAATCCTCACTCGATTTCGTCAGTTATGACTTGGGCGATCCCAAGCTTTCGGCGCTGGAATCCCAGCGTGAGGGGCAGACCTTCAGCGCGCCGCTCTACGTCACCTTCCGCTACAAGGACGAGCGCAGCACAAAGGAGGAAAAAGTTTACATGGGGGAGTTGCCGCTGATGACCCCGCAGGGAACCTTTGTCATCAATGGCGCCGAACGCGTCGTGGTTTCCCAACTCCACCGGTCGCCCGGCATCTGCTTCGAGACCTCGGTTCATACCAACGGAAAAATCCTGCACGGGTTCCGGATCATTCCGGACCGCGGGTCATGGATTGAGGTGCAGTTTGACACGAGCGATCTTCTCTACGTTTACCTGGATCGTCGCAAACGCCGCAGAAAATTTCTGGCGACCACCTTCCTGCGTGCGCTCGGACATCCCTCCGATGAGGATATCATCAAGTTGTTCTATACCATTGAGGATCTCAAACTCAGTGAAAAGCTCGCCGAAGAGGAGATCAGCACGAAAGTTTTGATTGCCGACATTCGGGACGGAGAAATCACCGTTGCCCGGGCTTTTGAGCCGCTCAATTCCACGATCATCCGCGAGCTTGTCGGCCTGGGGCACAAGTCGGTCAAAGTGGTGGACACCCAAAAGGATGACACCATCATAAAATCCCTCAAAAAAGATCCGGCGCATGACGAGGACGAGGCGCTGAAGGACATTTACCGCAAGCTGCGTCCCGGCGATCCGCCAACTGTGCAAAACGCACGCGGAATGCTCAAACGCCTGTTCTTTGACGCCAAGCGTTACGATCTCGGGCGTGTCGGTCGTCACAAAATCAACCAGAAGCTGGGCCTCAAAGTTGACGAGAACGAGCGAACTCTGACGAAGGACGATTTTATCGCCGCGATGAAGTATCTCGTGCAACTCAGCGCCGGGGAAGGGATGACCGATGACATTGATCACCTCGGCAGCCGACGCGTTCGCACGGTGGGGGAGCTTCTCGCCAACCAGTGCCGCGTCGGATTGGCGCGCACCGAGCGTCTCGTCCGCGAACGCATGACCTTGTTCGATGCCAACATTGACCAGATCACCCCGCAGAAGTTGATCAATCCCAAATCGCTGAGCGCGGTTGTCCGCGACTTTTTCGGACGCAGCCAGCTCAGCCAGTTCATGGACCAGACGAATCCGCTCTCGGAGCTGACCCATAAGCGCCGGCTATCCGCTCTCGGGCCTGGCGGTCTCAGTCGGGATCGGGCCGGATTCGAGGTGCGCGACGTCCACCCCTCCCACTACGGACGCATCTGCCCGATCGAGACGCCGGAAGGTCCGAATATCGGACTGATCAGTTCGTTGAGCACGTTTGCCAGGATCAATGAATTCGGCTTCATCGAAACGCCCTACCGCAAGGTGAAAAATGCCCGGGTGACCGATGAATTGGAGTATCTCAGCGGCGACCGCGATGAAAATTTTTATATTGCGCAGGCGAACTCGGCGGTGGACAGCCACAACAGGCTGACGGGGGAGAAGGTTTCCGCCCGGTATCGGGGAGACTTTGTCGATGTGGAGCCCGCACAGATCCAATACATGGACGTTTCGCCCAAGCAACTAGTTTCCGTTGCCGCCGGGCTGATTCCGTTCCTGGAGCATGATGATGCGAACCGGGCCCTCATGGGGTCGAACATGCAGCGCCAGGGGGTGCCGCTGTTGGTTTCCGAAGCTCCGCTGGTGGGAACAGGCCTGGAAGGTCGCGTGGCGCGCGACTCCCGCGCCGTCGTTTGCGCCGAAGCGGCCGGCAAGGTGGCATCGGTCACGGCGAGTCATATCATCCTCACGAAGGATGGGGAGCTGCCCGAGGGGAAGAAAAAAATCAAGAACGATCCCGAGAACGGTGTCTTTGTCTATGAACTGCGCAAGTTCATGCGCTCCAACGCGAGCACCTGCATCAATCAAAAGGCGATCGTCCGCAAGGGACAATCCATCAAGAAGGGGCAGGTCATTGCCGACGGACCGAACACTGAGAACGGCGAACTGGCACTTGGAAGAAATGTCCTCGTGGCCTTCATGCCGTGGAACGGATACAACTTCGAGGATGCGATCCTGATTTCCGAACGGGTCGTCAAGGAGGACATCTATACTTCGATCCACATTGACGAGTTTGAAATCGGAGCCCGGGATACCAAGCTCGGGCCGGAGGAAATCACCCGCGACATTCCAAATGTCAGCGAGGAGGCTCTCCAAAATCTTGGCGCAGACGGAGTCATTCGCATCGGCGCCGAAGTCAAGCCCGGGGACATTCTTGTCGGGAAAATCACGCCCAAGAGCGAGACCGAGCTGGCACCGGAAGAGCGTCTGCTCCGCGCAATTTTTGGAGAGAAGGCTGCGGACGTCAAGGACACGTCGCTGACCGTCCCCTCCGGAACCTACGGGATCGTCATGGATGTCAAGGTCTCCGCGAAAAAGGAAGTTGCGCGCACAAAGATGACGCCCACGGAGTCCAAGCGCCAGCAGAAGATGATCCTCGACGATTACAAAAAGCGCAAAGACGACCTGCACGAGCAACTCACGGCGGCTCTCTCGAACATTCTGCTCAACGAGAAGATCCCGCTCGATGTGGTCAATGCCCAGACCGGCGAGATCATCATTCCCGCCAACCGCAAGATCACGAAGCAACTCCTCCGGAAGCTTGCGGCGGTTTACAACCATGTGGAGATCGATCCGAGCCCGATCCGGAACAAGATCAACGAGATCATCGGACAATTCGAACACAAGTTCGTGGACATTGACAATGAGCGGGATCAGAACCTCGGCCGCATTGAAAGCGGTGACGATGTCGATCCCGGCATTATCAAACAGGTCAAGGTGTATATCGCCAGCAAGCGCAAACTCAGCGTCGGGGACAAGATGGCGGGCCGCCACGGCAACAAGGGGGTCGTGGCCAAGATTGTGCCGGAGGAAGATATGCCCTATCTGGCCGATGGAACGGCTGTTGACATCGTGCTCAATCCGCTCGGCGTGCCAAGCCGCATGAATGTCGGTCAGGTCCTCGAAACCCACCTGGGAGTCGCGGCAAAAGCCCTCGGCTTCAAGGTGGCAACGCCGGTTTTCGACGGAATTCCAGAATCCAAAATCCGCGAATTCCTTAAAGACGCAAAGACCAGGGAGGGGTTCACATGGGCCAATGAGAATGGCAAATCCACTGTCTATGACGGACGCACCGGCGAGGCGTTTGACCAGCAGATCGTCGTCGGATACATCTACATGTTGAAGCTCGGGCACCTTGTTGCCGACAAGATCCACGCCCGCGCCGTGGGGCCCTACAGCCTCGTCACGCAGCAGCCGCTCGGCGGCAAGGCGCAATACGGCGGTCAGCGTTTCGGAGAAATGGAGGTCTGGGCGCTCGAAGCCTACGGAGCGGCCTACACACTCCAGGAACTCCTGACCGTCAAGTCCGACGACGTCGCCGGGCGCACCCGGATCTACGAGAGCATCGTCAAGGGGGACAATTCCCTGGAAGCCGGAACGCCCGAGTCATTCAACGTCCTCATCAAAGAAATGCAGGGGCTCGGTCTCGATGTCCGTGTCGGCGGGAAAGAACCTGTCGCCGGAGAGTCCGCAGCCTGATCCACCGCAACCCAATAAAGAATCCATTCCATGAAAGACGTTAATTTTCGCGACGCAACCGAGGAACAGAAACCGGTCGGATTTGATGAAGTGGCCATCACGGTCTCTTCGCCGGAGGCCATGCGCAAATGGAGCAAGGGGGAGGTCAAAAACCCCGAAACCATCAACTACCGCACCTTCAAGCCCGAGAAGGGCGGGCTTTTCTGCGAGCGCATTTTCGGGCCGACCCGTGACTGGGAGTGCTCGTGTGGAAAATACAAGCGGATCAAGCACAAGGGGGTCACCTGTGATCGTTGCGGCGTGGAGGTCACGCTCTCTCGCGTCCGTCGCGAACGCATGGGACATATTGATCTGGCCGTGCCGGTCTCGCATATTTGGTTTTACAAGTGCATGCCGTCCCGCATTGGTCTGATGCTCGACATGACATCGCGCCAGCTCGAGCGCGTGATCTACTACGAGGATTACATTGTTACCGATCCGAAGAACACACCGCTCCAGAAATGCCAGCTCCTGACCGAAGCCGAATACCGCGAGGCCGAGGAGCAGTATGGGGATTCATTCGAGGCCGGAATGGGAGCCGAGGCGATCAGGACACTCCTCGAAGCCGTCAATCTCGCCGAGTTGAATGACGAAATCGAGGAGGAAATGGCATCCACCCGAAGCAAGCAACTGCGCAAAAAATTGGCCAAGAGGCTCAAACTTGTTCAAGGCTTCGCCAGTTCGAAGACCCGTCCGGAATGGATGATCCTCAACGTGCTCCCGGTCATTCCTCCGGATCTCCGTCCGCTGGTTCCTCTCGAGGGGGGTCGCTTCGCGACCTCCGATCTCAACGATCTTTATCGTCGCGTCATCAACCGCAACAGCCGGCTTCGCACCCTCCTCCAACTCAAGACTCCGGAGGTCATTATTCGCAACGAGAAGCGAATGCTCCAGGAGTCCGTGGACGCCCTCTTCGACAACGGACGTCACGGTCGTGCGGTCACGGGTGCCGCGAACCGTCCGCTCAAATCTCTCAGCGACATGCTCAAGGGCAAGGGGGGGCGTTTCCGCCAGAACCTTCTGGGCAAGCGCGTGGATTATTCCGGACGTTCGGTCATCGTCATTGGGCCGGAGCTTAAGCTCAACCAATGCGGATTGCCAAAAAAGATGGCCCTCGTCCTCTTTGAGCCGTTCATCATTCGACGTCTCAAGGAACAGGGACACGTCCACACTGTCCGCAGCGCGAAAAAGCTCATTGAACGGCAGACTGCCGAGGTCTGGGACATTCTTGAGGAGGTCACAAAGGGACATCCGATCCTTCTGAACCGCGCACCGACTCTGCACCGTCTCTCCATTCAGGCTTTCGAACCCCTGCTTATTGAGGGGGAGGCGATCCGGATCCATCCGCTTGTCTGCACCGCCTACAACGCGGACTTCGACGGCGACCAGATGGCCGTTCACGTTCCGCTTTCCGTTGAGGCTCAGATGGAAGCCCGCATGCTCATGCTGGCACCGAACAACATCTTTTCGCCATCCAGTGGAAAGCCGATCACAAATCCCTCGCAGGATATTCCGCTCGGGTGCTACTACCTGACGCAGAAGCCCCGCGGCGAAGATGCGAATCCGGAGAAACGCATGCCCCTGTTTGCCAACGCCGACGAGGTGAAACTCGCGCTGACCGAGGGCTCGATTCGCACGCATACCAGAATCCGATTCAAAAATCCGGATTTCGGACGCACGACGATCTACGGCGATTCGACGCTGAAAATTCTCGAGACCACGGCCGGCCGGGTGATTTTCAACCAGATCTGGCCTGCGGAACTGGGATTCTACAACAAGGTTTGCGGAAAGAAGCAACTTTCGGATGTCATCTGGCGTTGTTACAAGGTTGCTGGACAGCAGAAAACGGTCGAAACCCTCGACCAATTGAAGGAACTCGGATTCCGCGAGGCCACGAAGGCGGGAATTTCCATCGGCATCACCGACATGATCATTCCCGAGGAAAAAGGCCAGCTCCTCGAGGAGGCGTATCGTAAAGTTGCTGACGCCCAGAAGCAATATCTCCGCGGTATCATCACCGACGGGGAGCGCAAGAACAAGGTGACGGATATCTGGACCAATACGGGGGATGAAGTCGCCAATGCCCTCTTCCGCACGCTTGACCACAACGGAGGCCGTCGCGAGATGAACCCCGTGTTCATGATGTCGGACTCCGGCGCCCGTGGCAGTCGCACGCAGATCAAACAGCTGGCCGGTATGCGCGGACAAATCGCCAAGCCGTCCGGTGAAATCATCGAACAACCAATTATCGCGAGCTTCCGGGAAGGCCTTTCGGTCCTGGAATACTTCATCTCCGCTCACGGCGCCCGAAAAGGTCTGGCGGATACCGCGCTCAAAACTGCGGACTCCGGTTATCTCACCCGCAAGCTGGTGGATGCGTCACAAGACGTGATCATCACGCAGGAAGATTGCAAGACCGCGAACGGAATTGTCGTCAGTCCGATTTATGAGGGGGACACCGAAGTGGTCAGCCTCTCCACACGGATTATCGGTCGCGTCAGTTGTGAGTCCGTCAAGGATCCGATCACCGGCAAGGCGGCCGTCAAACCGGATCAACTCATCGATGAGGAAACGGCTGAATCCCTGGAAAAGATCGGTCATGAACAGCTCAAGATCCGCTCGGCGCTCACTTGTGAGGCCAAGCGTGGGATCTGCGCGATGTGCTATGGGCGGAATCTCTCCAACGGCAACATGATCAAACTCGGTGAGGCGGTGGGCATTATTGCTGCCCAGTCGATCGGCGAGCCCGGCACCCAGCTGACCATGCGGACATTCCACGTGGGAGGAGCGGCCAGTCAGACCTTCAAACAGCCCATCATCAAGGCCAAGAACGAGGGTGTCGTCCGTTTTAACGAACTGAAAGTCGTCGCGACGAGCGAGGGCACGTATGTCGCTCTCAACAAAAATGGCACCGTCAGCGTTCATGATCCCGATGGACGTGAACTCGAAAGCCACAACATCGTGGTGGGTTCCGTCATTTCCGTGGAAGATGGCGGCACCGTGAAGAAGGGCGTCACATTCATCCAGTGGGATCCTTATAACGTGCCGATTATCACGGAAAAAGGTGGCCGGATTGAATTCCGCGACATGATTTCGGGAGTCACAATCCGCAAGGAAATTGATGAAGCCACCGGCGTGATGGGAACGGTTGTCATCGAGCACAAGGAGGATCTCCATCCGCAGATCGTCATCGTGGACGAGGCGAAGAAGGAGGTTCTTGCCAGCTACTCGATCCCGGCGGGAGCCCATATCGAAGTCAAGGAAGGCTCAAAGGTTCCTGCCGGTCAGCGTCTTGCCAGAACTCCGCGGAAAATTGCAAAGACCAAGGACATCACGGGCGGTCTGCCGCGCGTGGCGGAACTTTTCGAAGCCCGCCGACCCAAGGATGCGGCGGAGATTGCCAAGATTGACGGAATTGTTGAAATCGGAGGGACGGTTCGCGCCAAGCGGCGTCTCATCGTCACCGATCCGACAACCAAGGCCGAGGAGGAGCACCTGATCCCGCTCAACAAACACATCATTGTGTATAAAGGGGATACGGTGAAGAAGGGTCAGCAGCTGACGGAAGGTCCCGTTGTGCCGCATGAGATCCTCGATATCTGTGGTCCGCAGGAGCTTCAGGAGCACCTCCTCAACGAAGTGCAGGAAATCTATCGCCTCCAGGGCGTGGAAATCAATGACAAGCACATCGAGATCATTATCCGACAGATGCTTCGCAAGGTGAAAATCACCGAGCCCGGCGACACGAACCTCCTTTGGGGCGATCAGGTGGATCGCCTGGCCTTTGACGCGGAAAATCACCGTGTCATCGAGAAGGGTGGCAAACCCGCCGAAGCCAGTCCGGTTCTCCTTGGCATCACCAAGGCCTCGCTCGAGACCGACAGCTTTATTTCCGCCGCATCCTTCCAGGATACCACACGCGTATTGACCGAAGCGGCCACCCTTGGCAAGGTGGACACGTTGCGGGGCTTCAAGGAAAACGTCATCATGGGGCATCTCATTCCGGCCGGCACTGGTTACCAGTCCCACCGGGAAATCGAGATTGCCCTCTTGGGCGATGCGCTTGGAGCCGAACCGAATCCCGAACCTGAAAAAGCTGCCAGCTAAGAGATCCCATGTCCGAAGAAACATCCCAATATCCAAACGTTGAACTCATGACTGAACTGCTCGAAGCCGGCGTGCATTATGGACACCAGACCAAGCGCTGGAATCCGAAGATGCGCGATTACATCCTCGAAGAGAAAAATTCCATCTACATTATTGATCTGGCCCAGACCGTGGATCAGCTTTCGCGAGCCACGGACTACCTGACAAATCTTGTCCGCGGAGGAGGAAAAATTCTCTTTGTGGGAACGAAAAAGCAGGCCCAGGAAGCCGTCCGCGAAGCCGCCGCCGCCACGGGGCAGCTCTTCGTCAACCAGCGCTGGCTGGGCGGCACCCTTACCAACCTGACGACCATCCGCAAGAGTGTTGCCCGTCTGAAGGAAATTCAGGCACTGGAGAAGTCCCCGGCATTCGCGAAGATCAACAAGGCGGAGGCCTCGTCGATTCGTCGGGAAGGGGCCAAGCTCCTCCACAATCTCGAAGGCATTGTGGACATGGAGAAACTTCCGGATGCCCTTGTGGTCATCGACACGCTGCGCGAGGAGATTGCCGTTGCCGAGGCGAACCGCCTGAAGATCCCCATCATTGCGATCGTGGATACAAATTGTGACCCGGAAAAAATCGAGTATCCGATCGCCGGCAACGACGATGCGATCCGCTCGATCCGCGTCATTCTTCAGAAGCTCGTCCAGGCGATCCTCGATGCCAAGGGTGCCGTCAAGACGGCTCCCAGCGAGTTGGCAGCCGTCTCCGAGTAAAACCAAGTCTGAAGTTGAGAATTTCCGAAGGGGGGCGGGAGCCGCCTCTTTTCGGGATTCGATACCCAGGCATTTTTAACCCAATATTTATGTCCGAAATATCTGCCTCAGTTGTTAAAGAACTCCGCGAGAAAACCAATGCGGGGATGATGGATTGCAAGCGTGCCCTCACCGAAGCCAATGGGGATCTGGCTGCCGCGGAAGACATCCTTCGCAAGAAGGGAATTGCCAGTGCCGGCAAGAAGTCTTCCCGTGCCGCCAAGGAGGGGGCCATCGCCTCGTATATCCATCTTCAAGGCAAGGTCGGGGTCTTGGTGGAAATCAATTGCGAGACGGACTTCGTTGCGAAGAACGACATCTTCCGCGATTTTGTCAAGGACGTGACGCTTCACATCGCCGCAGCCAATCCGCTCTATGTGAGCCGGGAGGAAGTGCCGGAAAAACTGATTCTTGCCGAGCGCGCGATTTGCGCCGCCCAGGTGACGGGGAAGCCCGCAAACATCGTTGAGAAAATTGTGGATGGGAAGGTGGACAAGTTTTTCAGCACCATTTGCCTTCTCGATCAACCGTTCATCAAGAATCCGGACCAGACAATCAAGGATCTCCTGACCAGCAAGATTGCCGAGTTGGGCGAGAACATGGTCATCCGCCGATTCACCCGCTACATGGTGGGTGAGGACCTCGGGGAGTAGTCGGGAGATTCGGCGGCCTTCGCGCCGGAGTGTGGCGGAGGATTGCGCCGGATTTCTTGGAGGACAGGACGTGGGGTGCGAAGGAAGAGCCATTGCGCATCAATGGTTTTCAGGACTTCCTGCCATCCGGGTTTTTTCTTCAGAATGTTTTCAAGGAGCTGCCACTTGTCGCGATAATCGAGTCCGTGGCTCCAGAGGTGTCCCGCATAGCCGCAGAAAACCGGGCGTCCGAGGAGCATCACCGGATGATTGTAATCCGGCGAAATGACGATGCGGTCCTCGAAGGGGACGTCCTTCAGGAGGGCAGCGGTTGTGTCAAGTTCCTGGCGGGTGGTGAGTTTGTAGCCGTGTCGGCCGTCCAATCCCCCCACCAGAGAGACGGCGCCAGAGAAAAAGAGCAGCAGGCAAAGGAGTCCACGCAGCGGAAGTGACAGGGTGGAGAGCATCTGCCAGAGAAAAGGGGCGCAGGCCAGCCAGGCCCAGAGAAAGAGTTTCGTGTTGTCCCACTCCCAGGGAGCCAAACTCACGAAGCAACAGATCAAAAACACCACAAGGCCTGTTCCTGCGAAGCACAGAGCCTCCCGGTCCCGGGTTTTGACAATTTTCCAGCCGAGGAGACAAAGCAGGGGAAGCGAGACGCCGAAATTCCAAAGCCAGAAAAACCATTTGCTGTTCTCCAGCCAGGCCGCACCGGAGGTCCGCACGTAGGCGAGCCACATTTCGCTTCCTTGCATCCAGCCCGGCAGCCAGCGCAGACCCGAGGCTATGGAAAAGTGCCCGGTGACAAAGAACATGGCAGTTGTCGCCGGGAGAATGGCGCAGGCCACGAAACCGAGGAGAATTTTTCGTTTTTTGGGATTTACGACAAACGCACCGGCGAGAATCAGGCTGAGAAACACAAAGGCATGCGCGCTAAAGATGGGCATCGTCACGTAGAGCAAAAAGGCCACCCAACGCGGCACTCCGGAACCGGTGCGGAAAAAATCCTCCCTCCAGACACAAAGGAGAAAAAGTCCGGACGGGAGCGCGTGGAGGAGACCGCGTTGCGTGACAAGCATCGTGAGAAAAAAATTTTTCCAAGGCAGATCCGCTTGGAAGTCCTGGATGCTTCCTGTCTGAAAAATGAGAAATCCCGCCAGTCCGCCGTTGAATAACAACGCCGCAAGGGCGAAGGCTCCCCCCCAGCGCCAGAGCGACCATCCGGTGAGAAAGGCGCCCAACAGACCGACCCAGATGAGTCCCCTTTCGACCGGCATGCCGACGCACAGAAGCAGGGCATTAAAGAGATCGATTCCGAGCGGATAAATCAACGGAACGCCTGCAAGGATCGGACTTGCGGGCCAGAAGTCCACTCCGCCGGCGAGGTAGCGAATCATGTGGAGGTGCAGGGAGATGTCACCCAGGTTGTTCGGAGACAAAACCCGCCACTCCTCGCCGGCAGGGTAAAGGATCCAGAGGAAAGCGCGCAACGCGGCCAAGGCGAAGACCACCCACAGCAGGACATCCCAGGCATTCACGGCGGGTTCCTTCCCGGCGGGAATTCCCCGCCAGGCAGCGAATGCCGTGACAAAACCGATGGCGAATGCCGCTATCGCCACGGGAGGTGAGATTCCACCGCACGGGAAGGCCAGGACAATGGCCGAACAAACGCTGGCTGCCACAAAGCTCAGAAGGGATCCCATCGTCCTCATATCTCAGCGAGGTGTCTTACAGCACGGAGGTTGAGATGTCCGGCACTTTTGTTTGGGAGGAGACAGAGTGCGGGAGGGGAAAGGGCCGCGCGTTTATTCTTCCTGGGGAGGTTCTGCCGGTTGCCTGGCGGGTTGAAATTCCGGGATGCCACCAAAGGTCTCAGAAAACTCCGTTGCGGAAAAATACGCGGTGCATTCCTCCTGGGCGCTGCGGAGGCGGAATGTGCGTTTATAGTAGGGCCGCGTGAGATGCTTTTCCGCCTCGGCCTCCCGGGACTTTTCGATGACAAGAAATTCGGTGTTCCAATCCTTCGGGAGTTGGTCCTTGTTGTAGTATCCGATGTGGGTGAAGTCGCCGAGCATCCAGGGGAGTGGGTAATAGCTTTCGAGGAGGACCAGTCCGCTCAGATGGTAGTTGTTCGCATTCTTTTGCGCGAGGGTCAACAGGGGGTCCGTAAGACGGGAAATGTCCGGGTAGGTCTGCACGTAAACGTAGGGCTCCGAATCCTCCGTGTAATTGACAAAATTCAACCTCCAGCAAACGACCAGCGAGCCTGCCAGCAGGGGAGCCATCACCACCCCGGGAAGAAATTTTTTTCCCCAATGATCAGCCACTTCGCCAAGCAGCCCTCCCAGGATGAGGAGGAAGGGCCAAAGGATCGAGGCGATGCACCAGGGGGTTTTGTAGGGGATGAGAGAATACGCTAGCAGCACACCGCCTGCCAGAATGGCCGTGTAGCGGAGGCGCGCATCCGATGGGGCAATGTATCGGAGACCGGCCAGCAGACCAGCCAAAGCCGGCCATTCATAGCGGGCCATGAGCGCCACCCAATAGTAGTTTCCCGGGCCGACTTGGTAGTTTGTTTTCGCATGGCCCGCCGCCTCGACGCCGGTTTTGAACCACGCGCCAAATGTCTGGTAGAGACCCTTCAGGGAACGGAAATCGAGGAAGTTTCCTGAGTAGAAAAACACGATGAGAAGCAGGGCACCCCCTCCCGCAAGAATCCCGTCGTCACGTGTCCAGAGTTGTTTCGCCAGAGGGAAGGATGGACGCGAGGGCACGAGGCGTTGCCATCCCCACAGGACAAGCCCCGCGAGAAGAAAGGATCCCCCGTGCAGGACGTAGGTCTCCTTCGTCAAAATCAAACCCGCCATCGAAAGGACGGCCGTGAAAAAATGCCTTCGTTCTCCGGCCGTCCAAAGTCCCAGAAGGCTCCAGAGGAGGAGGATGGAAAAGAGAACCTGCCAGGATTCGTGGATCGAATAGCGTCCGTAAAACACATACGCCGGCGAGACCGCCATTGCCAGGGCCGCGATGCGGGCGGTTCTGTCCCCGAAAAAATCCCGAAACTTCAGAAGGGCCCAGAGGCACAGAAGGCTTGCGAGAACCGCCGGCAATCGCAACGCCCAGAGATGCCGCCCGAAAAGTGTCTGGCTCAGAAACACCGCATAAAAATGGAGCGGGCCGTGGTAGTTCGTCGGATCGTAGTGGTAGAATCCGTTGGCCGTCATTTGATCGGCAAACCATCCGTTGACACCCTCATCGAAATGGGCCGGCTTGATTTCGATCAGCCAAAGCCGCAGGAAAATGGCGATTCCAAAAATCGCGATTTCAAACAAAGGGAGCTTTGACAGACGGGCTGGCACCCGATTGGGATAGTCTGAGCACCCATGTCGGATCAAGCCCCGCGAATCAGTATTATCATTCCGGCCAAAAATGAAGAGGTCCGCCTGCCCGCGAGCCTTCGGGAAATCCGGCGGATCTTTCCCGGGGAGCCCTGGGAGATCCTCCTTGTCATTGAGCCTGGAACCGACCGGACCGCAGAAGTTGCGCGGCAGGAAATCCGGGGGGATCCGCGGTTTCAGATCGTGGAGAATCCGGACGCTCACGGCAAGGGGTTCGCCGTGAAGACCGGCATGCTCAAAGCCCGGGGGGAGTGGGTGTTTTTCATGGATGCGGATCTGAGTGTCCCCCTGCGGTGCGTGAAGGAATTCCTCCGCTTCACGGACGGGGCGGATGTGCTCATGGGATCGCGGCGCCATCCCGACAGCCGGATCGTTCACAGGCAGCCCCTGGCGCGCGAGGTGGCCGGCCGGATTTTTAACCGGATTCTCCGGGCGGTTGGAGCGACACACTTTTCGGATACGCAATGTGGGTTCAAAGCCTTTCGCCGGGAAGCCGCCCGGGAGATTTTTTCCCGCGTTGAGCAAACGGGGTTTGGGTTTGACGTCGAGGTGATGGCCCTGGCGCAGGGGCTCGGATTTCGGATCAAGGAATTGCCGGTCGAGTGGGCCGATGCGCCGGGATCCCAGCTCAAGCCCCTGCGGCATGGAGTGACCGCGCTCCTCGAGGCAATCCTTGCCGTGCGGCGTGTTCGACGCAATTATGGGTTCGATGCCAAGTCTCGGAGTCAACATTGATCACGTCGCCACAATCCGCCAGGCGCGCTACCGCGAGGATTTTGAAAATCACAATGCGGAGCCGGATCCTGTCGTGGCCGCCCTGATGGCGGAGAAAGCCGGTGCCCGGGGAATCACCGCCCACCTTCGGGAGGACCGACGGCACATCCAGGATCGCGACATTCTCAGGCTTCGCGAGAGAATCGCGACAAAACTGAATCTTGAAATGGGAGTCACGGAAGAGATTGTGCAGATTGCTTTGGAGATTCTGCCCGACGACGTGTGTCTCGTTCCCGAGAACCGGCGTGAGGTCACGACCGAGGGAGGGTTGGATTGCGTCGGCAACCAGACGATCCTGCGTCCGGTGATTGCCCGTCTGCGCGGACGCGGGATTCGGGTGAGCCTGTTCATTGATCCGGATGAGGACCAGATTGAGTCGGCGGCGAAACTGGACGCGGAATTTGTGGAGCTTCACACCGGCACCTATGCGAATGCCCTTGGAGAGAATGTCGAGCGCGAGTTGGCGCGGTTGAAGGGTGCTGCCCGCCTGGCGGGAGAACGCGGGCTTCGGGTCAATGCCGGACATGGTCTCAACTACCGGAATACGACGCCAATCCTGCAACTCCCCGGTCTTGAGGAGTTGAATATCGGGCACGCGATTGTCTCCCGGGCTGTTGTTGTGGGGCTTGAGCAGGCAGTGCGCGAAATGTGTGCCCTGATCGCCAAGGGCTGATTCGCATGGACCTCCCCGAGACGTCGAGTCCCCACCGCTCACTGGAACATTTTCTTAATCAAGAACTGGACGGGATCAAAAAGGCCGGTCTCTTCCGCGAGCTTCGGGTGTTGGATTCCCCACAATCGCCGCACATTGCCACCGGCGGACGAGCCCTCATCAATTTTTCGTCCAATGACTATCTGGGGCTGGCCAGTCATCCGGCTCTCGCTGAGGCGGCAAGGAGTGAGGGAGCTCGGGGCGGGTTCGGGTCCGGGTCCTCCCGACTTGTCTGCGGAACCCTCACGGCGCACGAGCGACTGGAGGCGGCCCTCGCGGAATTCAAGCGGATGGCGTCCGCGTTGTGCTTTTCCAGCGGCTACGCTGCCGCCATGGGAACAATCCCCGCGCTCTGCACCAGGGAAGACGTCATCATTCTCGACAAGCTGTGCCATGCCTGCCTTGTGGACGCCGCCCGGTTGAGCGGAGCCCACCTGCGGGTTTTCCCACACAACGACATGGACAAACTGGAGAGTCACCTTCTTTGGGCCCGCTCCGCGCATGCGGGGCGTCGTATTCTGGTTGTGGCGGAGTCCGTTTACAGCATGGACGGCGATGTGGCACCTCTTCGGGAGATGGTGGAGTTGAAAAATCGCCACGGAGCCTGGCTTTTTTTGGATGAGGCGCACGGGGTGGGAGTCCTTGGGCGCGGAGGCCGGGGACTGGCGGAAGCAACCGGTCTCGAAGGCCACATCGAAATCCAAATGGGAACCCTCGGTAAGGCATTGGGGGCGCACGGGGCTTACATTGCCGGATGCGAATCTCTGCGGGAGTTTCTCATCAATCGGGCGCGCAGTTTCATCTTCTCCACCGCGCCCCCGGCACCCGTTGCTGCGGCGGCGGCGAAAGCTGTTGAAATTTTGGCGGCGGAAGAAGGGCAAGGACTTCTTTGTCGGCTTTGGAACAACATCCGGCACCTGGGGACCTCTCTTAATCAACCAACGGCCACGAGCGCGATCATCCCCATTATCATCGGAGAGGAATCCGCTGCCATGCAGGCGGGCCGTCAGTTGCAGGGCTTGGGATTGCTTGTTCCCGCCATCCGGTATCCGACCGTTGCCCGTGGTCGGGCCCGCCTGCGAGTCACGGTGTCAGCGACCCACTCGTCGCAGGACATCGAAACCCTTGTGCAGGCGATCAAGCCACTGGTCGGCATCCCATAAAAAAAGGGGCATGGCCTTTTCGCCATGCCCCCCGTGGGAAATCTCCAGAATTTCCTATGCGTCCGGCCTGCCGTCCATTTGATCGCCCGGCATCCCAGGGGGCGGCGGCGGGCCTTGATGCGGAGGCGGAGCGGCTTTTTGGGCCTTCATTTTTTCGAGGATCGGTGCCAAGGAAGGATCCACCTTCAGGATCGCGGCATTCATGGCCTTGTGGAATTGTTCCATGGCCGTGCGGCGTTCTTCGGGGGACTTGGCCGCTTTTTTCGCTTCCTCCGCAGCGGTGACCGCCGGATCGCTTTTGGCTTTTTCCCGTGCGGCCATGAGCTTCTGACGGTCTTCCTCACTGAGGTTGGCGAAGCCCGGTCCCTTCTCCGGCCTTCCCTCCTTCATTTTCTCGCCAATCTGCTTTTTGACATACTCGGCAAGACCCGGATCGGCTTTCGACATGGCCTCCCGCATGGCCTTCCGGAACTCTTCATTGGCGGCTTCCGCTTTTTTTCGCAACTCCTGAAGGGCGGGATCCTGCATGGCCTTTTCCCGCGCGGCTTCAAAGCGGGCCCGGATCTCCGGTGGCATGTTGAGTTTGTCCCTTCGGTGTTCCTCCCCACCACCCGGAGGTGGCATGGGGGGACGTTCGCCATCTTTTTGAGGGGGTTCTGCCCAGAGTGTGCCTGTGCAGAGTGCAGCCATTGGAATAAGGAGTCTGAGTTTCATGGGAATTATGAGTTGTCAGGGATGCAACCCGCCGACTTCCGAAAAGTTGCAGGATAATTTACTGCCCGGAGGAAAAAACCGTTTCTTGGTTGATGGGAAGAGTGACAAAGAAGGTGGCACCTGCGCCCGGAGAACTTTGCACCGTGATCTGGCCCCCATGCGCCTCGACAATGGTCTTGACGATGGACAGTCCCAGTCCGGTGCCGCCGGCATGGCGGGAACGATCTTTATGGACCCGGTAGAAGCGTTCAAAAATGTGGGCCTGATCCCCCAGCGGGATGCCTGGCCCGTTGTCGGAAAAAGTGATGTGAATCTTGTTCTCCAGTCTCTCGGCGGAGATGCGCAATGTCGGATTTTTCCCGGCCCCATAGCGCAGGGCATTTTCAATCAGGTTGGAAAAGACCTGCTCCATCCGCCGGGCATCAGCTTCCGCCGGAGTGGCATCCTCCGGCCAGTCCAGAAGGATATGTGTGCCATGCGCTGAAATGTCCGATGCAAGATGATCAAGCGTGCCAGCGAGGATTTGCCGGAGATCGACCGGCTGGAATCTCAGCAACTTTGTTCGTTCTTCGAGACTCGACAGGGTGAGCAGGTCGTCAATGAGGAGGGTCAGGCGGCGGGCATTCTTGTGCATGACGCCCAAGGCCTGTTCGAGCATCGCCGGATCGGATGAAGCCCCGTCCGCAAGAGTCTCCACATAACCGTTGATGATGGCGAGGGGGGTCCGGAATTCGTGCGAAACGTTACTGAGCAATTCCCGCTGCCGGGCTTCCAACTTTCTGAGAACCGTCACATCGTGAAGGACGACGAGCACGGCGTTTGGGTGAATTTGTTGATGGGGAGCCAGGCTGCTGATGTGGATATTCAGATGTTTGAGTTCATATCCACCTGACGCTGCGGGAACTTCCATGACGATCTGAATCTCCTGCGGGGTTCCCGTTGCGAGGGTGGACTCGAGGGCGTTCTGCAGTTCATGGCGGCGAATCACCTCGATGACCGGGCGATTCAGCGGGGAGACTTTCAGGCCCAGCAAGGTGAGCAGCGCATTGTTGACAAGACGGATTTTCCGGGAGCGGTCGGCGATGAAAACCCCTTCCACCATGCTCGAAAGAATCGCCTGGAGACTGAATCCTTCGTCCGCCATCTGCCGGTCCAGGCTCCGGAGGTGGTCGGAAATGCGGCGAATATCCCCTGCCGGACCCTTGAAGAGCCCTGTGGCGGAGGGGAGAGGCATCCCGGGAAAATTGCGACTGGCAAGTTGTCTGAGCGATTCCCGCATCCGGAGGTAGGGACGGAGAATTTGAAAATACAAAAGCCCACCGGCGCCGGCCAGGACACCGACCGCAAGGGTGAGCCAGACTGCGCTCAAGACTCAACCTCCGCCGAAAAGCGGTATCCCTCGCCCCGGACGGTTTCCAGCCGCCCGGCATATTTTCCCAATTTTTCCCGCACTCGACGGATGTGCGTGTCCACGGTGCGGGTATCCACGGAGGCGTTCTGATATTTCCAGACGTCCGTAAGAAGGGTTTCGCGGGAGAGGGTTTTTCCCCGGCGTTCGATCAGCAGACCAAGAAGTTTGAACTCGGTGGTGGTCAAGTCGAGTCGCTGTCCGTCCAGGCGAGCTTCGAAGTTCGTTTTGTCGAGGGAGATTCCCGAGATTTGGAGGGTTGCCGACCGGGGGACGGTGCGAAGTCGCTTGAGGAGGGCTTGGACCCGAAGCACCAACTCACGGGGACTGAAGGGCTTTGCCATATAGTCATCGGCTCCCAGTTCGAGGCCTTTTACGCGATCCTCCGATTGCCCTTTCGCCGTGAGCATGACGATCAGGAGGGGTTCCGTCTCAGGATCTTTTTTTAGGGCTCGACAAATTTCCTGCCCCGTCATCCCGGGCAACATCAGATCCAGGATGATGAGGTCTGGACGATTCGCCCGGGCCATTTCCAGTCCCCGGTCGCCGGTTGCGGCGGTCATCACGGAAAACCCCGCCCTCTCGAGATTGTAGCGCAGCAAATCCACCACATCGGGCTCATCTTCCACAATGAGGATAGAATCCTTCATGCGCATCCCGCGATACCTGAGACGCGGATTCCCGGCAAGCACTCTTCCGGATCCGGCCAAAGTTCTAAAAAAGATTCGGGCCACCTGCGGAGATGATCAGAAAACAAAGAAAACTGATCCGCGGTGGCCCGAACTGCTGCCTTAACCGATAGATTTGACCGTCTCTGGAGGCAGACGTTCAAAAAAAGATGGGAAAATTTCGGAATTCTTTTCTTGGAAAGGACTGATTGCGTGCAAGTCATTTGCTATAATTGCATTATGACCCCTGTCGGACAGTGGTCGCTCCCCAAAACATGGGGTTCGATAAATGCGGATTGGAGAGCCGGACGGAGGCGAGGGGAAATGCAAACGTAATCAATCCGCCATCCGATATTCCGCTCCCGGGCTCCGTTTTGGTAACTCCACCATGTATAATGCCCGCCGCCCGGGTGGAACTCGCGGAAGGAATCCACAAAGCCGGCGTCGAGAATGCGATCGAAGGCCTCCCGTTCCTCGATGGTGAAGCCCGCATTTCGGAGATTGGCCTTCGGGCGGGCCAAGTCGATTTCGCGGTGCGCCACATTCATATCCCCGCAGAAGAGAACCGGTTTGCGGCTTTCCAATGCCAGCAAAAACGAAAGAAACGCAGGCGTCCACTCCTGGGTGCGGTATCTCAGGCGGGTCAGCTCGCGTTGCGAGTTGGGAGTGTAAACGTTGACGAGAAAGAAATCCTGGAATTCCGCCGTGACGATGCGGCCCTCGTTGTCGTGAGCCGGGTGTCCCATGCCGTTCGTCACGGAGAGGGGTCGCTGGCGCGTCAGAATCGCCGTGCCGGAATATCCGGGTCTCTGCGCGGGATTCCAGAAAATGTGGTATCCGGAAAAATCATGGGCGACCTGTTCCGGCCTGGCCTTGATTTCCTGGAGGCAGACGATGTCGGCTTCCGCGGTCTGCAGGTAATCCGGAAGCCCTTTTCCGAGGATGGAACGCAGGCCGTTGACGTTCCAAGTGACGATCTTCATCCCTGCTCAGACAAAAGAAAAGTCGGCCCGGACGGCATGATGGTCCGAGGCGGTCGTTGGGATGACGGCGCAGGATTCCAGACGGAGGGGCGGATTGTAAAAAAGATGATCCAGGACGTAGGGTTGTCGCCGCCAGGTGACTTCCCGGTTCTGCGCGGTTTGGAAGCCGGCCCGCTGGAATTGTTCGAGCAACCCTTCTTCGGGGACACAATTCATATCCCCGGCGAGAATGGCTGGTCCGGTCTGCGCGCGCAAGGCGGCCTCGACGGCATTCCTTTGGGCGGGATGATCCGCGCTCGAGGATTCGATCATGAAAAAGGCCTGCAGGTGGGCGTTAAGAAGGTGGATCTCCCGCCCTTGGATGACGGTTGCCGAGGAAATCAAAAGCCGCTGGGAGGGCTTCCGTAGGGCGCCGGAAAACTCGAATTCGACATCGGGAGCCGGAAGATTGATCCGCTGAAAATCTCTCAACTTGGATTTTGAGAAAATGGCCAGCCCAAGCCCAAAGGGGATCTCGCTCGCATTTGCCACCGGGTAGGCAAAGACGGAATCGTAGCCTTTGATGTGCTTTTTGAGGAAGGTATAGTTTGGCGGCGGATCGAGTTGAAGTCCCCCATCGAATCCCTGCTCGACCTCCTGAAGGAAGATCACGTCCGCTTCCTGCTCGTTAAGAAAATCCACCGTCCGTTCCAGGTTGATTTGGGCTTTATCCGGCACCGTCTCCTCCCACGGTTGGCCGTTTTGCATGTTGAATGTGACAGTTCGGAAAGTCATGAAGCGGATTCTTGCCAAGAGCGGATTTCTGGCTGTATAGACTACGATTCCAATATTTGCAAATCATGTATAAACTCGTTCTCATCCGTCACGGCGAAAGCACCTGGAACAAAGAAAACCGCTTCACCGGCTGGACGGACGTGGAGCTCAGCGACAAAGGCCGGGCCGAGGCCAAGGCGGCCGGCGAACTCTTGAAAAAGGAGGGTTTTTCCTTTGACGTGGCGTTTGCCTCGCTCCAAAAACGCGCCCTCAACACCCTCTGGTCCGTTCTCCAGGAATTGGACATCGTCTGGATTCCCATCGAAAAGGACTGGCGCTTGAACGAACGCCACTACGGTGCCTTGCAGGGTCTTAACAAAGCCGAGACCGCTGCCAAATACGGGGACGATCAGGTCTTGATCTGGCGACGCAGCTATGATGTGCCGCCGCCGCCACTCGAAACCTCGGACGAGCGGTGGCCCGGTCACGACCCCCGCTACGCGGGCATTTCCAACCTTCCTCTCACTGAGTGCCTCAAGGATACCGTCGCCCGAGTCCTTCCGCTCTGGGAGCAGAAGATCGCTCCGGTCGTCAAATCCGGCCGGCGCGTTATCATTGCCGCTCACGGAAACAGCCTCCGGGCTCTCGTCAAATATCTCGATGGCATTTCGGATCAGGACATCATCAACCTGAACATCCCGACCGGCGTGCCGTTGGTTTACGAACTCGACGAAAACCTCAAGCCGATCCGGCATTACTACCTGGGCGATCAGGAGGCGATTGCCGCCGCCATGAACGCCGTCGCCAGCCAGGGGAAGGCGAAATAATACCGCGCCCCTCCCCGACAGGGGCCGCCTGGCTTTCTTCCGGGTGGAAGGCGAGGGGCGGCTGATTATTCCTTGGGCGCCGCGCCCGCGAGGCTGAGTGAGATATCAATCTCCTCGGAGACCTTGTCGGTGTATTCGCCGGGCTGGATCCCGAAATCGCTGCGATTGAGTTTGAAGTTGGAACGCACAACGAGCAAATCGCCCTCCTTGTCGCCGCCCCGGGCTTTCAGCTTCCCAGGCAGGTAGGTGACCTTCACGGGAACGGTGATTTCCTTGGTGACCCCCTTCAGGGTGAAGAGACCCTTGACGTCCGCAGTTCCCGTGTCTCCTTCGCGCCGGGTGTTCTTCACCTCCTGGATCTCGAAGCGGATCTCCGGATGGGTTTTCATATCCAGCCATTTCGCGCCCTTGAGGTGTTCTTTCATGACCGGGTTGGGCACTTGGAGGGTTTCCGCCTCCACGACAATTTTTCCGGTCACCTGACCGACGTTGGCGGTGTCGATGGTGACGGCTCCGCTGATGCCGGTGGTCGTGCCATTGATGGATTCCAGCGGGGCATCCAGTTTGAAGATGATGTTGTTGACCCCCTTCGGATCCTTAAAATCGAAGGTGAGGGTTTCGGCGGAGGTGTTTGAGAGTGCGGCAATTGCGGCCGCGAGTGTCAGCAGGGTTTTTTTCATGGTTTTTTTTTGGTTGGTAAAAAGCTGAGACCGACAAGGAGAGCGCTTCCCAGAAGTCCGGTTCCAAGGAAATCGACTCCCGGAATAAAGCGTTTTTCCATGACCGGATATTCAAGTCCGGTGATTTCATCCGTCTTCAAAATGGCGCGCGAGGTCTTCGACCAGCCCGTATCTGGGCCGCTGAGCAGCCAGAAGGCGACGGTGCAAACCGCACAAAACAATCCGAAAAATCGTAAAGCCAAACGAAACATGGCGGCAATCTACTCATGAGTTTCCAATGCGCCAGTGATTTTATTGATCAAAGTCCGAGCGGGGCGAGCGCTTCGATCACGCTCCGGGACTCCAGCTTGCGCAGGCTCCGAACCCCTTTGTCATTCTTCGGTGCCTGGAAGGCGATATGGTTGGGTGCCGGGCGATGCCAGTGCGCGAGTTGCGTGGGTCCAAAAAGGGTGAAGCACGTCACGCCAAAAGCCGCCGCCAGATGCGAAGCCGCGCCATCCACCGTCAGCACGGCTCTGGCCCTGGCACACAACCAGAGAAATTCCCGCAGGGTCGTCGCCTGGATCGCCGCGCCGGTGGCTGCGGCGATTTCCTCACAGTGGAGTCTTTGCCAGGTGTCTCCGGCATTGGTGAGGACAAACGAATGCCGCCCTCCAAGCGAACGCAGGACATCCGTCCAGCCGGTTCCGGTCCACATCTTCCGCTTCCAACCGGACGTGGGATTGACCAGGAGGAATTCCCTTTCCTTCCATCCCGACGGTGCCCACTCGTCCGGCGGAAGGGACAGGACCGGCGGACGAAACGGCCCGTTCGCCGGGACAGGCGTGTGGGTCCAGAAAAATTCCGCAACATAGGCATCCCCAAGCTCGGGATTCCGGTGGCCAGAGAAGACTAGCGGGTGATACCACCGCAGCTCCCTGTCCTCGGGACGGATCAGGTGCCGCTTGAATACCGGGGCAAGCAGGGAACGTAGCGCCGATTTGTTCAGGGGATCAAAGCAGTAGAGATCCCTCGCCGGTGCCAGCGCAAGCCCCCGCGTGACTTCCACGCCGGGCATGAGCGCCACCAGGTCGGCATGGCCGTTCCGCGTCATCAGACGCACCGGCGCCCCGTGGTGATCCCGCAGGCGCGACAGGGCCGGTTCCAGAAGAACAAGGTCTCCCAATTGCTTGTGAAAAGCGGCATAGCACCCGGACATCGGCGAGTTGAATCTGTCCCAACACCACCGGAGCACAAGCCAGAACGCTCGGCTTGCGAATTTTTTTTCGACGAACTACGCTGAACCCGAACGATGTCCAGCCACCCGAATCCCACCCATTCGCATGGAGATTTCAAACTTCGCTACGGGCATCCTCTCCCCTTCGGGGCAAGTCATGTGCCGCATGGGGTGAACTTCTCCATCTTTAGCGTTCACGCGACGGCTTGCACGCTCGTGCTTTTCGAGCGCGGTGCCGCAGAGCCTTTCGCGGAAATTCCGTTCCCGTCCGAATACCGTCTCGGTCAGGTCTGGGCGATGACGGTTTACGACTTGGATTACGAGAAAATCGAATACGGATTCCGATTTGCCGGGCCGAATAATCCCCGCGAAGGCCACTATTTTGACCCGAAGAATATCGTGCTGGATCCTGAGGCCCGGAAAATTGCGGGCCGGGAGGTCTGGATGGGGGAACCGACCAGCCGGAATCCCGTTTACCGGGGTCGGATTCCCCACGAGGAATACCACTGGGAGCACAGTCGTCCGCTCCGGCGTCCGGAGAGCGAGATGATCATCTACGAGATGCACGTGAGGGGGTTCACCCGCCATCCCAGCGCCGCAGTGACGCATCCGGGGACGTTTGCCGGTCTGGTGGAAAAATCCTCGTATCTCCGCGATCTGGGAGTCAACAGCGTGGAATTGATGCCGGTGTTCGAATTCGATGAGACCGAGAACACCCGCACCAATCCCGCAACCGGCGAGTCCCTCTGCAACTACTGGGGCTACAGCACGGTCGGCTTTTTTGCGCCGAAGTGCAGCTATGCCGCAAGTGCCCTGGAGGGAAAACAGGTCCAGGAATTCAAGGACATGATCAAGCGCCTCCATTCGGAGGATTTGGAGGTTTTTCTGGATGTCGTTTTCAACCATACGGCGGAGGGAGGGGCGGACGGGCCGGTGATTTCCTTCCGGGGAATCGATAACAAAACCTTCTACATTCTGGATTCCGAGGGACGTTTTCTCAACTACACCGGCTGCGGAAACACCGTGAACTGCAACCATCCCGCCATCCGGGGATTTGTGATCAGTTGCCTCAGGCATTGGGCTGCCGAATTTCATATTGACGGTTTTCGTTTTGATCTGGCCTCCGTTCTTGGGCGCGACGTCAACGGAGCTCCGCTGCCGAATCCCCCGCTTCTGGAGTCCCTTGCCTACGATCCGGTCCTTGCGGGCTGCGATCTCATCGCCGAGGCCTGGGATGCCGACGGGCTGTATCAGGTCGGGAATTTTCCTTCTTACGGACGCTGGATGGAATGGAACGCCAAGTTTCGCGACTGCGCCCGCCGGTTTCTGAAGGGCGATCCCGGGAACGTGGCAGAAATGGTCCAACGCATCCAGGGATCCCCGGATCTCTACGCGGCGGCCGGACGCAAGCCGACCGCATCCGTCAATTTCATCACTTGCCACGACGGCTTCACGCTTCGGGATTTGTTTTCTTACAATGAAAAGCACAATCTCGAGAACGGCGAAAACAACAACGACGGTGCCAACGACAACAACAGTTGGAACTGCGGAGTCGAAGGAGAGACCGACGATCCGGGCGTTCGACAGCTCCGCCTCCGCCAGTGTAAAAACGCGATGTTGCTCCTGCTGACCAGCCAGGGCGTTCCTATGCTCTCCATGGGCGATGAGTGCGGGCGTACCCAGCGGGGCAACAATAATGCCTACTGCCATGATCAGGATTGGAACTGGTTGAATTGGGAGATTGATGACGAGGGACGGGAAATGTTGCTTTTCACCAAGGCTCTCATCGCTTTCCGCAAGGCCAATCCCGCCTTCCGCCAACCGGAATTTCTTACGGGGCGCGATCAGGTTGGCAGTGGATACCCGGACATCAGTTGGCACGGGGTGTTGCCGTGGCGTCCGGACTGGACGCCCGGCAGCCGGTCCCTTGCCTACATGTTGTGCGGACGCCACGGAGAGGCCCTCGGTGGATCACCGCATTTTTTCTACGTCGCCTTCAACATGTTTCACGAACCCCTCCCGTTCTTGCTTCCCGTTCTTCCCTGCGGGATGGCTTGGTCACGGGTCTTCGACACGGGCCTGCCGGTTCCCGGAGATGGTGGGAACTTCGACGCCGAACCTCCTTTACCCCGGCAAAAACCCTACACGCTGGGCGAGTGGTCGGCTGCCATTCTAGTGGGCAAATAGGCCGGAGGGAGAACCCGCCTCCCCGTCCCTGCGCTACCGCATCGTAACCGGCAGGAGCAGTTTCCACAGCGGGATGCGCTGAAGGATGATTCGGGCCTCCACAGTGGAACCGACCACCAAGTCCTGCGGCGTCTTCTCCACATGGGCGATCACCCGGTAGGCGGGTCCGGTTGCAGGCCCTGTCGTCTCCCGCTCGGGTTCGATGGCCACCTGAACGACTCGTCCCTCGATATACCCATGACGCAGGGAGTCGAATGTCTTGGACTTCATCAGAACACGCTGGCCCGGCGCAATGCGGTAGTATTGGTTTTCTCCGGCAAACATCCGCACCCGCGTGGCGGCACCATGTGCCACATGGGCCAGATCTTCCCCGCGGATGACACGCTCCCCCGGTCGCCGTTTGTTGAGCAACGTGACGACTCCGTCTTCCGGTGAGCGCAACAGACAGCTCTCTATGCGTTCCTGGCACAGGTCGCGGGCGACTTCCAGCGCACGGAGTGCGCTCTGGGCATTGTGAATCTCGGCGTTGGCCTCGGTGAGAATGGTGGACTCCAGCCCTTCGCCCAGAATTCGCAGCTTGTCCCGAACCTTGGCCTCCTCGGATCGCGCGATTTCCACGGCCAGTCGGGCTCGCTCCGCATCCTGTTGGCTGAGCAGCCCCTTTTCGTGGAGTTCCCTGGACCGGTCAAATTCCACCGTGGTCTGCCGGATGCGTTCCTGCGCAATGCCGAGTTCCTCCTGCATGTGCCAGAATTCCTTGGGCAGCGGCAACCGGGCGGTGCGCTCGAGCCGGGCTTTCTGGAATTCCAACTCGCTGCGCGCCTTGTCCATCGTGGCCTCGACGGTTTTGAGTTCGGCCTGATGCAGGCTGTCATCCAGCCGCAAGACCGGCTGCCCCCTGGACACGGCCTCCCCTTCCCCTGCCAGGATGTCCCGCAGAACGCCGTCTTCGGGTGCATGCAGGTACGTGTCGCGCTCGAAGGAAATCGTGCCGGTGGCCAGGATGCGCTCGTCCACCGGAACGAAGAGCAGCACGCCCACAAGGAAAAGCGTGGAGAACAAAAACAATCCAAGCACCATGCGCCGCATCCGACGGATCTGGGATTGGATGTTGACGTGTTTGTCTTCCGCCATGATCAGGCCACCGCTTCGGGTGCCAGGGCCGGATTTTCCCTGACCATCTTCGGACGATAAAGCCCGAAGTAGGCACCTTTTCGGGCCAGCAACTCGTCGTGGGTTCCCACCTCGACAATGCGGCCATGATCCAGCACCACAATGCGTCCCGCCTTGCGGATGGTGCTCAGGCGGTGCGCCACGATGAAGACCGTGCGCCCACTCATCAGCGTGTCCATGGATGCCTGAATCAAGGCCTCGCTCTGGTTGTCCAATGCGCTCGTGGCTTCGTCAAAGATCAATATGCGCGGATCTTTCAGGATGCAGCGGGCGATGGCGATGCGCTGGCGTTGGCCGCCCGAGAGCGCGCCGCCACCCTGGCCGACCTGGCTGGAAAATCCTTGCGGCATCTCCTCGATGAACTCCAGCGCATTGGCCAGACGCGCCGCACGGCGCACCTCATCCATGCCGGCTTCGGGGCGTCCATACCGGATGTTCTCCTCGACAGTTCCCGAGAAGAGAAAATTCTCCTGCAACACGATGCCCAGATGGTGGCGGTAGGCATCGTATTTGAGGCGTCGCAAATCCACCCCGTCAATCAGGATGCGTCCGGATTCCACGTCGTAGAACCGGGTCAGGAGACTCATGAGGGTGGATTTTCCGCTGCCGCTCGGCCCCACCAACGCCACAATCTCGCCGGGTTCGACCGTGAGATGAAAGTCGGATATCACCTCCCGGCCCTCATAGGAAAATCCGATGTTCTCGAAGGTGACCTGCCCGCGGATGTTTTCCGGAACGATCGGGTTGTCGTCCTCGCGGATGCTCGGCTTGGTGTCGAGAAGCGACAGGATGCGTTCGAACCCCGTGCGCGCGTTTGTGCTCGACTGGATCAGCGCGGAGAGGCTTTCCAGCGGACCAAAGAGCATCCACAGGTAGCTGGTGTAGGCCACATAGCCACCGATGGACATGCTCCCGCCAATGGCGCCCAGACCCAGGGCCAGAATCACAATCGCGTAGATGAACATGAAGAACAGCCCCAGAATCGAGCGCATGCGCGTGCCAATCATGGGCAGTTCCAACTCGCTGTAGAAGTTGTCCTTGATCGTGAGAACAAACCGGCGGCGTTCGTGATCCTCCTGCGCGAACGACTTGACGACCCGGATGCCGGCGAAGGTTTCCCCCAGCTTCCCGGCCAGGACGGACTGACGTTCCTTCACCTCGTGATGTTTGGTGGTCAGTTTTTTTCTGTAAGCGTGGATGATGGCGAAATAGACCGGGAGCGTGAGCGTGCAGAACAGGGTGAGTTTCCAGTTCAACAGGAACATGATGATCAGGGCGATCAGCAGCGAGACAAGACTGTTGGCGATGGAGGAAAACGCCGTATTGATGAACTGCTGGACGGCGGCCGCATCGTAGATCACCCGGTTCACCAGGCTGGCGGTCTTCTTCTTTTCGTAAAAAGAGAGGTGCAGCAGCTGCAGGTGATGAAAGACCGCCCGACGAATGTCGAAAATCGTCCGCTGGCCGATATACTGGATCAGGTAATCGTGGCCGAATCCGATCACAAAACGCACGGCCTGCGTGATAAACAACGCCACTGCCAACCCGACCAGAAGCCCCACATTTTTCCCGGGAATCGCCTCGTCAATCACCAGCTTGGCGATCAACGGGATCAGCATGATCAGGAATACCGAGAGGAAGTTTCCCGTCGCGGCCGCTCCAATGAGTGCCTTGTGCCTCTTCAGGAAAAACCAGAACCGCTGCGGGGCATCGGGACAGGTATAGTTCTCGGCGTCGTCCTCCTCCACCACGGGTTTCTGCTCGTTGACCCTGCGGCGTTCCGCATCCCGCGCCGCCTTGAACCCCGATGGAGAAGCCGCTTTCACGATTCCTTCCCGGAGGGGGAAATTGAGAAACGAAAAAGCGTCGGCCACTCACACCATCGGTCAGGGTCGTCGCCGGATTCTGAACTGTGCGATTTGTTCACGGAAACTTTTCCACCAATGCGCCATGCTCCCAAAAATGCAAGCGCCTTCTTTTAAGAAAATGACAAAAAGAGCTGATTTCCCCGTGCCGGATCCTCCGGCGCGAGTCCGCCACGCGCCCTTTTTTTGGCAGGACAGTCGCATCAAAATAAGAAGCTGAAAGCGAAGTCGGTGATGCACATTGCCCTGGAGGGACCAGCTCCGTCTGGTCCGTCGGCGGTTGGTTGGGATGGCACAGTCCGAGGCGGACGACACGGAGGTCATCCCTCCAGAAGTGGCACTTCGCGCTATGGGGTGGGGGACAAGTCGCCCCTCCGGAATCACGCTTTGCCCCTGGAGGGACCAGCTCCGTCTGGTCCGCCGACGATTGAGTCAAGTTTCAGTTGCGCGAATTCGCAAGAAATGCGATACGTGAGAGCCTTGACCCGGTCTGACGTCCAGAACGTTTTGAAATGTGACGGGGAACCCCGAGGGGTTTCGGGGGATCGTCATCGCTTGTGCGCCTTGGTGCGGCGCGGGATGACGGGAGGAGATTTGGGGTGGGTTGAGTTTATATCACGCTCAAGTTCCGCCTGGTTCCTCTTTTCATCCGAAAAGCCTCGCTGTCGGATTCCGCAATTTTTCCCGTGGAGTTTTTTCACCCAACCCAACTACGCCCATGCATTTGCCATCAGCGATTGAATCTCCCGAAGAACAAAGTTTGTTTTTTCCGTTACCCGAGAAATCTCCACGGCGGAGACAAGCGAACGGGGTCAAGAATTTCGTGATCGACACAAACGTGTTGCTGCATGATTCGCACAGCATCAACCGGTTTGAGAACAACCATGTGTTTATCCCGGTCGAGGTTCTTTCGGAACTGGATCGGTTTAAGAATGAGCAAACAGAGCGGGGGGCGAATGCGCGGAAGGTGCATCGGTTTTTGAATCAGATTTTTGGACAAAATGCCCGGAAGGTGACCCGGGGGGTCGCCACGGCAGGAGGAGGCTCTGTCCGAATTTTGATTAACGAAGTGTTGGGAAAAAATGCGACTTCTCCGGCGATGCGACGATTTTTGAAAATCCTGCCGGATCAGGAGCGCATGGATCACCGGATTTTGGGGACCTGTCTTGCGCTGCAGGAGCAGGAGGAACTGCCGACCATTCTGGTGACCAAGGATCTGAACATGCAGTTGAAGGCGATGGCCATCGGGTTGACCTGTGAGGATTACCAGAATGACAAGGTCGCGGTGAAGGATGCGGAGGGCTATGAGATGCGTTCGATTCCTGTCGAGGCCTACGAACTCCAGCGGTTTGGGAGTTCCCGCTCGCTGGATCTTGAGACAGCGCGCATTGGTTCCCTGGAAGTGAATGAATACGTCCTTCTGGCTGTGGATGAGCACAAGTTGATGCCCGCTCGGCATTTGGGGAAAGGTCATTTCGTGAGGCTGAATGTGCCGCACACTTTGCAGATGCCGAAAGGCATCGAATTGCGCCCGGCCAATCCGGGCCAGCAATGTTTCCTGGATGCCCTGCTCGATCCGGAGATTTCGCTGATCACGTGTTACGGCCAGGCCGGCACGGGAAAGACCCTACTGGCCGTGGCGGCGGGGCTCTCGTTGATCGGACAGAGGATTTACAATGGGATGACCGTCAGTCGCCCGGTGGTCGCCATGGGAGACACCCTGGGATTCCTGCCGGGAACCCTCCAGGAGAAAATGCATCCGTGGTTGCAGTCGATCTATGATGCCTTCGAGGTCCTCCTGCCGCTGAATCCGCCGCCCACCGACGGCAAGCCCCGCAACGCATCGGATAGAAAAAAACACGAACACCGGCCACAGCCACCGCATCCCGGAGCCGGCAGTCACCACCCGATCGTCAAACCCTACGAACAGCTCATGGAACGCGGACTCCTGGAAATCGAAGCCCTTTGTTACATTCGCGGGCGCTCGATTCCCAACCGGTTCTTTGTTCTCGATGAGGCCCAACAGCTCACTCCCCTTGAAGCCAAGACCGTCGTGACCCGCATGTCGAAAGGTTCCAAACTGGTGATGGTCGGAGACCCCGCGCAGATTGACAATCCCTACGTGGACAGCCGGTCAAACGGCCTCGTCTATGCCCGCAACCGTCTCCGGGGTCAGAAAATCACGGCGCACATTTCGCTCAGCAAGGGGGAACGCAGTGCGCTGGCCGAGATGGGGGCGAAGATGATGTAGGATATGTTCTTTTCCGGAGGAGGGGAGTTGAGGCATGATCCCGCTCATGGATGAAGTTCGCATAAGTGTTCCGGCCTCGACGGCAAATTTGGGTCCGGGCTTTGACTGCCTCGGAATCGCCCTCCGGCTCTATAATACGACGACGGTGCGTCGGGGCCGGGGACCAGCCCGGGGCGACATGGCAGAGGAGGTCGCCCGCCTCTTTTTCCGTGAAGCCGGCGTGCGTCGGTTTGCGTTTCACTGGGAAGTCGAGGGCTCGGTGCCCCGTTCCCGGGGCCTTGGGAGCAGCGTGACTGTCCGACTCGGAATCCTTCACGGCCTGAATGAACTGGCCGGAAGGCCGCTCCGGCGCACGGAGCTTTTCCGGCTGTGCGCCGAGTTGGAGGGGCATCCGGACAACGCCGCAGCGGCAGCTTTCGGTGGGTTTGCAATGGTGCCACCGGTTGGCCGTCTCCAATGTTACAAAATCAAAAACCCCATGCGCTTCGTGCTCCTCATTCCGGAGTTTGAGATCAGCACGCCGGCCGCACGGGAGGTTTTGCCGTCAAAAATCCCCCTCCAGGATGCCATCTTTTCCGCAGGCTGCGTTGCCGCGATTGCTGCGGCGTTTGCCTCCGGAAAATATCAAAATCTCGCGGGATGTTTCGAGGATCGCCTGCACCAGCCCCATCGCGAGCCACTGGTCCCCTTCCTTCCCGCCGTCATCACCGCTGCGCGCCGTGCGGGGGCCCTGGGCGGATGGCTGAGCGGCTCGGGTTCCACAATCGCCTGCGCCACGCTCACCAATCCGAAAAAAATTGCGACCGTCATGCTGGAGTCCTCGGGTTTGGACTCTGCGGTGGCCCTGGTGGTCGGTGCCGATAATTCCGGTGTCCGCATCCTCTCATGAGACGATGGATCGAGGGGCTCGAATCCTTCGCGATTGACGTCATACTCGATCGCAGGTATGGCCGTCGCGCGGACGTGCTCCGCGGCATGCTCTGGATGCTTTCCCTCGTTTACCGGGGCATCGTTGACGCCCGCCTGGCACTTTACAGAAACCGCATTCTGCGCAGTCACTCTCACGGGTGCCTGGTCATCAGCGTGGGAAATCTCACCGTCGGAGGCACCGGCAAGACACCCGTGGTCGAGCTGCTGGCGCGGGCTCTCCAGGAGGGCGGGCGGAAGGTCGCAATCCTCAGCCGCGGCTACAAGAGCGTTCCCCGCCCCCTCCTCCTTCGGCTCGTGGACAAAATCAACAAGAACAAGGACGTGTTTGTTCCCCGGGTTGTTTGCGACGGCCAATCCCTGCTGCTCGACTCCCGGACCGCTGGCGACGAACCTTTCATGCTCGCCAACAACCTGCGGGGGGTCGTCGTCCTTGTTGACAGGGACCGGGTCAAAAGCGGATCCTACGCGGTGAAGAAATTCCAGGCGGACACCCTGATCCTGGACGATGGATTCCAATATGTCCGGATGCGACATGGCCTCGAAGTCACCCTTGTTGATCGCCAGGCACCATTCGGCAACGAGTTTCTCCTGCCGCGAGGCACCCTGCGGGAGCCACCGGCAAACCTCCGGCGCGCCACCCATATTTTTCTGACGAAATGCGACGGATCCGACAACACCGATATCATTGCCCGCATCCGCAAATACAACCGGACCGCCGACATCATCGAATGTGCGCATCGGCCAAAACATTTGCGGAATCTTGTGACCGGTGAGATCAAGCCGCTTGAGTTCCTTCGCGGGCTGCGCATTGGCTCGATCTGCGCGATCGCCGTTCCCGAGAGCTTCGAAAACGCCCTCCGAAAACTCGATGCCGAGATCGAAATCTCGAAGACCTACACCGACCACCACCGGTTCAGTTCGAAGGAAATTGACGCCTTCATCCGGCGGTGCGCGCGCCGGTCGCTCGACGCGATCCTGACCACCGAGAAGGATGCAGTGCGCATCCCGCGCATTCTTGAGCCCGAAGTGCCCGTCTATTACCTGCGTGTCGAAATTGAGATCCTCGCCGGGCAGGCGTCCTGGGACCGCTTTGTTGATCGTCTCACCCGCCGGCAGGAGATCATTCCTCCCCAACGGTTTTACTGATCACTCCGGGTGGGGACGCCCATCGGCCTCCCCTCATCCCCGGCAGCGCAGCCGTGAAGGAGGTTCGCCGAAGCGCCGACGGAACATCCGTAAACTGGGGGTCAGTAAACTGGGGGTCAGGCTGCATTTTCTTGCATTTTTACAAACTCCTGAAGCGCCACCGGCAATTCCGCCAAGCTCCCCTTGCTGCGATGAAGTGCCAGGCTCACGTTC
>JACSRU010000055.1 GCA_014879575.1 Chthoniobacterales bacterium | reverse complement strand
CCTTGCAGCCTGGGCTTGAGAATCGCCGGCCTTTGGCCTTGGAACCTGCACGGATCGGAGATGCGCCCCCCCCCCAACCCTTCCTCTTGGGGGAAGCCTCCGCATTTTTCTGTATCGCCTGCCGCACTTCCCCCCGCCAGCCTGCCGCGGCGGGCGGTGCGGGGTTTGGGGGCGCATCGCCATTCCGAATTCAGCGGTCCCTTCTGGAAAATGTCGTCTTGCGAAAATCGGGAAATTCCTTCTGTGTGGGGAGGCGATGAAGTTTTTGTTTGACCGGGAGGAACGTCCGGCACCGATGGGGGCGAAGGTGGGGGTCGTCTGCGGATTGCTTGCGGGGTATTCGGTTCTGTGTTTTTGGATCTTTTCCAGTTCCATCCAGAATTGGGACAGGGTCTGGGGATACCGGATGGTATTTTTCAAGGGATGGCTGACGACAGTGGAAATTTCCGCGGCGGCGTTGGTCTTGAGCACGCTGCTGGGCGGGGCGACGGCCCTGGCGCGGCGGAGTGCATTTTTGCCGCTGAAATACACGGCGATTTTTTATGTGGAGACCGTCCGGGGGCTTCCGCTCCTGTTTCTTGTGTTGTTCGGATACTACGGAGTCGCGAACATGCTGGGCTGGAATGACCGCCTGTTGGTCGGGATAGTGATTTTATCGCTCTTCAGCGGCGCCTACATTGCGGAGGTCATCCGGGCGGGCATTGAGAGCGTGGGGCGCTCGCAATGGGATTCCGCCCGGGCCATTGGGCTGACGCCCGCGCAGACCTATCGGTTTGTGATATTTCCGCAGGTGCTCCGCCAGACGCTTCCTCCATTGGCCGGGCAATTTGCCTCGCTCATCAAGGATTCCTCGTTGCTGTCCATCCTCGGCATCCCGGAACTCACCCTTGCGGCCCAGCAGGTCAATTCCGCCACCTATTCGACCTTTGAGACGTATCTTCCACTGGGCGTGTTCTACTTGGCGCTGACCCTTCCGATTTCGCTCTGGACAAAATCCCTGGAAAACAAGGTCCGCTATGAAAGTTGAATTACGAAATCTGAGCAAGGCGTTCGGGGCGAATCGTGTGCTCGACCAGGTGACCTTTGAGGGGGAGTTCGGGCATGTGTGGGCGTTGATCGGCCCCTCGGGTGGCGGGAAATCCACATTGTTGCGGCTGCTTGCCGGGCTGGACCGGCCGGACTCCGGCGAGGTGCTTGTCGAGGGGGTTGCGCTCGCGCGTTCCGAGGAGGCGTTGCGCGCGTATCGTCGAACGGTCGGAACGGTCTTCCAGTCGAGCAACCTGTTTCCGCATCTGAGCGCATGGGAAAACGTGGTGCTTCCGCTGGTTCAGGTGCATGGATTATCCAAGGCGGAGGCCGGGGAGCGCGCGGATGAAGTATTGGGGCGCTTCCAACTGACCGGTCATGCGGACAAACAACCCGGTCAGTTGAGCGGCGGTCAGAGGCAGCGTGTGGCGATCGCACGGGCACTGGCGATTGAGGCGAAATACCTCCTGCTCGACGAGCCGACTTCCGCACTGGATCCCGAGATGACCGCGGAAGTCCTGGACGTGATCGCCGAACTCCGCGTTCTGGCCAAACCCATCATCCTCGTCACCCACGAGATGGGATTTGCCCGACAGTCCGCCGATCTGGTCGCCTTTGTGGCCGAGGGCGGCATCCTCGAGAGCGCACCCGCCGACAGGTTTTTTTCGGATCCCTCGACGGACGAAGTCCGCCGGTTTCTCGAAAAAATCCTCAAGTATTAGGACGGCGACGTCCGGGAAGGAAGAGGACGAAAGCCGCCGCGCAGGCGATTCCCACATCGCGGAGGATGGCCAGTTGCATGGCGCGCGCGGACGGGGGCTCATCGTTTCCAAAACATCCGCAACTCACAATGATGTCGTTGGAGAGTGCCCAGGTGAGGACAGCGATGAACAGGAGGGCCAGGGAAAATATCACCGCCGCCCCGATGCGGTGGACGCGGGGCAGCACGACCAGCACGCCCGCCAGAATTTCCGTCCAGGCAAGGGCCAGCGCAAACACTCCGATCCAGGACGCAGGGAGAATCGTGAAGGGGATGAGGGCCAGCGCGAATTCCTCGCTCGCCCGGGCCTTGATCGCACCGGAAAATAAAAACGTGGCGCCCAGGCCGAGCCGAACCAGCAACGCACACCACCCCGAAATTTTTTGAGCAAGCGTGGTCATCGGATGGAAGGCGCCCGCATCACCACCGGCGAAGGGCGGGGTCCGCGGAAAGACACGCGATCTTCTCCTTGTCTAAGGAGGAATTCTTCTCCAGCCTGTTGAGGGAGTCCACGGACATGAGTTTTATCAATTCGGTTTTTGCAAAACTGAAACGCCATCCGAAGAGGATCGTGTTTCCAGACGGAGACGATGCGCGAGTGATACGCGCGGCGCAAATGTTTTACGAGCGGGAACTCGGCGTGCCGATCCTGCTCGGCAAGCGGGACGTGATCGAGCGGGTGGCGCTGTCCGAGAAAATCGGGCTCGACCATGTGGCGATCATCAATCCGGAAACTTCCTCCGATCTCCCCATCTTTTGCCAGCGTCTGGAACGTCTCGATCGCTACAAAAAAATGGGTCTTAAGGACAGTCGGGCGGTCATGATCAATCACAACTATTTTGCGGCCATGATGGTCCAATATGGTCTTGCCGACGCCCTTGTGGGCGGGGTGAGCGCCTACGGAGGCGTCTTTCTTCGTCCGCTCCTCAACCTCATCAAACCCCTTCCCCATGCGGAGGTCATCTCCAGTTGCACCATCGTCGAGATGGAGGACAAATCCTTTGGCGACGACGGCGTGCTGTTTTTTTCCGATACGGGCGTCGTGCCGGATCCCAACATGCAGCAGCTGGCTTCGATCGCGGTCCAGGCCGGACTGGTTGCGCGGCAGGTTTTCGGTCGCCGACCACGCGTCGCGCTCCTGAGTTTTTCGACCAAAGGCAGCGCGCGCACCGCCTCCACGGAAAAAGTGGCGGGCGCAACGGAGCTGGCGCGTCAGGCCTTTTCGAAGCTTGGCGTGGAGGTTGCGGTGGATGGAGAAATGCAGGCCGATGCCGCGTTGAATCCGGAACTGGCGGAGAGAAAAATGGGGCCGAGCCTTGTGGCCGGGAAGGCGAATGTCCTGATCTTTCCGGATCTGAACAGCGGCAATATCGCCGTGAAGTTGGTCCATCAATTCGCGGCGGCCAGGACGTTTGGACAGTTGATTCTCGGACTCACCCGACCAGCGGCCGATCTTTCCCGGGGGACGGATCCGGAGGAAATCGTTTCCGTGGCGGCTCTCGTCGGCCTGCAGGCGATCGAGTATCGGAAACTTTACCCTGAGAGCGGGGACGCGTGAACACGGTCACCCCCCGGATCTTCATCGCGGCAACCGAACAGAACACGGGAAAAACCACGGTGTCCCTCGGCCTGTATGCCGCCCTCCGCCCGCAGTTCCATCGCATCGGATTCATCAAGCCTGTCGGACAGCGTTTCACCAAGGTGGATGGCAAACGGATTGACGAGGACAGCGTTCTGATTCAGGAGACTTTTAACACGCAAGTGCCGATCGAGGACATGAGTCCGATCGCTGTCGAACCGGACTTTACCCGGCGATATATCAACCAGTCCAACCATGAGGCCCTGGCGCGGCGGGTCCGGCATTCGTTTGACCGGGCCTGTTGGGAGAAGGATTTTGCAATCATTGAAGGCACCGGACATGCCGGAGTCGGTTCCACATTTGATCTGTCCAACGCGACGGTGGCGAGGCTTCTGGCCAGCAAGGTGGTGCTCGTGACGCCGGGCGGGATCGGTCATCCGATTGATGAGGCCGCGCTGAACAAGGCGCTCTTTGACCGCGAGGGCGTCGAAGTCCTCGGAGTCGTGATGAACAAGGTCCACCCTGAAAAATTGGATTCCATCGCGGATATCGCGAACCGGGGATTTGAACGCATTGGCCTCGAGCTCCTCGGGATTGTGCCCCTGGAGAACATGCTGGCCGAGCCAACACTCCAACAAATCTGCGAGCATATCCGCGGACGGTTTCTCTATAACGAATCGGAATCCCGCCGCCATGCGCGACAGGTCGTGATCGGAGCGGTGAGCTCCGCGAATCTTTTTCACAAGATCCGGGGGCATTCCCTTCTGATCGTTCCCGGAGACCGCGAAGATATCGTCCTGGCCGCACTTTCGCGGTCCATGGCATCCGGAGGCGGCCCGCTGGTCGGCCTGGTGCTCTCCGACGACCTGCTCCCGCACCCGCGGTTGCTTGATCTGCTGGGCCAGACAACCCTGCCGGTGATCCTTTCGCCGATGGACAGCTACACGATCGCACAAAAAATCCACTCCATGACCGTAAAGACCCTGCCGGGGGACACAAAAAAAATCGGCTGCATCCAGGATCTGATCCTCCGCCACGTCGCAATCCCCCGTCTGCTCGAAAAGGCCGGATATTCCGCGCCATGAAGTTCGCGGGGATTTTCCTCCTGCTTCTGGGCGGCTTGTGTCTTGCGTGGGCCGCCGATCCGGATGCGCGCGTCGGGGAGTCCGCCGCCGCCGCCGCCCGCCCGCTGGCCGGATTATTCGGGGAATCGGGCACCGATTCTTTTCGGAAGTCGGTTTCAAAAATCGCCGATCTTCAGGTTTTTGAGGGCCTCCCGGATCCCCGAACGCACCCCATGTTGTTCACTGCGGAAAACTCCCGCGAGGAGGTGATTCGCATCGAGGGAGGGAGTTTTTACAAGAATCCGCTGGCACTCAACGAGGTCGAACTGGCGGAATTGCGCGCGATTTTTTATCCGGGAAATCCCTTTTCCCCCGGCGGAGGCCAGGATCCCTGCGGAAGATTTCATCCGGACTTTGTGGTGGTCTGGAGGGAAAAGGATTCCGTTTATTACGCGTTGATCGGATTGGGGTGTCAGGAGATCGAGGCCGTGAGCGGCACCCGGCGTTTGCACCACTATGTTCCGCCGGACATCTATGCGCGGTTGAACCGTCTGCTGGGAAAGCACGCTCGGAACCGTCCCGAGGAGATCCCCTGAAGCCTGCCATGAACTTAAGCCGCTGGGCGGCGGGTTCAGGACGGGAGTCTCCTCGTCGAGGAAAGGCGGTCGCTGCTTGGGTTGGTCAACTCCATTCACCGCAACTCTTTCCGCGTGAGGCTTGCCCCCCATTGCGGAATTGCGGGCCGATCTTTAATTCGCAGCAATGAGAAATTATAACTTATGGGCCCCCATCCTGTCTCCCTGGAGGGACGACCTCCGTGTCGTCCGCCTCTTCGAGAGAAATGAAGAGTTTTCAAGTTTTCAAAAAAAGCATCACCTTGACGTTTATCTAAAAAGCATCATGATGTTTTCATGAGAACAACTCTGACACTTGATGAGGACATTGCGGCCACAGCCCGGCGTGCGATGTCCGTCACCGGTCTTCCGTTCAAAACCGTGATCAACCAAGCCCTGCGGATTGGCATGGAAAGCGTCCTTGCTCCTCCGACCTCCCGCGCTTACCGCACAGAACCTCGTCCGATGGGGCTCCGTGAGGGACTGTCCTATGACAATATTTCGGAGTTGCTGGCCGTCACGGAAGGCGAAATGCACGGATGATTTTTCCCGATGCCAATTTGCTTCTCTATGCGGAAGACAGCCTGTCCCGCCATCACGAGACCGCCCGCAAATGGTGGGATTCGGTTTTGAGCGGAAGTCAGCCGGTGCATCTCTGCTGGCCTGTCCTGAACGCGTTTATTCGTATTGCGACCAACCCGAGGTTGCACAAACGCCCGCTGACTCCGGAAGAAGCGATGGCACGCGTGAGCAGTTGGCTGGATCAACCCTGTGTCCGCTTGGTTACGCCTTCGGCAAACCATTGGGCTCTCCTTCAATCGCAGATCATGGAGTCCGGGGCGACCGGAAATCTGATCTCTGATGCGCACTTGGCGGCGCTTGCCATCGAATACGGATCCACCTTGTATTCCTCGGATCAGGATTTCGCCAGATTCCCCAATTTAGCTTGGATCAATCCGCTCAACAGCCAAACGGCGTGAATGAGAACGACGCATGACATCGAGCCGGAGGTTTTGGAGATGGCCAAGGATCTTGCCAAAAGCCAGGCGACCAGCTTGGGCAAGATGGTGAGTTCACTGTTGCGCCACCGAAAGAATATACTTGCAAGTATATGTTCAACGTGGCACGAATGAGGCCATGGCTCAACTCACCATTTACCTTGATGCCAAATCGGAAGGTCTGATCGAGCGCGCCGCAAAACGGGAGGCTCTCTCCCTGTCCCGCTGGGCCCGGGAAAAATTAATCCTTGCCGCCGGAGCACCCACATGGCCCGAGGGTTACGCCTCGGTGCTTGGAAGCATTTCAGACGAATCCTTTCAAGCGCCACCCCGCCGAGAGGAAAAGAGGGATCAGAATGTCGAATTCGACCGATGATTTTTGCTCTTGATACCAATATCATCGTGGAACTGCTCCGGCAGAAAGACCGCACCCTGGCGGAGAAGTATCTCTCAAAGACGCCAGCCAGCTACTCCGTCCCGGAAATGGTTCGTGCGGAATTGTTGTTTGGCGCGAAAATCAGTGCCAGGGCAATGAGCAACCAAAAGGCCGTCGCAACCTTTCTCGCTCCTCTCCAACGGCTTCCCTTTGAAGGAGAGGCCATCGAACATTATGCGGAAATTCGTGCCCACCTGGAAAAATCCGGAATTCCCATTGGCCCCAATGATCTCGTGATTGCAGCCACCGCACGGGCAAACGGACATACCCTGCTCACCCGGAACACCTCGAAATTCCGGCGCGTTCCGGCTCTTGCCATGGAGGAGTGGTAGCGTTTTCGGTTTTGATCGCTCCTCTCCATGTCCTGTCCATCCCCGCCTCCCCGCTGGGACGCCGAGAGTTCGCGCCTCCCCCTCCGACAAACCGAAGCCCGAGGCCATTGGCTCGGGCAGATCAGTGTTCGATCAGTGGTTCTTAAAACGCTTTTCCCTTTCAAGCCTTTCAAATGCCAGCGAAACTCAAAAAATGAATCCCCTTTCGTCACAGAAGCGCGGTTGCGTTCTGGCATTTCTAGTCATTGGAGTTCTGATCCGCGTTTGGAACATCGGCGATCCGATCATTGACGCGATGTCTTCCCGCCAGGGACAAACTGCGGATGCGATTCGGAGTTTGATCGAGGAACCAGGATTCCAACTGGACTCAAACGCGAGTTGGCGTGGCACCGAGCCGGCCCGGATCCTCCAGGAATTGCCGGTCTATGGCTACCTCACCCAGGGTGTTTACGAAATATTGACCCTGGGAGGGGTCGCGGTCCATCCCTCGAAACCCGGAGTCGGGCATCCGCATCTGGAGCAAGTCGGAGTGAGGGCTATTGCGGTGCTTCCAAAAATTCGGAATGCCTCCTATATTTTGAGAACATGACATCGTTGCCCAAACCGCGATTCCTTGTTATTGGCTCCGGCTTTTCCGGCACCGTGCTTGCCCGTCAGCTCGTCGAAGGCATGGAATGCTTTGTCGAAGTATGGGATGAGCGTTCGCATGTCGCCGGGAATTGCCATACCGAACGTGATGCAGCAACTGGAGTGATGGTTCACAAATACGGGCCGCACATCTTCAACACGGACAATGAGCAAGTCTGGAAATACGTCCATCGCTTCGGAGACTTCCGTCCGTTCGTGAACCGCGTGAAGGCCTGCACAAGCCGCGGCATGTTTTCCATGCCAATCAATTTGCTGACCATCAACCAGTTTTTTGGGAAGACAATGAACCCTGACGAAGCCAGGAATTTTATCGCTTCCCTGGGAGACAAGACCATCAATGAACCTAAAAACTTCGAGGAACAGGCTCTCAAGATGCTTGGCCGGGAACTTTACGAGACGTTTTTTAAGGGCTACACCATCAAACAGTGGGGGTGCCATCCGACGGATCTCCCGGCATCTGTCCTGAAGCGCCTCCCGATCCGCTTCAACTACGACGATAATTACTACGAAAAGAAATATCAGGGAATTCCCGCCGAGGGCTACACCGAGGTCATCCGTCGCATCCTCGACCATCCCAACATCACGGTGAGGCTCGGCGAGAAATTTGACGTTTCCTCTTTCCACTTTTCGCTTTCCGCTTTTTCATACATCTTCTACACCGGACCCTTGGATGCGTTTTTCGGTTACTCCGAAGGCCGCTTGGGTTATCGGACGGTGACCTTCGAACATGTCGAAACCGACTCCTCGGATTATCAAGGCAACGCCGTGATCAACTATCCAGATCTTGATACCCCCTTCACGCGCATCCACGAACACAAGCACTTCACCCCCTGGGAGAAGCACGACAAAACAGTGGCATTCCGGGAATACAGCAAAGAGACCGAACCCGGCGATATCCCCTACTATCCCAAGCGCTTGGCCACCGATCAGGCACTGCTCAAAAAATACCGATCCCTTGGTGAGGGATTCAGCATCTCACCCGGAGGATTCCCAGTCTCATTCCTCGGACGTCTGGCGACCTATCGGTATATGGACATGGAAGCCGTCATTAATGAGGCGATCGTATTTTCCGAGAATGTTCTTCAAAGCTTCAGAGAAAAAACCGCGCCCCCTGTTTTTCCCAACCACGAACGCTGATCTGTCATGGCCCTGATTTCCCTTCATCCCAACGAAGCCACGGCGGCCCTTGCCGCACCGCTGGCAGTGGTCATGCCCATTTACAATGAGGCCGCAAATATCTCTCAAGTCCTGGAGGAATGGTTTAAAACGTTCAACAAACTCGATTTGAAGTTCCAATTCCTCCTCGTCAATGATGGATCGAAGGACAACACCCTGGAAATTCTCAAAAAACTCGAGACCGAATACTCCGAGCAGCTCGTGGTGATTGATAAGCCCAATAGTGGCCACGGACGCAGTTGCCGTCTCGGCTATGATGCCGCGGTGGCCTCGTTGTGTGTGGAATGGGTGCTCCAAATAGACTCCGATGGACAGTGCGATCCGTCCTACTTTCAGGAATTCTGGAAACAGCGGGATGATTTTGATTGTATCTTCGGCCAACGCATCAAACGTGATGATGGTCTGGCGCGGACAATGACCTCAAAAATCTGCAAGCTGGGCGCGACACTGCTTGGTGGCCGAAATATGGGTGATCCCAATGTTCCCTACCGATTGATCCGTCGTGAAGTCTTAAGAGAAGCACTGCAGCGCATCCCTCCCTCCTTCAATATTCATAATGTTGCCATAACCTATGTTCTGAAAAAAACAGGTGAAATCCGGTGGAAATATATCCCAATCCGTTTTCTGGATCGTCAGGGAGGCAATAACAGCATCAATCTCCTCAATGTTGCACAGTGGGGCATCGATATGCTTTTGGAGCTACGAAGACTCAAATAAAATATGACAACAAAAAGACCGGTTCAAGGATGGGCGCAAAAGAAGCGGATGGAATTTTTCGGCGCAGACCTATTGGGTTGCGGCAAAGTTCTTGAGGTTGGCGCGGGTTCAGGATGGGTTAAGCAAGCCCTTCTTGATCGCGGAGTGCAATCTTATACAGGAATCGACCTGTTCCCGCCGGCCGATATTGTTGGTGATATTAACAATTGGCAGAATCTTGGCCTTCAAAAGGAATCCTTTGATACCATAATCGCATTTGAAGTTGTTGAACATGTTGACTGCTTTCAAGCATGTTTTGATCTCCTACAACCTGGGGGCAAAATGCTGATCACAACACCGGTTCCTGAGACGGATTGGATTCTGAAAATCACGGAATCCCTCGGTCTAAACCAAAAACGCACCAGCCCCCACGATCATCTCGTTGATCTAAAGAAAGTGGTTCTTTTTAAGCACAAGAAAATTCAAATCGTTCTTGGGCTTGGACAATGGGCGGTGTTTACGAAGGAATTGTATTAATAGTGTGGCGGCTTCAGCATGGATTTCCTCAATGCTGCCGATATTGATGCTTTTATCCTTTTTAATCTTACGAAAATTTAAAAATGTCGAGATACCATAAAAACCTTGTATCGCTTTCGACTCTGTTTTGTGTGAGTTTAGTTGGTTTCGTCGCCGTATCACCACAAAGCCTGTGGATAGATGAAGCCAATACCGCAACTAAGGCTCTTGCGCCAGACTGGGAAGCGTTCGTGAGTGCCATGGTCACCGAAAAGGGCTCCGATCAACAAATGCCACTTTATATGGTCCTAATCTGGCTTTGGGAAAAAGCGGTCGGTTCCAGCGAATTCGCCCTGCGCGCCCTTAATATCCCACTCCTTGCCCTGGCGATTGCCTGGATTATCGGTCGGACGAGGATTTCTCTGTCCGTCCGACTTTGGTTCGTCGTTTTCGCTTGCGTCTCGCCGATGGTTTGGGCGTATCTGGATGAAGCTCGACCTTATATCCTCCAATTCTTTGGAGGAGGGCTTATCATGAGCTCTCTAGTTAATCTAACGAACAATCCCCAAGGTAAACCGCCTAAAACTCATGATGCTCTTGTTGCAGTTGGTGGCGCCCTTATCCTCTATACCGCAAGTCTTTTAAGTGCTCTTTCTCTTGTTTTTTTTGGATCAGCCTTCTTGATCCTTTGGTTCAGGGCGGAACCCCTTTCTGTTACTTTGCGTCGGCCGATGTTTTTGGGAGCGATTAGTTTAATGATGGTCGTCTTTGTCGGTTGTGGAATTTACTATATTTGGACTTTGTTGCTGGGGTCTGGAGCGTCAAACATCGCGCAAACGAATATCCATTCGGTGATGTTTTGCATCTACGAGTTTATGGGCTTCATGGGGATGGGGCCAGGACGCGCAGCTCTGCGCGCCGGTGGTGCAAGTGAGTTAATGAGACATGTTCCCGCGCTTTTTATTTATATTGTTGCTCTTAGTGTGTGGGCTTCAGCGTGTTTTCCTTTCGCTTATAGAAATGCCTTCTTGATCATCGTAAGATATAAAATAATTATCACGACCGTTATTATTATCTTTATGGCATTTACCGTAGTTGGCATCGTTGCTGATTTTCGAATATTAGGTCGACACTTAATGTTTCTTCTGCCTTTTGTCCTTCTCGGTATGGCTGGGTTATCTGCGGGGGCGTTTCGTAATGCGTCGGTTTTGCGTCAATGCGGAGTTACTACACTTCCTGCGGTCATGTTGATTTCTTGCCTTAACATTCGCTTTTCTGTCATTCATGCTAAAGATGATTACCGCAGTTCTGCAGTAGAGACTTCTAAGTACCTGGCGAATGGCAAGGTCGTCTGGTGGGCTGCAGACAAAGCCGGGGCAGCCTATTATTCACTTTCTCCGGTAGTTTTTCGAGAGTCGGAAGTTTCTTCGAGCGGAGGAAAGCTATACCTCGTCAATGCCCGAAGTACTGAATATTTAGAAAGCCTTCCTTTCCCTGACCTCGTCGTTCTATCTAAGGTTGACATTTACGACGCAAATGGAACTCTAAGGGAGTTTTTGCAGAAAAGAGCCTTCCAGATTGACCAAGTCTTTCCGGCGATGACCCTTTGGAAACCGGTTTCTAAACAAGACTGATGAGTCTTTTCAGAAGTATTTCATCAGTTTGAAGGTAAGCGGGCTTTATAGCACAGGCAGGTAGAACCGTCGGATGTTTTGCGTAACCGTCAGAACGCGGAGTTCTGTCACTTCCAACACCTACGCAGCGGCGGCGTATCGTTTCTTAGAAGCGGAGCGAGCCTTGGCCCAGTTCTCGGGGGTGAGTTCGTGGACAGTGTGATTGGTGGATCGCGGGAGGCGGGTGAGCACGTCGTGGAGGTAAGCCAGGGGATCGACGCCCCGACGGCGGCAGGATTCGACGATGGTGCAGAGGATGGCCGTCTTTTTTTCGGCTTCCGCTGCACCGATGAAGGATGGCAGCCGCGGATTGACCTGCGATCCGGCTACCAGTCGATTGTGGATTGGGTGCGCCGCGAGGAAGTCTCCCTGCGGGCACTGTATTTGTGAGGGTGGATCTGCTCTCTCGGAAGGGCGCATCTCCGATCCGTGCAGGTTCCAAGGCCAAAGGCCGACGATTCTCAAGCCCAGGCTGCAAGGC
>JACSRU010000004.1 GCA_014879575.1 Chthoniobacterales bacterium | reverse complement strand
TCGATCTACAAAAACCGGACGGGGATTTTCCGAAACTCGCAGCTTGTTTCCAGCCGGTTCGTGTGGATGTATGGACGAATTCCATGAGCCAGGAACCCTCGCGCCACATCTTCACCAATTTCGACTCCGCATTGGAGGACTTGCGGAAAAACGTCCTGATGATGGCCAGCCGGACAGTTCGGAATCTCGAGAACGCCCGGAGGGGACTCTTCGAGAGGGATGAGGGATGGTGCAACACGGTGATTGCGGATGACGAAGGGATTGACGCGTTGGAAATTCAGATCGACCGGGATGGCATCGAAATCATGCTGCGCTTCCATCCGGTGGCCTCGGATTTGCGTCAGGTGATTGCCGCCATGAAGATGAGCGTCAATCTGGAGCGGGTCGCGGATCAGGCGGTGGGCATCGCCCGGTGTGCCCGCAAACTTGCGGACGGCGTTTTGCTGCCGGAAACCGCCGAGAGCGATCCGCTTTTTCGTCATGCGGAATGGATGTTGCTCGACGCCATCAAGAGCTACGCCGATCAGGACACGGAACTGGCCCGGGCCATCAAGGCCCGGGACCGGGAACTGGATGCGCTGAATGGAAATTTTGCGAACAAGCTCACGGAGTTGATGCCGCAGCACCCCGGGCATATCGAAGGCTACCTTGATCTGATTTTCATCGCCCGCTTCCTGGAGCGAATTGGTGACCAGGCGACAAACATGGCCGAGGACACGGTCTTTGCGGTGGAGGCCGAGGATATCCGCCACCGGCCGTCCGATTAGGGCTTGTCAGGAAATACGTGTCGCAAGATGGCGCAGGAGTTTTGGCCGGGGGGCAGGGTGCGGGCGAGGAACGCCGCCGACGGTCAAAAAAAGCCAGCCAGAGGCGACAGGGATTTCCTGACAGGCCCTTAGGCGATCTCGTAATCCCGGAGGTGGCAACCGGGATCTTCCGCCCGCAGAGAGCCGAAGGTCTTGAGGGCCCGCACACGGGATCCCCCTCCGCAAAACGATTGGAACCTGCAGTGGCCGCATCTGCCTTTGAGATGGCATGCCGCCTCGCGGAGTTCGTTGAGCATCGCATCCTGTTTCGATGTCTCCCAGATCGTGCGGAATGGGGATTCTTTCACATTTCCGAAGGAATGAGTGTCCCAATACAGGTTGGGACGGACGTTGCCCTGGCTGTCAATGCCGGGAGTTCCCAACCCGGAATTTTTCGGTTTGTTTTCCATCCGGAGGAGGGACGCCCAGATTTCTCCGGCGCGTTTGGGGTTCCGTCGTTTCATCCGAAACCAGTAGAAGATCGTGTCCGCCGGTTGATTTGCCGTAAAAACTTCCCGGGCGACCCCCGCCCGGTTCCAGCGCAAGACCGCGTCCAGAATCATCCGCAGGACATTGCGGGTTTCCGTTGCCGGCAGGCGGGCGAGTTCCGCTCCGCGGGCCGGGAAGACCGGGTGATAGAAAGAGACGGTCGGAACTTCCTCCTCTTCGATGAAGGAGAGGATTTCCGGCAGGCGGGCGGCATTTCTTCTGGAGATCGGGATCCGGAGGCCGACCTTTTGTCCAGTCCCCCGACAACTTCTCAGCGCGGTCACGGTTTTTTTGAATGTCCCCGTCCGGCCCCGGTAGGCATCCGACTCCTCGCCGAGTCCATCGAGGGACAACTCCACGTATCCGACTCCGAGATCCTTCAAGTGCGCGGCGGCATGGGAATCGAGCCTTGTGCCATTGCTAAAGACACTCACCCGCATCCCCCTTTCCGCCGCATAGCCCGCCACGTCAAAGAAATGAGGATGCAGCAGGGGCTCTCCTCCGGAGAACAGAAGATTTCGAATGCCGGAGTCCGCAAGATCATCAACAACGGCCACCATTTCCCCGAGCGTGAGCTCTCCGGAACAGGGTTTGTTGCTTGAATCGGAATCACATTGCGGACATCGCAGATTGCACCGCCGGGTGATATTCCAGACCATGTCCGAACTCCGGCTGCCGGACTCTCCACCATCCGATTGATCGTGCGCCGGGGCGCCGCAGAGCAGTTTTGTTACAGAAATCATTCCGGGGAATTTCCCGGCAGTATCGCCGACAACCGGCTTCCGCATCCATGATGTCCATC
>JACSRU010000175.1 GCA_014879575.1 Chthoniobacterales bacterium | reverse complement strand
TTGCCATCCCGGGCGACTTGGACGGTCAACTCCCAGCGACCGGGTTCGGGAACCGGGACAAAGGCGCCGCGCAAAAGTCTGTTGCCCGAATGTCCAGGAGTGGCTGGAATCCGTGTGCCGGGGGGGAATGTCGAGCACCATGTCGGCAGGCGCACGGGATCCGGGGAAGGCGGGCTGAGCTTTCGCACCGAGCAACTGATCTCGGCGTCCCCCACCGGCAGGTTGGAGGGAATCTCCTGCACCAAAAAGCTGACATCCACCAACCCGGCACGGACGGGCACCGGAGCCGCAAACACCGTGAGACGCAGGCCCTCGCGATCCATCTGCCCGAGCGTGACCCCGCCGTCGGCATGTAGAACGGGGGAGGAGACTGCGAAAAAAATCATGGCTGCCATCCGCAAAACCCTTCCCCGCACAGCCTCCCGACGCCCCAGCATCCTGGGTGGTGCGATTCCGTGCGCCCCCGCATTTTTCCAGTCCCCCCTCATGGCGGAACAAGAGCCAGCGGCATGTCCAGCGGCTGAAACGTCAACCAAACCCCCGCCACATACAGGGCAAGGGCAACGAGGGCCCACGGAAGAAAGACCGGCAGAGCCCGCACGGTGAAGGCACAGGATTTTCGCCAAAGCATCCAAAGGGAAAAAAGAACCCCGACATTCAAAAAAAGGATTTGCAGCCCAACGAGCCCCTCAAAGGGAGGGATTGCCACATCCCACGCGGGCACTGCGGAGCGCACTCCCAGATCCCGGGCAATCCGCAAAAAAATCGGCCAGGGCGTCAGCACTCCGGTGAAAAGATGAAAGGAAATGTGGGCCACCCACATGGCAAGGCCCATCGGGATCAGGGCGAACACAAAGCCTTCGGCGGAGACCGGTCCCCGCTCCCCTGCGGCGGCGGAGGAAATCCTCCCGCAGAGTCGCGCAACCCCCAAAGGCAGAAGCCCGACGCTGAAAACAAAAACGATAAACCAGATCCCCGCCGCCGCCGGACGTCCGAAGTTCCGGCTCACGGACTCCTCCATTTTCAACACCGGGAAGAGCATGGCCGCGACGTTGGCGAAGGCCGCAAAGACAAAGACAAGGACGACAGTAGCCAGGTCGCGACGCCGCGAGTATTCGCCGACCGAGGACCGGCGCGGGTCGGTGAGGATGTCCCGGCCCGGCGGCACGGCAAGGATGCCAATGTTGTCGTGCGGACAGGCCTTTACGCAATCGAGACAGAACGTGCAATCCATGTTGCCGGATTTGCGGGGCTGAAAGAGCAGGAGTTCGCAGCCCCGCTGGGTTTCATTTCCCCTGATGCAATCCTGGGTGCGACAGGTGGCGCAGACATCCGGCTCCCGCACGCGGATTTCGGTCGGGGACAGAAGCGAGGCAACGAAGTTGAACTGACCAATCGGACAGACGTATTTGCAGAAACTCGCGTTCTTAAAGATCCCATCCACCACCATCGCGCCCGCAAAATAAAAAACGACGAGCCAGGCGGTCCACCAGGGGCTGTCCCAGAGGTCCAGATACTCGTAGGCCCAAAAAAATCCGGCCAGCAAGCCGACCGCCAGCCATTTTGAGCGCAGCCTGCGGGGCCATTCGCGAGTGGCAGGAAAAATCCTTCGTCCCAGATCGCGCACAAAAGTAAAGGGACAGGCCATGCAAAAGAGATTGCCCACGACCAGCAGCACGATGGCACTGAGTCCGCTCCAATGCAGCCACGGCAGCACGCCGGCCAGATTGATCCCAGCCACCTGGGGCCCAAAAAAACCGTCGAGGACCACCGCCAGGGCCAGGAGAAACACCGAAAACTGCAGCGCGGGACGAAAAGATTTCCACCGCATCAACCGCCCAACTCCCGGCATCCGCAACAAGTCGAATCGCTGGCGGGGAGGCACCGGGCGACGAACGACGGGGACCTCGTGCGCCCGCTTGCGGTGCGGCGAAAGATAGCTGACCGCAATGATCCCGGCGGGAATGAGATACGCCAGCGACCCAGGCACCCACATCACGGCTCCCGCACCGGCCTGATCGTCCAGCACGGAGAGATCGGAGATCCTGGGTGCCATCTCATAAGTCCGGTAAAGCACACCGTCGTAAAACGACAAAAACGCCGCCAGCGCCGTGTTCTGGAGATCGGCCAGCAGGAGATACGGAATCATCACCCAGCGGGGCAGCGCGGGTCGCGAGGGCCAGGGCTGGATCACCGGCCACCAGAAAAGCACGGCGGTCCCAAGGAAACACAAATGCTCGAACTGGTGCCATCCCGGGGAACGGAGCGCGAGATCATACAACATCGGCACATGCCAGACGAGATTTGACAGCAAAAAGAGCGGACCGGCAAAGAACGGGTGAACCAAAAACCGTCCGACCCGCTTAAGCCCGGGCGCATTCAGAAACGGGGCGATTCCCTCGCGGACAAAGCGGCGCGGCAATCCCGAGAGCAGCGGAAGCATGGGCCACCCGAGGAGCAACAATGGCGGAGCCACCATCGTCAGCAACAAATGCTGCACCATGTGGACGATCAGCAACCAGCCGGCAAAGGCATCGAGCGGCGAGGCCAGAGCCGCGTAGATGACGCCTAATCCACCCAAAAACGAAAGGAGCCGCTCCACCGGAAATCGCCAGGGCACGCGCGCGCTCAGGCTCCGCCATCCGCGAAAATAGATGAGCCCCGCCGCAAGGAGCCCGAAAGCCGGCACCGGCAGAAAGGTCCAGGACAGGAGCACGGATTCGGCAGAGAGGCCGTTCATTTTCTCCCCCGGACTCCGGAGACTCCCACCAGATCACAGTGCCCCCTCCGTCCCCTGTTTTGTTTCGGGCAACAGATTGTCGGCTGCCTGCCAGTCCACGATTTCACCTCTGCGGGGCGGGCGACCGGCCCTTCGCTCCGTCACGATACCAGAGAATCCCATACTGCCGGAGATTTGCCACAAGGGCTCTGAGATTCTCGGCCGTCTCGCGATTTGAAATCAACATCCCCAGGGCGCCCTGACCCTCCTTTATGTCCCGGACAACCGAGCGGATGTCCGCCAACGCCCGTTGCAGCTCGTCGGCGGCCTTCCGGGCGGAATTCATGGTTTCCTGCCCGCTCTGGATCGCCGTATCCGCATGAGCGACCACGGCATCCACCTTTGTGGAAGCCGTCGCCAGCGACGCGCTCGTGGTCTGGAGATTTTTCAGGGTGTCACGAAGCGAAGAGACCCCTTCCTCGCTGAGGATTCCGTTGTCGAGTTTCTTCACCACCGAGTTCACATTGGCGACGGTGGTCCGCAACTCCTCCACCAGCGCACCCGCGTCCTCCGCCATGCCGCCAAGTCCCCCGGCTTCATTGACTCCATGAATCGTGCTCCCGGGCGCAATCGGCGGAGACTCTTTCGCATTTTTTTTCAGATTGATGACCACAAACTTGTCGCCGAGCAGCCCGGAACTTCCGATCGCAAACTCACTCGCGCCGGGAATCTTGACATCCCCGAAAATTTTCAATTCCACAAAGATGCCCTCCATGTTTGGAAGGATGACCGGATCGGTTGCCACGCGACCGATCTTGGCGCCCGCCAGCAAAACCTCCGCCCCGCGGAGGAGCCCGGCGGCGTTCGAGAATTCCACGCGGAGGTTGTAATAGCTGCGGACCCCCTCCCCCAGGCGTCCAAAATACACGAGCATCATCGCGATCGTCACAAGGCCGATCAAAATAAAGATGCCAACTTTTGTCTGTGTCGCGCGGTCTTCGCTGGTCATGGCTGTCCTCCTCAATAAACGGTTTCTCCCGAGCGTCCATCCACAAAGTCCCGGACAATCGGATCCGGAGTCTCCCGAAGCTCGGCGAGGGTTCCCTGAAAATGAATTTTCCCGGTATTCAGCAAGGCCACCCGATCGGCAATGTGGTTGCAACTGATCATGTCATGCGTGACCACCAGGGAAGTGATATTGAGTTCCCGCTGGAGGCGCCGGATCAGGCGGTTGATGCTGTCGGAGACAATCGGGTCCAGCCCGGCGGTCGGTTCGTCGTAAAGGATGACATCCGGCGGCGAGATGATCGCCCGGGCCAGCGCAACCCGCTTGCGCATCCCGCCGCTCAGGTTGACCGGCATTTTTTTGTCGTGTCCCTCCATGTTCACCCGGGCCAGGGATTGTGCGACCTTGTCGCGGATGACCCCCGGATCCCGCTCGCCCCGCTCACGCAGGGGGAATGCCACATTGTCGAAAACATTCATGGAATCGAACAACGCGCCATCCTGGAAAAGCATTCCCATCTTTCGCCGAACCGGTTCGAGTTCGCGTTCGGTGAGCGTCGTGATTTCCTGCCCCTCGAAAACGATGCTTCCCGAGACCGGACGCATCAGCCCGATCAGGTGGCGGAGCAACACGCTTTTGCCTCCCCCGCTTTTTCCCAACAGGACAAGCGTCTCGCCCGGCTGCACATCCAGGGTCAGCCCGCGCAGGATTTGCTGCGCGCCGATCTGCTGCACGAGATCCTGCACATGAATCAGGGGTTCGTTCCTCATTGTCCAGCAGGAAAGATGATGTTGAGCGCCATCGTGAGAAAGAAATTTGCCACGAGGATGGCCAGCGACGAGGTCACAACCGTGGCGGTGGTGGCGCGCCCGACGCCGACGGCTCCGTCCTTGGCATTGAGCCCCTCGCGACAACTGATGAAGACGATCAGGGCACCGAAGACCCCCCCCTTGATCACCGCCATCATGATGTCGCTGGACATGGTAAATTTTTGGATGTTGGCGAAAAAATAGACGCCATTGATCTGCAGGACCTGGACACCGACATAGTAACTCGCCAGCACCCCGAGGCCGACACACTCGACCACCAGCAACGGCATCGAGAGCATCATCGCCAGCGCGCGCGGGACCACTAGGTAATCCACCGGGTTCACCGCCAGCGCGCGCAGCGCGTCAATTTGTTGGGTCACCTTCATCGTGCCGATCTCGGCCGTCATCGCGGCTCCGACCCGCCCGGCCACCATCAGACCCGTGAGCACCGGACCCAGCTCACGAAACATCGAAAGCGCGACGACCGGACCAACGGCCGTCTCCATGTTCAGACTCGCAAACTGAAAATAGGCCTGCGCCGTGAAGACCGCGCCCGTGAAGGCGCCGGTCACCAACACAACGAGCTGGGAGCCGAATCCCACCTCGGCAATCTGGCGCAAGGTCAGCCCCACGCGAATCCGTCCGCGCCCGATCGAGCGCAGCGTCTCCCCTGCCAGCATCGCCAATTCTCCCAGGCCGGACAGAAGCGGGAAAATGAGTGCCGGAAGGAAGGAAAACACGTGCAGGAATGGCGACAGCCTCAGCGGCTGGGAACGACCGGACCTCAAGCGATCCGTTCCGTTTTCTTCTTCGAACTCACCTCGGGTGGCAACTGCCCCACAAACTTTGCCTCGAGATGCAGTTTGCGGAAGATGGACTCGATATCATGCTGCGACGGCACCAGCCCGCTGAATTCCATGTAAATAATGTCGTGGTTGGTATCCACCTTGTAACGAAGTCCGGGCAACACATCGAGCTCGAGTGCCAAGCCCATCATCTTGTCCGGGCGACGAACTCCGGCCGAATAGACTTCCAGTTCAATCATGACAGGCATTTTCCCCCTTCCGCCGCTCAAATCAAGGTTCAATTTCAAGCCCGTCGCGTCGGGACCGGGACGGGAAGGGATTCGGGAAAGTCCGGCCTTCAGGAAGTACGCCGGGAGGAGACGCGCGACCGGAGAAGTCTTTCAGCCGCCAGGGCATCCGCGGGCGTATCAATGCCGGGGCCGACGGATTCTGCGGAAATCACCCGGATTCGGGCCCCGTGCTCGAGGGCGCGGAGTTGTTCGAGCTTCTCTGATTTTTCGAGGGGTGTCTGCCGGGCTTTGACCAGCTTTAAAAGAAACGGGCGTCGGTAGGCGTAAAGCCCGATATGCCGGAGCCGGGCCGGGACGACGTCTCCATCCCGATCACAGGGAATCAGGCTGCGGGAAAAATACAGGGCATTTCCGGAAAGATCCCGGACCACCTTGACCACATTCCGGTTGTCGCAATCCTCCGGACTGAGGGGGCAGGCGGCCGTGGCCATCCGGGCACGGGGATCCGCCTTCATGGCCTCGAGGAGTCGTTCGACCAACTGCGGATCCAGAAAGGGTTCATCCCCCTGCACATTGATCAGGATTCCGGTTGTTCGAAGATTTTTTGCGACCTCCGCAATGCGATCGGTGCCACTCGGATGCGTCTCCGAAGTGAGAGCCACCTCGGCGCCGAAATCGAATGCGGCCTCAAGGATCCGGGTGTCGTCGGTCGCCACAATGACACGATCCACGCCGGAGACCTGAAGGCATCGTTCCCAGACGTGCTGGATCAGTGGTTTGCCGGCAAGGAGGTGGAGAGGTTTTCCGGGGAAGCGGGTCGAGGCCCACCGGGCGGGGATGATTATTGCGGCGCGTGACATGACAGGGAGTTTTTGAAAATGATGTCCACCGCCCGGCCGACATCGTCAGCCACGAAATCCGGACGGGAGTCGAGGTGGAGGTGCCCGTAGCCCGTGCGGACAAGAATCGTCCGGCATCCGGCGGCACGCCCGCACTGGATGTCAATATCCTTGTCTCCCACCATCCAGGATTCGGTCAGGGCGATCCCCAAATCCCGGGACGCCTCTTCAAGCATCCCGATGGCCGGTTTCCGGCGGGGTCCGGGGGCGGCGGAAGAATCCGCACAAAAATAGACGGCCTCCACGTGCCCGCCCATCTGACGGTTGAGTTCCGCCTCGACCGCCCGATACTCTGACAACAAAATTTTCCCGGAAGCCAGTCCGCTTTGGTTGGTCACGATCACGTTCCTCCACCCCGCGAGATGGAGGCGGGCGAGGGCCTCAGCGGCACCGGGAATCGCCCGCACCTTCGCCGGGTCATTGCAATAGTTGACCTCCTCCATGAGGGTTCCATCGCGATCAAAAAACACCGCCGGCCTATTTGTCATTCTGCGCAAAGCTGGCAATCAACTCATCGGCGGCAAGCGTTGCGGTGCCGAGTTTGGCGACAACAACCCCGCTGGCATGATTGGAGATTTCGGCTGCTTCATGCGCGGTGGCGCCCGCGCAAATGGCCAGGGTATAGAGCGCAATCGCCGTGTCCCCGGCGCCCGAGACATCGAAAACCTCCCGCGCCTTTGTGGGGGAGTGGTAGGGCGCGGCCCCTTTTTCAAAAAGAATCATTCCATGTTCGCCCAGGGTGATCAGCAACCCGGACAAATCCCACTTTTTGAGGAGAAGGGAACCCACTTCCTGAAGGGCTTCATCCCGGAGAGGATCCTCTTCCGCTCCGGGATCCCGCCGCCCCGCCATGGCAAAAGCCTCCAAGCGATTTGGCTTCAAAAGGTCCACCCCGTCCCACTCCAAGTGGTTTCCCGGATTCGGGTCGGCGGTCAGAAATTTCCCGTGTTTCCGGGCCAAGGCACAAACGGCATCCTTCAACCCCTGGCAAATCAGACCCTTGCCGTAATCCTCAAGAATCACCCCGTCCACGGAGGGCATGAGGCTGGCGGTCAGCTCCGCAACGCGCCGGGTCACCTCCTCAAGTGAGCCGTGGTTTTTTTCGCGGTCCACCCGGACGACTTGTTGCTGGCGGGCGACAATGCGCGTCTTGACGATCGTCGGGATCTGTGTGGTTGGAACCAGGGCATCGGTCTCGATTCCCTCCTCCGCAAGGAGGCCACGGAGTTTGTCCGCAAAAAAATCCTCCCCAACGGCACCGCAGAGAGACACACTGGCACAGAATGGACGGAGATTTCTGGCCACATTGGCCGCCCCCCCGGGATAGGAGGATTCCTCCTGGACTTCCACCACGGGCACGGGCGCCTCTGGAGAAATCCGCGAGACCCGTCCCCAAACGAATTCATCCAGCATCACGTCGCCAATGACGAGGATTCTCCGGGAGGCCGCACTTTGAAGAAGATGTTGTAATCTTAAAGGATTCATCGCATGATTCGCCACCGTTCTAGCCCGGTTGTGTGCCGGCGACAAAGCTCAATTTTTTCCCATGACCAAGATTATCCCACTGATTCTGGCCGCGATCTGCCTGCTTCCACCCGCCTCCGAAGCCGCCGAAGCCGTTCCTGCGAGCATTGATCTCTCCAAATTCCCTGCCGCCGAGGTGGACAACGTGGTGGTCCCGGTGCCCAGCGAGATTTTTGCGGTGCTGGACAAACTCGGGGCGCCGAACTGGCGGGGCGAGCTCCGTGGCTCCCTGGGAAAAAACACGGGCAACCGCGCCCAGGTGGCTCTCCTGCTTGGCACGGTCATCGCCGAAGGCTTTATTGCCGTCGAAGCAGAGGATTCCGAACGGGTGAAGGATATCGGCAGGGAAGTCCTTGAGCTGGCCGAGGCCATCAACGTCCGCAAAGCCGTCATCGCCCGCAGCAAAAGCATCACCGAGAAAGCCCAGGCAAAAGATTGGCCGTCCGTGCGAAAGGAATTTGACGGCGCCCTCCAGGACGTCCGCTCCGCCATGGAGGAACTTGGCGATGACGAGCTGGCCCAACTCGTCAGCATCGGCGGCTGGCTCCGCGGCACCCAGGTTCTGACATCCATCGTTTCAAAAAACTTCTCGCAGGACGGAGCCGAACTCCTCTACCAACCCCAGCTTCTGGACTACTTCACCCGGAGGCTGGACGGCATCAAGAACACACGTCTCGGCAAGGACGACCTCGTGGTCAGGATCCGCAAAACGCTCGGCGGCATTCGCCCGCTCATCGGCAAGGACGATGGAACGAAAATTTCCGCGGACAACGTCCAGCGCATCAACAAAATGACCGGAGAAATGGTCATCGCCATCACATCGAAGGAGGCTTGATTTTTCTCATGAAAAAAAATTTCCTCCTCGCCCTTCTGTCGGCCATTCTGCTCGCCACGGCGTATGCCTATGTGAACGACGCGCTGTCATTTGCCCATGAGGCGGCGGCCCCGTATGCCAAGAAAGGGTTCAGTGTCCGGGAAGACGCCTGGGGCGGAGACCTCGGGGTCAAAGATCAACAGGCCGTGTCCGCGCAACTTTTCAAGGGGAACGAATATTGGTTCTGCCTCGGAACCGAGGTCAAGGGGGCGGTCCTCACCATACACCTTTACGATTCTCAGGGAAAACTGGTCGAAGCCGAATCCTGGCAGAAGGGCCGATTCGCCGGAGCCCGCATTGTCCCGGAAAAAACGGGCACCTACTACGCCATCATCACCGTGGAAAAATCCCCGCAGGAACGCACGGGTTGGGCGGTTGTTTACGCCTATAAATAAGCTCCTCATGGAGAATTTCACGCTGGAATTCGAGAACGCCCGCGCGTTGCAGGCTGTCTATGGCGGAGACGAGAAACTTCTCCGGGAGCTGGAGAGCCGGCTTTCTGTGCGAATCACGGCCCGGGATGGCTGGCTGCGTGTGGAGGGAAGCGCGGACGGCCTCCGGCAGGCCCGGGCAGTCCTGGCCCAACTGCAGGATGCGGTCAGGCGCGGGGTGACGATCAAACGCCATGAGTTTCTCTACGCACTGAATGCCGTGCTGGGAGAAACCGCCGGGGGCGAGCGCAGCCTTGGAGGCCTGGTGGAATCCCGCATCCAATGTTCCGCAAAAAAACCGCCCATCGTCCCCAAGACTCCCGGACAAAAAGCCTATCTCCAGGCCATCCAGTCAAATGACATCACCTTCGGGGTGGGACCGGCCGGCACCGGGAAGACGTATCTCGCCGTGGCACTCGCTGTCGCCGCCCTCAAACAGGATAAAGTCAGCAGAATCGTTCTCACCCGCCCGGCGGTCGAGGCCGGCGAGGCTCTCGGCTTCCTGCCCGGCGATCTCCAGGAAAAAATCCTTCCCTACCTCCGGCCCCTCTACGATGCTCTCCATGACATGCTCGAGTTGGAAGAGATCCAGAAATTCATGGACCGCGGGATCATCGAAATCGCCCCCCTTGCCTACATGCGGGGACGGACGCTCGCCAATTCGTTTGTCATCCTGGACGAAGCCCAGAACACAACCGCCGAACAGATGTTCATGTTTTTAACCCGTCTCGGGGAGAAATCCCAGTGTGTGGTCACCGGCGACCAAACACAAATCGATCTGCCCCGCAACAAGCTCAGCGGCCTCATAGAAGCCGTCGAGGCCCTGAGAAATGTCCCCGGCATCGCGATGCATTTCTTCAGCGAACAGGATGTCGTCCGCCACCCGCTGGTCCAATCCATCATCCTCGCTTACAAGGAACACCGGGGCGCAAAAGAAAGCCGGATCTGAGAATCATACCATGTGGAATTTCTTAAAAAAACGCCGTCTGGTGGACAGAGGGCTCGACTGCGGGAAACGGCGGAGGACCATCGGTCAAAACGAATTTGCGGAATCCCTTCAATCCGGATGGCTTGTTCGTTCCCTGCTTTTGGGGGCGTTTGTCGCCGGTCTCGCCAGCCTGATTTTTACGAGTCAGCAGGAGGAGCCGGCAAAAAAATTTCTCCTCTGCCTGCTGATTTTCGTCACGGCGGTCGTCCAGTTGTGGATCAACCATCCCCAAACGCTCGCGATCAATTCAAGGCTCTGCCTGTTGTTGGGAGTGTTTCTCATGCAACTGACCGCCATCAAGGTGACGCTTTTTCAGGCGGCGGCGGGGAACATTGATCCCCAACTGGCCCCGCTTCTGGTGCCCTACGCCTTCGCACCGCTCGTGCTTTCGGTCCTCATGGGGCGCAACCACGGTCTCTATGCGGCCATCTTTGCCAGCCTTTGGGGATCCCTCCTGGTCGGAAGGATTGATCCCGTCTTCCTGGTGATCTCCCTGATTACCGGCTTCATAGCCGTTTACGTGACGCTTCAGGTGCGGCGGCGGAGTCGGTTGATTCGGGCGGGCGTTTACGTCGGGATTGCCACATGGGTCCTGGCGGCGGCCTTCGGGCAAATCGGTCCGGTGATCTGGGAGGATCCCGGGCAGACCCACTGGAAAATGATCGCCCTGCAGAGTGTGACCGCCATCGGCACGGGGATCGGCACCGCCATTCTTGTCAGCGGGATACTGCCGATGCTCGAATCGTTGTTTAAGATCACCACGGATATTTCCTGGCTCGAGATGAGCGATCTGAACCACCCCCTGCTCAAGCGCCTGAGCATGGAGGCTCCCGGCACCTACCACCACAGCCTGGCGGTTGCCAACCTGGCGGAAGCGGCGGCGGAATGTGTCGGCGCAAACGCCACAATCTGCCGGGTCTGCTCATATTTCCACGACATTGGAAAGTTGGTAAAGCCCGATTATTTCACCGAGAACATGTCCGTCGGGCACAACCCCCACAACGACCTGACGCCGAGCATGAGTGCGCTCATCATCATTGCCCATGTGAAGGAAGGCGTGGACCTTGCGCTGAAACACAAGCTCAACAACGAAATCATCGACATCATCCGCCAACACCACGGGACATCCCTCGTTTCGTATTTTTACAAACGCGCCCTGCAACAGCAGGAGGACGCCCGACTGGGTGGAAAAATCATGAACATGCGCGAGGACGACATCCCGGAAGTTCGCGAGGAAAGTTTCCGGTATCCGGGACCGCGCCCACAAACAAAGGAAGCCGCCATCATAAACCTGGCAGATTCCATCGAAAGTGCCTCCAGGAGCCTGGAGCGCCCCACCCCGCAGAAGATTGACGATCTGGTCAACACTCTTGTCGAAACGCGGATCGCCGAGCATCAACTCGATGAGTGCCCGCTGACGCTCCTGGAACTCTCCCAGGCCGCCCAAAGCTTTCGCTTTACCCTGGCCAACATGTTGCATGCCCGGATCGCCTACCCGAAGGGCGGCGGAGCGACTTCGTCGTCCGACAAACGTGAGGAAAAATCTGTCGCCTGAAATCCTTCTCACGTCGAGGCAGCGGGCGGTCCCCTGTGATCAGACGCAAATTCTGGGAATTGTGGAAACCGCCCTGCCCATGTGCAGGAGGGTTGCCGCGGCCTGCGGAGGGCCGCTTCTCCATTTGAAACAAATCGAATGCACCATTCTTGGCAAACGTGCCATGTCCAGAGTCCACCGGGAATTCCTTGCCATTTCAGGCCCAACGGATGTCATCACTTTCCCGTATGGTGAGATTCTCATCTGCGCACCGATTGCCAGATCACGAGCTGAAGAGTTTGGGCACGATATAACCGCCGAACTCGCGCTCTATTGTCTTCACGGACTTCTCCACCTTGCCGGACTCGACGACACAGATCCCGCTTCCGCTCAACAAATGGCCCGCACACAAGAAAAAATCCTCCGAACCGCCATCAGGAAATTCGCGCTGGTAAAGGGATGATCGGGCAAGCCCCCTCTCTGGCGCAACGCGCCACTTCTGGAGGGATGACCTTTGCTGGCCTGCGGCCACCCTTCGGGTTGTTCTTTCGAACAAGCT
>JACSRU010000093.1 GCA_014879575.1 Chthoniobacterales bacterium | reverse complement strand
GCCAGATCCCGCAACCATGCCATCATTTCCAGTTCGGAAAACGGATCGAGCCCACTGGTCAACTCGTCGAGCAGGAGGAATGCGGGATCTCCAATCAATTCCTCTGCAAGGGCCATCCGACGCATTTGTCCACCGGAAAGGGTCCGGTATTCCTGGGGAAGCAGGGGATCAATACGGGCCAATTCTGTAATGTGGTGCATCCATGCCTGCCGCCGTTCCCCTGTGACTTTTCGCGGGAGACGCAATGCAGATGCCGTGGAAAGATTTTCCCCCACGGTCAGTTTCTCATGAAACGCCCCAAACTGAGGGAGGTAGCCAACGGCGAGCGGGAGATGGTCATTCAAATCTTGCACGGACTGTCCCGCAAAAAGAATTTGGCCGGCTGATGGCTGAATCAATCCCGCCATTGATTTGATCAGGGTGCTCTTCCCGCAGCCCGATGCCCCAATGACCGCGACAAACCGCCCTCTCTCAATCCAAAAATTGACATTGGCGAGAAGCGTCTTGATTTGACGCTTCTCCCTGACAGTCACCGAAAGATTGTGAACACTGATCGCGCTGGCCATGTGGTCAGACTCATTCCCAGTTACATTTTGGCTTCCAGCAATTTCTTGCTCAGACGCTCAATGCCCTCGTTCGCAATCTGGCTGGCGGGATATTGCCGCTGGGCATTGACAAACCAAGTGATGCTGAAACCAATCTCATTCCGTCCCTCGGCATCTCTTGCCTTGTTGATGGCAGAAACGAATTCCGCACTGCGACCGGAAAGATCGGCCCTGAGTTTGTTCAGTTTTTTGTCGTCGGGGAGTTTGGTGCTGGCGAGTTCGATGGTTTCCCATGCGCCAAAAAAGTCCCCGTTCAGCATCAGGACATTGGCTTTTTCCGAAGCCATCTCCGCATCCTTGATGGACAGCAACGCCGTTCTCAGGGCCTCCTCGCGCTTGGCATCTCCTTTGATGGCGGGGGCAAACCCAAGCTGCTTGTCAAAAATTGCACGGTAGTTTTGCTCTTCCACCAACCTGTCAAATTCCACCAGTGCCTGAGACTTCATGTCCTGGGTATCGAAGAATGTCAGCGCCTTGTCCTGTAAATCAGGATTGCCTGGCCACGCTTCCGCCGCCGCCTGAAATTCCTCCATCGCAAGTTTCAAGTCGCCTTGCTGGGCAGCGAGTTTCGCCTTGCCCAAGCGCATTTTGCTTTCCAGCTTCACACCGTTGACAATGGCCATCGGTTTTGTGGTGTCGAAGTCTGTGGCGGTCTTTTTGACGTTTTGAAGCAGGATCTCCAGGTTGCCAAAGTCACGTGCCTCAATGAGGTTCCGCATCTGGTCGAGACTGGCGTTGAAGTCCGCCACTTTCTCTTTCAACGGGCGTTCCAAGCCAAGAACGGCAGCACTGAGTTCGTTTGTCATGAACGCCGTTTGCAGGCTGTCGCTCGCTCCGGAAAGCTGTCCGCGATCCGCCTTGTAGCGGAATACCTCAATGGCACTTTGAACATCCCGTTGGATTTCCAAGGAGGCATTCACCTGCTTTGCCATATCAACCGGATATTCCGCTTCCTCAAAAATCTTGCGGTAAAAATCAGCGGCAAGGACGACATGGTTCAACCGACCGCTGTTGTATAAGGCGGAAATGTATTCGGAAAAATTTGTCTTCGCCTGTTCCAGCAACTTTTCCTGTTTCAACTCATTGAGCTTGATCCTGGCTTTGAGTTCCAACGAGCGAAGATATTCCTCCGTGAGTTGAAGCTTGCCTTCCAGTCCGGCCACGCTGGGTTGGGGCGCATTCCCTCCATCCTGCGGCATCTGGGGGACTCCCCCATTTGTTTGATTGGTTTGTTGGCCCTGCTGCTTCTGCCTGTTCCCCTGATTGAGTTTCCGCTGATACTCAATCTCGTCATCCATGATCTGCTCGGACATCATGTCAGCATTCCGGTTGGAAGTTTTTACGTCCTTGCGGATGGCCTCATTTTTGCGATCAATGCCAGCCGATGCCTTGTCGGTGTTCCAAATGGACTCAACCCGATTGGCAAGCTCCCTGCTGATTCCCGCATCAATCATGGTATAGTCGGCCAATTCATGGAGCTGCTTCCATGCCGGGAAAATCTGTTTGTCACGAAGCAGGGTGGAAACCTGCTTCATCTTCGTGAAATACTCATTGAGCGTTTCCTGGGGAACTGGAGCCATGCTGAGATAGCGTTCAAAGCGGGCACGCATTTCCTGATCCTCGTTCCGATGACTGCCTACGGCGTCATCGGCGATAGCCTTGGTTTCGCCCCGCTTTCCAGAATCAAAGGCCTGCTTGCCCATTGAACCATCCTGCGGCTTGCGATTCATGAGGTAGTCCAGAGCAGAAGACATGTCGCTTCCATTCCCTTTCGCGGGAGTGGGGGAGTTCGCAGGATTGGCAGCGTTCTCGGGTTTTGTGGGAACAGTGGGAGTTTCTGTTGTCCCGCCTTGGGGCTGTTGGGGTGGTTCCTGCGCCAAGGCAATGGAACCGGCGACGACGATTGCCGCGCTAGTTTTTCCGAATGGAATTCGCATAAATCAATCCTCCTTCTTTGACTTCAAGTTCTCCCTCGTAAGTCTGACCCTTGGTGAAATAAATCTGTGCGAGACTCGGCGGAATCATCACCACGATGGGATGGGGATTGTCTCGGAGTGAAAAAACCATGAGGCGGCCTGAGCCCTCTTTCCAGCCAAGATCATTTTCCACCCGGAGTGTGCCCCGGAATTTCGAACCGGCCAGCGCCTTGTAGCTCTCCAGATATTTCCCGACGGGGAATGCCTCCAGTGTGCGAAGCGGATCGTTCAGATAGCGGGTGAGGAAAAAACCTCCGACTGCCAAAACCAGACAGAGAACAACGCCGAGAGAAACCCACAGCGCAACATGGCTCTTGCGCCGCTTCTGTAAAACAGGGCTCTCCGCATCTGAAAATGGAGATATGATCGGATTTTCTCCGGGGTCATTTGGTTGGTGTGCCTGCATTGCGGGAAATACTGGATGGGATTCGGGGCAACTTCAAGAAAAGAGCACACGAACGAACGCTCAAAAGTGGATTTTCATTCCGGGAAAATCCCGTCACGGTATGGAACGCTAAAGGCAGGCCCGGCGGCTGGCAATTGTTGAAGGGAAGTGTGAAGGGAAGAGACGGATCTCGGGATTTTTGCGGCGTGCGGTCTCCCTGGATTGGCTGGCCTGCATCGGAGAAGATGGAGGCCAAAACGCCGCTGAATTTCAAGGTGAAGAAGAGGGGAGTCCAACGCGCAGGCAAGGAAATCTGGAAATCTCGGCATTGGCGTGGCATTGAAACCCCTGTGAACGATGTTCGAAATCGCAGATGGATGGCCCGCTACGAGGAGGTCGTTCGTTTTCGCGCCGGACACGGGCACCTGAAGTTTCCGCAGGAGAACCCCCTTTTCGACTGGCTGCGCTACCAACGGAAGAGGCTCGAAATGGGACTTATGGACAGCGGGCAAAAGGCGCTGCTCGACAAAGTCCTTTTTAATTGGGGCGTGACCGCGCTTGAGGCTCATTCCGATCAGACGGTGGATTTCATTTCCGAAGGCCCGGAATGGGAATTTCATTTTGACGAACTGGCCCGCTTTCGGGACCGGCACGGGCATCTGCGGGTTTCCCGTCCCTATCCGCCTTCCCCCAAGCTTCCGGGCTGGCTTTCTGTTCAGAAAACCAAGTTTGAAAAACTGACGCTCTCTCAAATCCGCCGCCTGTGGGATCTCGGCGTCCGATTCGCCGGTTCGGAAAACCGCTGGTTCTTTAATTTCTTCAAACTTTTGGAAGGCAAGGAGCGGTTGGGAGATGCCAACGATGTGACGATCTGGGACAATAACACACCCTTGAGAAATTGGGTGGGCATCCAACGCTCGTGGCACAACAAGGGAAGGCTTGTTCGGCGCCGGGTGCGCCTGTTGCAGGAAATTGGGTTCATTTGGGACGTGAGGGACGCTTCGTGGGAGAGGCATTTTTCCGGACTGCTCGCTTACCATGCCCGTTTCGGAAACGCCCTGGTGCCCTACGGTTGGGCGGAAAATCCAGAATTGGGCCGGTGGCTGGCCAAACAGCGCAATCGAACTGAACGATTGACACCGGAAAGAAAAAGACGCCTGGAGGAATTGGGGTGTTTCACCGGTCGCGAACACCTGGAGTGGGAAGAGAGGTTTGAAGAATGGAAAAAATACGTCAGGGAGCATGGATCACCGGAAATCTCCTCGAATGGAAACTTTGCCAGCCTTGGCTCTTGGGCCACTGCCCAGCGGATACGAAAGCGAAGGGGAGAACTTTCGACTGAGTATATCCAGCGTCTCGAGGAAACCGGATTCCTTTGGGAGCCCCGCAACGACCATTGGGAGAAACACTATGCCGAGATGGTTGCCTACCGGCAACAGCATGGGCATTGCCATATTCCGAAGAGCTTGAAAGGGAATCCGCAACTCCACGCCTGGTATTCGTTTCAAAAACGCCTGCGCCATCGTGGCGAGCTGTCCCCGGAGCGCAAAGCCCGGCTCAATGCCCTCAATTTTCCGTGGAATTACAAAGATGAAGTCTGGGAAACCATGCTTGGAAAGCTCGCCCGGTTCCGGCTCCTCTACGGCCATTGCCGGGTTCCCGAGGACTGGTCCGAACCCAAGCTCTTCAAATGGACCACGCGCCAGCGCCGGGCCAAGCTTGACGGGGTGCTGTCGTCCGAACGGACAAGCCGCTTGGACGGCCTTGGCTTCGAGTGGAGTTATGAACCGCGAACATCCGAACCCGTCGAAGAGCTTTCCGCCGCCATCGAGTGCGTGGCAGAGTTCCACGCCCAGCACGGTCGCTGTCCGGAATTGGATGATCTTGAGGAAAACGCGGTCCCTGTGGCCGCCTGCGGTGCGATCAACCGTTCCAGAGATTACCTGCACGCGGAACAGATCATCCGTCTTGCCGCCTTGGGTTTCGATTTTGGGGACAAGCGCGACAACGACTGGATCGGCCATTTTGCCAAACTGGAGGAGCACCGGAATTCGAGAGGCCGCCTGCCGGCAGACGATCCCGAAGCGTTGGCGAGATGGTGCATCACGCAACGCCACAGGCAGGATCGTGGAGTCCTCGCACCTTACCGGGCGAATTGGCTCGACCAGATCGGCTTCCGCTGGCTGTCGCGGAACAAGCTTTGGGACATCCGCTACGAGGAATTGAAACGGTACAAAGCCCTTCATGGCCACTGCGCGGTTCCCGTTCATGCGCCACCCCTCAAGCATCTTGGCATGTGGGTATTCAGCCAGCGGAGGCAGCTCCGGGTTGGGAAAATCGATTCTGACCGCAAGGCAAAGCTTGATGCCATCGGATTTGTCTGGAGAGTGCGGTGAAATTGGGTTCATCCGCAAAAAATGTGTTTAGCCCGGTGAAGTGTGAGGATTCGGAGGGATAGGAAATGAAAGTCACGAAGACCATAGTGCATGCGCTGCATGGCACCGATCTTGTTGTTGATGCCTTCGAGTTTCCCGTTGGAGATGCCGTAGACCCATCCGTTGAGAATCGCGGAGCGAAATCCACGCAGGGTTTTGGCGAAGGAAGCCAGCAGCGGGATTCCAGCCTCTGCGGCCCGACGGCACCAGTCGTCAAAGAAGGCGGTCATATGGCCGATGTCATGAAAACTCCAGAGCGTTCGCAGTTCCTCCTTGAGGTAGTAGGCGATGGAAAGCGGCTTGTTGAGCTTCAGAGCCTCCTCCAGATCCGGCAGCCGCTCGGGCGCGAGGTTTTCCCGTCCGCGTAGCAGGAGGTAGCGGGTGCCCTTGATGGCGCTGCGCCCCATGATTCCGGCCTCGCGCTGAATCGCCCGGCGCAATTCGTCGATCTTCTCGTTCATGAGCTTGATGATGTGAAAGCGGTCGGCTACTGGCAGGGCTCCGGGAAGGTTCTTGATCACGGCTGCCGCATACGCGGCGCTCAAGTCGGTGGCAACCGCCTTGATGTCGGCTTTGGCCCGCCGCAGCTTACGGAAAAAGGGCCGCAGGGCATTCTCTCCCCGTCCCTTGGCGACATAGAGCACCCGTCCGCTCTGCCAGTCGATGACGATGGTGATGAACTTGTGCAAGCGCCCCAGATACAACTCGTCGATTGCCAGGAACTTCACCTCCTTGAGGTTGGCTCGGGCGGCTTCCTTGGCCATGTCGCTTTTGAAGATGCGTTTGACCGTGTCCCATCCCACTCCCGCCAGGCTCGCCGCATCCTTCAGGCTCATCATTCGGCAGAGTCCTGCAACGAATCGTTCAAGGCTATGAGTGCAGGATCGCCCTCGGGCGGCAAAAGGGGGGAGGAGTCGAAAAACTCCCCGCACTTGCGGCACTGGCATCGCGGCACATGCGCCACGATGGTCACCGGCTTGAAGCCGATTGGCACGGTTCGAATCCGTCGCTCTCGCGTCCCGCGCAGGGCGATGTGGTCGGCTTCGCATTTCGGACACCGAATGCCCTCCCGCTTCGCCTTGATGTGGAACTCCACCGTGGCTCCGACATACTTCGTGCTTCCATACTCCCAGCCTTCTCCAATCCCGAAGGCCCGCTTCAAAAATGTGGCTTCCATCCCTCATACTCTACCCTCCCATGCAACCCCTATGCACACCCGTTGCGGATGAACCTGAAATTGCCCGGTTCCTGGCACCTTAAAAACATGCCGTATTCTCCGTTGAAGCGATGATCCCCTCCCGTGTTGGAAGGCAAATAATGACTTGCGGGCAATCGTCAGGCAGGCCAAATATACTGGTCTTATGTCCTTCGCCGATCTTACAAGCCAGACTCTCCGCGGTCTTCTTTCTCTGACAGAAAAGCGTGAAAAATTACTCGAAGAGCTGAAGAAGCTTGAAGATGAGATTTTGCATGCCTATTCGGCGGAGGTTCCTCAATCGAAGCCCTTGAAAGTCAAGCACGGTCGCCGAATCCCCACAAGGCGAGGCATCGTTGAAGCGAAGACTCCCGGAAAGAAAGGCAAGCGTGAGACGCTCAAGGAATCCATCCTTGCCGCGCTCAAGACGGCTGGTTCCGAAGGGATGGCAGTGAAGGATCTCTCCGCAAAACTGGGTGTGAAAAACAAAAATGTTCACGTGTGGTTTAGCAGCACCGGCAAAGCAATGAAGGAACTCAAGAAAGTCGGGACTGGCAGATGGGCGCTTCAAGCGTGAGCTTTGCGCCTCGCGGGTAAGGAACACAAAAGGCGCCGACCATTTTTTGGTCGGCGCTTTTCTGGCCGTTCTGGAATCTGGTTATGGCAATGCCGATGGTGCTCGGAGGAATCGGAACGGGCGAGAGTTCCAACCCCGGATTCGTATTCCCTCTGGTGTCGCAAATCCAGCAATCCCCAAGTTGGGTGGCTTGAAAGAGCTTATCCTTGCTCTTCTTGAAGAAGCGGGTGCCCGAGTCGATATCATGCACTGGTCGGAGGGCTTGTTCCTTGCCTCCGCCTATGCCCCTTCACCGTTTTGCCGAGATATCGAGTCGTTGTGTCAACATCATGCCACAACGAAAAAAGGCTCCTGCTGCACATTCATGCAACGGGGCCCTGGGGAAACCGATTTTTGCTTATTCGACCCGAAGGAATTGGAGGAGTTCGTGGCCAAAAGGCCTCAACCGCTTTTCCCGATTCGGGTTGCTCAATATCGGATTGACGCGTGCAAACCAGTCTTGTCGTTGCGCGGGGGTCATTCGTGTCATGCATTCGGCAGCGATCAGCGCCTCGTTGAGTTCATATGGGTTATGGAGGGCAATTTCCTCAACGCTGTCGCGAACAGCAGAATATGGCGTAAACCATGTTATACGTTCGTACCCGGCCTGGGTCGCGAATTCTTGGAGCAATGCGGGTCCTTCGCCCGCTCGAATGCTCGTTTTCATGACATGCGTTGGCGGCGTAGTGGGTTTCCTCGGAAATCCATTTTCGAAATACGCGATGGCAAACAATTCGCGCCCGAGGGTGTCTTCTTCCTTGCTGTCGGGCTTGGTTTCCGCGAGCCGACAGAACCAATTGCGCGCCTCCTCGATGCTCATTGCCTTTACGCAGGTTCCCGCCAGAATATGTGAAATCTGATAATGCCCTGGATTGTCTGCAAAATCGCTCCCCATGTGCCGACACGCCTTGGCTGACAGATCGAGCGGGATTATGTTCAAAGCTCGCTCAGAGAGGCGAGAGCCTAAGCCGGCCATCGCGCCTGCTTGCACAACTTCGGAGTAAGCACGGGTTGCCATATTCGAAATACCCGCGTTCAATGTCGTTTGTATATTCATGAGATTCTTTTCCAAATTGACTGCTTCATTGTCACCGCTTGCATGATTCTTTGTCTTTGCAACGAAATGTCTCGAAATGCAAGTGGGGTCATTTATTTTCTTTATTCGGAAAAATATTTGACCACATAGAGGTGCAGAACTCGCCTGAGAAAATCAGGAAGTGAGGCGATCCCTCGACCCAATTCAGGATGCGTTCGACATGGCCTGATCAATGCAGAGACGAGAATACGGCGCGATAGACGATTTCATGTCCGCCTGACAATCCTTCTGTGGAGCATGCTTCTTCTCTGGCGTGGTTCATTGGAATATTTCCAAAATATCCCCGGATTCTCTACGACATTGGTACCGGGGCGATTTTCACGGACTGATGCACCGCTGCCGGGACATTTCCTCCAGAGGCATGGGCTGATTTTTGCAGTGCCTTTTTCTCAAAGATCGGATTGTTTTGGCGAGCACTTCCTCAACGAAGCGGGCACCTTTGCGCTGGATTGTTGCCTCGTCGAGCATGTTTGTGCCGACAGAAAGGAAATTCTGGCGCATTGGTGGCGGGAGGATATCGCAGGCAGATTGAAGCATGCACTCGTAATCGGATCTCTGCGGCATCGGAAGAACCAAGATTTCGCCAAACCGATTCACCAGTTCCGTGTCCAGTTGTCGGGACAAAATCGAAAAAGTTGGAATCGGCGCTGTCTGTGTGCCAAAACCAATGCTATTTCCGCCCATATCCCATAAATCTTGAAAGGCACCACCCGCGACTATCCAGAACTGCGTTCGCAATCTAGCTGTTAGGAAAATGCCTGCGTATTTTTCCTCCACAACATAGTCATCCATGGTGATTTCCTCATGGCGGAGACCCTCCGGGATACGCCCGTCCAAAAGATCATATATTTCAACCTTAAGAGATCGAAACCAAGCTAGGTTGGAATCGAGTTTGTCTATTTCATCCAAAAAAATGACGCCACGCTTGTTGGACGCAAGAAATGATCGAATAGTTTGCCATGTTGGTTCGCCGGCTCTGTCGCTGCACCCCATGAGAATCCAGCTCGTTACCGAGAGACTCAAAAAAGGCAAATTGGCCGACTTGGAAACAAGCCTGGCAAGGTGGGATTTTCCTGTTCCGGTCGCGCCGATGACCAGGCGATGCCACCTTGGACGGATTGGCAATTCGTCCCAGCCTTTGGAGCGAAAGTCAGCGAGAGTTTCATGCAACTCGTGGAACACCTGTCGTTGGTAACTATAAATAAGTGGATCTGTCTGACTGTGCATGGCACATGACAAAAGGGCGGCAGATTATTGTCTGCCGCCCTTTGGACTGCTGAACCATATCGCATACGCAAATCAACAGTTCCAGATATTATTCTTTCGAGAATTCTTCTATTTTTAGGATTCCCTTATCGCCCACTTCTGCACGGGCAATAATCTTTTGCCCCCGCTGAAGATTGTCTGCCCGCACAGTATTTGGGAAAACAACAGCCACAAGCCCCTCGCTGGTCAATATGGACACAACACGACCGAAACCCTTATCCCAAAGCATTTGGTTCTCAATCTGTCCGCTCAGTCGATACGTGTTCCCTTGCAGAGAGAGCGAGTTTTGCACATATGCAGCGACCGGCAGCGGTTGCAGTGTGCGGTAGGGGGCTCCGAGATGCGCAAGCACAAAATAGGCTGCGACAGAGGTAAACAGGGCTCCCGCCAGGAGCAGAATCCAACTTTTCGAGGTCTTTTTTGAACGACGTGACATACTATTTCTCCAATGCCTGCTTGCTCAATTGCGCGAGTTGCTCTACCGGGACTTCGGCACCTGGGGCAAGAGCCTGTGCTCGCAAGTAAAGTGCCAAAGCCGAGCCAATATTTTGTTGTGTTGCTGCGGCCTCGGCCGCCCGCAAGGCTGAAACGTATTCTGAAGCCTTCGCGGACAGATCGGCTAACTGCTCCGATACCTTCGCGTCCTTGGACTTCTGATGAAGCTTGTCCAGCTTTTCCCATGCAAGAGCGGCATTGCCTGTGCGGGCAATCTCTTGCGCCATCGCCAGTACGGCCTCTACCTTAGCGATTCGTTCAATCGCTGCCTTCGTGGGCTCCTGTCTGTCAGGAGCAAATGCAACAGCCGATATAAACTTTTCCTTTTGATCATAAATAGCCCGGTCGTTTCGCTGTTTGAGCAAATCATCGAGTTCCTTGAGAGCCTTACCTTGCCCAGAAGAAATAGACAGCAACGCCTTGCTTGCTTCTTCCAGAGCCGGATTGCGCGGCCATATTTCTCCGGCCGCCTGCAGTTCCGCCTGCGCATTGGCCCGTTCACCATTCACGGCAGCATCCTGCGCTTTGGCAATGTGGAAATTGGCCTGAGCTTTTGCAGTTTCGATGAGACCACGATATTTAGTATCGTCAAAATCCTTGGCTGTTTTTGCAATTTCTGGAAGCAATTCACCTATGAGCGTGTAGTCTTTGGTCTCAACCGCTGCCAGAAGTTTGAGGCGGTTCCGCTCATATGACAGCACCTCCCGTTTGGTGTCACGTTCCAAGGTGCGAATTGCGGGCGCATATTCTCCCGGCAGGAATGATTCCATCAGGCGTCTCGCGCCTGATGCCATTTCATTGTGTCGAATTAGGAAAATGGCAGCATCCGTGCCCTTTTGCACATCACCCATGGTTTCACGTGCCAAGGATTCCAGCGTGAATAAAGAAGGAGACATTCCCGCAGTTCGAGAAAAGAGATTCTTGGTATCTTCTCCCAACTGCAATTCATTGTCCCCGTCGCCATAAACAGAATTATAAAAGCGAACGCCAATGATGGCGTGCTGAAACCGTCGCTGGAAAAACAATTGAACAATAAGCGCCTGAAATTCGAGTTTTCTCTTGGCAATAACCAGTTCTCCTTTGAGGTCATTGCCTTTGAGCTGCGTTTCAATCTCAGTCAGGCGTTTATCATATCCGGTGGATTCGAGAAACTGCTTGGCCTTTTTGTTTTCGCCAGCCAAGCCATCCGAACTATTCCTGCCAAACTGCGCCAGCGAATTGGCCTGAAGTGTGACTTGTTTGTTCCATTCGACGCGCTTGCGCTCGTTCTCCAATGCCCGGTTTGCTGCGGCAAGGGCGGCTCCGTTTTTTGAGCCCCGCCAAGCAGCCACAACCTGATTGGAAATAGTCTGGCAAAGGCCCGCATCAGGACGGTATTGAGAGGCCTGCTGCAATAATGCAAAAGCCCGTGCGGTCGCTTCGCTGGAACTTTGAGCGTTGGAGCTTGCCGAAAGCACATTGATGATTTCCGTCAGCTGATCGTTGTATGCTCTATAAGTCTCGACTTCATCCTCCGGCTCGTTAAGAAACTTTTCCCACCTCGCCTGAAGTCCACGTTGATCCCCCATGCTCCAGGTCTTTCCGTCCCAAAAAATCGTCTCCGATCCCGGATCAAGCAATGGAACCTCATCAACACCGGTAACTTTTGATGCGGGATTGGCAACGCCTTTCTGCGTTGTCCCTTCAGGGACACTCGCTGCCGGAGCAGCCGAGGTTTGCGGCACTGCCTGTTGACCAAAAACAACGGTGCCTGACAACAAAGTAATTAGGATCAATCTTGATGGAGCCATTTTTCGAGAAGCGACTGGTGGAGATTGCGAACTTCAGCCTCGGAGGAGGCTTGAAGTTCAAGGAGCTTTGCGTAGGTCCCTGCAGATCCTTTCTTAAGCAGAATGTCTTTTGGTTGTTTCTGGTCAGTGGAACTTGGTTCACCGGGAATCTTTCCCGATTCAGCCATTGCCTTCGCTTGCTTTTGTATTTCCTCGACAGAAAGCTTAAGACCGCCAACTTCTACCGGGGCGCTGGATTTTGAGGTTTCCTGCGGGCCTTTTTCTTTTGAATAGAATATTCTAGTGTTGCTCCCTGCAACAGTCTCGATGTTGAGTTCTACGACATCGAACTGCTTGTCGTCTTCTTGGAGGACATATTGTTGCAGCAGCACAGAGGCGATTGAGTTCACGGCGAGCGTGTAATCGCATTTGCCAATCAGGGCGTGCCAAGTTGGATTAATTTTTGAATAATAATCCTCTCCAAAGACAGGAAGCGTCAAAACAGCGCCTAAGAACGCACTCAGGACAAGGAAACGAAGTTTCATAGTTATTTACTGTAGGCTGCCACGGGATCTTTTATATTAGTATCTGTCATCGGGTGTTCCAGGTGTTTGAAGTCGGTCGTTTTTATGTCCGTTACGTCAAAGAAGCTCAGGGTGGTTTGGACTCCCGGCGCTTCTGTCAATCTCACAATGCAGTCGCCTTCGCGCCATTCGTATGTATAACTTCCGTGGGACTTGATCCCAAGCGCGTCGATATACAGTCTGGTCATTTTCAAATTGGCTTTACGAAGATAAGATTCGATGATCCGGCGAATTCCCTGCTGTTGGACATACCAGAGCGGAGTCGGGGGGTCGGTGACAGTCCAAGAATGTGTGCCCTTGCCCAGATGAGACCAAGCTACTGCACAAAAAGCTTTGCCATCAGCCGTCGTTCGGACTGGCATGTGTTGATTTTCAAGTTTTCCAAAAATGTCGAAAATCAGCTTAACTTTATATTTCCATGCCAGTTTTGCTTGTCCCGGTGTAACCGATGGCCCTGCCCATTTGTAAAATTGTTCCCAATCCTCATTCACCCCGGCGATTGCTCCCATGCGAAAGGCGAGGGCCAGGAAAGTGACGGTGAATGCTATTCGGTATTTACGCATTGATTGCTCCTTCCCCAGAGGATTTTTGCGCTCCCAGAAACCAGCGGACAATTCGAACGGGCAGCAAGAGGAACCAGACGCCGATATCCCAGATGGAAATCGCTACATACGCGACGGAATAGATGACCACCATGACGCTGCGATATGCGATTTCAAGTGCATTCCAGAGGACCGTGATTGCGAGCGCAAATCCGATGCCGAGGACGATAAAAACGATGATGCTTGTGATGCCTGTGTTCATTTCGATTTCCCTCATTCACTCTCAGGGCATGAGAACTGGCTGGCGAAAGCCTGCCGGTTTGCGCTTTTTTTGAATTTCATGCTCCGATTGCAGATCCCACACTGCGCTGCAAATCAGAGCACTCGGTGCGTATTTCAATGCCATGGATCTGACTTTCCTATCACTAGCCTAGCCTCAACCGCGATGCACGAAAAAAGTGTAGCCTCAATTTTGTGTCGTCAAGGATCTCAGGGGGAGAATCAGGAGGAAAAAAGAATATTTTTGGAGAGAGGCTCCGCGAGTTGCGCCATGTCAAGAAAATAGGCCTCCGTGACATGGTCGCTCGGCTTGGAGCGAGAGGATGGGCAATTTCAGAATCAGCGTATGCCCACCTCGAAGCCGGACGACGCATCATCTCCGATTGCGAACTCATGCTGATCCTGCGTGTGCTTCGGGCAGATTTGACTGCCCTGATGGGCAAAACTACCCTGTTGCAACTTGGGAAAAGACCGCGGTCTCGCATCCGGAAAACCTCGAAATAGTTCTTGGCGCTGATGCGGGCGAAAGGAATTACGATTGGGTGTCTTCTGGCGCAATTTCTTTTATGCTGGGACATTTTGGCGCTCCATCTGCTTTTTTGCCCCGTTCGTTCTCCAATGCAGGCTCATTGACAACAGGGAGTTTTCGTGTGTGCTCTGGCTTTCGGTCGCTCAGGCCACTGAGGTATTCTCTCCAGGAAAGTCGATCGTTGGGCGGTGCGATTTCTTTTGCGGTCGGAAGAATCCTTCTCACCCATTCCGCGAATTTTCTGCCAATTTCGCTTGGAATTTCTGTGAAATATATTTTTGTTTTTTTCCCAAGCATTCGAAGGAATTCTTCGGTTTTGGGTTTGCGTTTTCGCCCGATAGCGAAGACGGTTCTGGACATATTCGATTTCGAAAAATGAGCCTCTAGGGAGAGAGCTTCGAGAGGATCATCAACAATGACAATTGGTTCCGTCCCATTCGCCTCGGAAATTGTTGTGCATCCTATTCCGTTCTCGGCATAATAGCCAGTAATGGGCTGGGTGACATCCTGCACGAAATTTCCTGACGGCCGGATTTTTCCATTGGAATCGATAATTTTTCGTTCTGCAACCAAATGGCCATACCTATTTGCACGTATCCAGCCGTCCTGTTTTAACTTGTCAATTATGTTTTCGGTCAATCCGAGTGTTCCGACGAGGTAATTGCGAAGGGTCGGCCACTTCGATGGGTCGGGTTTTCTGACTTCGCTTGCAACCGATATTGCATGCTCGGAAAGCATTTTCCGCTCAGGCGTGTTAGGTGCTGAATGAAGAGCTTCGGAAATAGTTGCCACCGCAGTATCAATTGAAAACAGGTCGACAATGAGGATTTGTGCAGCCTCAGGGCTGCAGCCAGTTAAAAATATCGCTGCGTCGATTCCTCCCCTTCCTGCTGACTTCGACGACATATTTCCCTGTCCTGGAATTTCCGGAGTCAGATTTTTAAATTTATTTGTCGCCACATCGACTTCCAACTGCATTCCGGAGTGAAGGACGTAAAGACATTTCCCCGGATTTGCTCCCGGCCTTGATTCAACTCCTGTAAGTTTTTCAATCAATTCGCCGACGGGAACGGCACGAGCTTTGGCCGCAATTTGAATGGTTAGCTGATCGTTATCATGCTGCAACTTTATAACCTTCAGTGCAGACTGGTTAAGTTCCTTCAGCAAGGGTCTTTGTTCCGCTAGCACCTGTTCTTGTAGCAACTTCAACTCATATGCAATCCGGTCATGGTCTTTTGCCTTGAGATAATTCTGCAGCGCGACTGTGCGCAGTTGATCAATATCGATGATTTCTTCAAGCTCATCCTCCTGCATGGCAGCATGGCGGAGTAAGCGTGTGTATTTGGAGACTTCCTGGTATTTAGCCCTGCTTCCCACAATTCCGCGCTCTACGTCGAGTCCATGTTGCTGGCAGTAGAGTGCAAAATCCCGTTGAAGCTGTGAACATGTGCCTGAGTGCGCCAAGCGAATAACGGCTGAGTCACCTTCCTTCGATGGATCCTGTATTCGATGGTCCGGAGTGAACATTGATTTTGAATTCAGCCCCCAGATTTCGACAGGTTTGGATTTCGGAACAACGATGGACCTTTTTCTTGGCCTGCCCGCATTTTTCCGAACTTTGAGAACAGCAGGGAGAATATATGCGTGAACGTGGGTGTTCAATTCGTCGGGGTGTTCACATGCAAAAAGACAATTGTCTTTGTACGTTTCTCTCAGAAAATTGAATGCGCATTTCACGAATGCAGCTTCTTTTTCGGGATTAATTGGATTTTCCTCATCCCCATCGCGCAACCACTCCGGAGAGACTGTGAGAATCATCTCAACCACTTTGCAACTCTCCTTTTTCGAATCGATGATACCAAGTTTGGAGATTCTTTCTTTGGCAAGCTTCACCACATAATCTGCACTGTCGGCTCCTATTTCTTTGGCTGTTTTCGCCGTCAGTTGAACCGGTTTCCACTCAGATTTTTTGCAACAAATAGTGATTCTTTTCCTGCGCTCTGGATCGGAGTTGAGCGTAATGATTCTGCGTAATACGTGAGCAATTGAAGCCTCAACGCCTCGAATTTTTCTCGTGACGAACTCACTGAATCCCTTCTTTCTGCGGATTCTTCGTTCCATTTTCTCATAACCGTTGCCCCAATCGCGGAGCTTTTGAACACGGATGGTGACGTATTTCTTCATGGGATTTTGCCCGCTATTGGCGCAAAGGCATTGAGAAAATCATTTTCGGATTTTTCCGAAAATGAAGCGTTAGTGATGGAAAACCGTCTCGGTTTTTTATCGAAATCGTGTCGATTTTCACAAAATACATGAGTCGATATGGGGCCGTCAGGCCGCCTCTCCAGAGTCTTGGAGAGGCATATTTTGGGGGTCCGAGGGGGTCTCGCCCCCACGCACACTGAACCAGATTTTCCCCGAAGGGCGGCGGGACGCCGGGCATGGCCGAAAATCTGGTTTAGTGTGTTATACCGTATTTCTTTTGAAATACGATCTGAAGCGTCCCGCTTTTTCTGAGCCCAATGAGTAAAGACCGCAAAAATGGCGGTTTTCACCCATTGGGCATATAGTTCTTCCTCAGAGCCCGGATAGGGGGCGGCGTTCTGCCGCCCCCTGCCCTGCGTTACTGTAGCTGTCGGCGAGTTCATTTTTTGCGAAGCGAGACGAAAGCCTTTGCTGCAAAACGACCGATTTTGGCAGCGGAGAATTTCCGTTGGATTTCATCCGCGATGACCTTGCTCACTGCAGGAGCGAGAGCTTCAGCGATGACGTCGGGGTATCCGGCTACGTTCAACGCTTCTTGCGTCCACTGGGGATTGATCGGACTTGCCTTCGTGATGAGCTCGGGCTTCGCTGTTGGTTTGGTGGAGTGCTTTGCGGCGGGTTTGGTGCCGGTGGCTGGTTTCCCTGCATCGGTTTCGCCGAGTGGCAGGCTATCGCTAGGGTTTGGCTGTGCGCTCATAGTTGGTTTTTCTGCGGTTAACCGAGCCAACAAAAAAGCCGACCCGGACGTGGGTCGGCTCGCGTCCTCGAAGGATCAGGAACACCTTCGCGCTTGAACGACTGACTTATCGGAGGCTTACCGGCTGTTCTAGCCGCGCTCTCGAATTAATAGAAGTCTATGATGAAAACATGTTGGAGACAATAAATAATTCCGCATTGGTGTTATGATCGTGCTGTTTGCCATGTGGACGAAAATCGTTCGCGCAGTGCTCCAAACCCCGGTGCCAAATTTTGTCGAGGCGCGGTGACGTTCCAGAACTGTGGGTGGAGTCGCCGGAGAAATCCGCGATGAAATGTTCGCGACTAGGCTTTCGCCACCGCTCCAAACCTCGCATAGAGTCGAGGAAATGCCTTGGGCCATCCGTCGTCGAACTCCACCAGATCCTCGTCGCCGGTGGGATTCATGTGGGGATATTCCAAGACGGGGAATTCCAACCCTGTCTTCGCCTCGTAGATCTCCAAAGCCGTGTCGGTTCCATCCTGTCCCTCGATTTGGTCTTCGACTTTCAGCCACTCGGCGATGGTGTCCGGATTGCCCAGAGCATCCTCGTAGGCCTTCCTGCCCCGCGAGACCAACCCGAAGCATGAGGCGTCGAAAAGCTCCTCGGAGCAGGTGCCCCCGTGGATGAGTTTAAAAGCGCCGAAAAGCGCCCAGTCGTAGGCCCTGGCCGCCGCCAATTGAAAGGCCCGACCGAACTCCACGATATTTTCCGGTTCCAAGCTGGAGAGACGGCGCTTCAAGTCGCCGTTCCGATCTGCGGGATCCAATCCCTCCATCAATTGCCAAAATTCGTTTTCGTCCATGGCCGGAATAGTAGTAGGGCGATTGGGTTTCGCCAATCCCGATGTCAAGGGTCACCGAAGTTGTAAGCTGCTTCCTTCACAAAATATCCCTTTCCCCGGGACTCATCCTGTCCAGGCAAGGTCAATGCTTTGAAAATCAGTCCTGGTCTCCCCAATCGTCGGGGTCGGTAACCATCCCATCCAGCGGACTCGGCGCGTCACCCGGTGGCTGGAAGCGAATCCCGAGGACGTCAGGATCACGATTGAGGAGGGTGGCCTTGGTGCCAATCGCCACGGGACTGGTGCGAACCCAGGTCGTGCAGCCATTTACGAAGGTCACCACGAAAGACGGACGCCTTTTGCTTCCCGCTGGTTCCGGGTGGATCGTGATGCTCTTGACCTTGCGCCGGATTTCCTCCCGAAGCCGCAGGCGCACATCCCGATCCTCGTGTTCTCCATTTTCGGCCACCAGTTGCCGGATTTTGTGCTGGTCCTCGCGAAGGCTTTGTTCGTCGCGATCCAATTTGCGAATCGCCTTGCTCACCTCCACAAGCCGAGCCCCAAGGGCTTTCTGTTCGGTTTCCGTCTCGGTGATTTTCTTAATCAGGAAAGTGGGCTTTTCCTCGGAACTGGCGATGGCTTCCGCGAACTTTTCCAGTCGCTGCTCCATTTCCTCCAGTCTGCCCTGAAGAATGATCGCCTCACGCTGTTTTTCAAGTAGGAGTGTGTTCTGCTCCTGTTGGGCCACCTGCTTCCAGTCCAGCTCCGTGATGAACTTCAAAAAGGCTGCTTCGAAATGGGGGTAGGACCACCCCACGACCTTTGCCTTGGGATTGAGCCTCTTGGCATCGCTCATGAGAGTGCGCCACGGTTTGCCCCGCCTCTTGTCGGTTACGCACACATAGCGGACCGGATCGCCGGTTTTGCCATCGAAGATCAGGTTGGTGAACAGGTTGTTTATCCGGTGGGAAGTGCCATATCGGCCGCGGGGCTGGTATCGTCCCAGCAGAGCGTAATACGAGGCCTCGTCAACGACCGCAGGAAAATAATCCACAATCACTTCACCTGCCGGGATCTTTTTCCCGTTTTTGTCGTGGGTGTGGGATTGGTATCGCCCTATGACGGCGGGGTTGCTGAGAATCTTGGCGATGTAGGAATGATGCCAGCCAGCTTTGAGGCGCTTGCCTTTGGTCCAGGCGGGTTCGTTCCGGGCATTGAGACGTTTGGCCAGGGCACTTCTCCCCACACCTTGCATAGTCAGGTCAAAGATTTCTCGCACGATCTTGGCTCTCTCGGGAATCAGTTCGTAGCTCTTGCGGTCTTCACTGAGTTTCAGCCACCGGGGGCAGACGCTGGTCAGTTTCTCGTCCGCGATATTCCGGCGCTTTTCGGCCCAGGCTGCCGCCAGTCGTTCGGCTTTTCTCTGACTTTCCTCATGTGCCCGCGACATGATGGCGATGCTGATGATCATCTCCGTCATGTCCTTGCTGGCGGATTCCTCCGAATAACACCGTTCGTCGGCAAGGGTCACAATCTGGATGCCGTGTTCCAGCAGGGTCAGGAACAGGCGCAGCGCCTTGGGCACTGCCGCCCGGCTCAGCCGGTCAAGGGATTCGACAAGCAGGAAACTTCCGGCCTCGACCTTCCCGCCTTCAACCGCCCTCAAAAAAGCCCCCAGGGCTCCTTCGGACAGATGCTTCCCGGTATAGGCTGATTTCCCAAGGTCGGTGATTCGCAGCGAATCGTCGATTTCGAGATTGTGTTTGGCGGCGTATTTTTCGCTGATTTCCAGTTGCCGCCTCAGGCTGTCTCCTTCGGCTTGTTGGGGCGTGGAGAACCGAATATAAGAATAGGCTTTCATGCGTCGTTTTCGCGCCTGCCTTGTCTTCATGTAGGCAGGTTAGCAGAACGCTTTGTTTTTTTCCATCTATATGATGGAGGGCGGCCAGAAGGCGTTCGTGGAAATGCGCAACAAATTCACCAACGCGCGGGACGCGAAGTTTGTTCAATTGCTTCGTTCCCGCATCGAAAACCAGCCGTCCGACTCCTGGACGGATTTGGGAAAGGTGGTTCCCGCCGCCATTGGCATGTTCTTTCAGGGCGTGGGCCGCTTCATGCTCGTGGTGCTCACGTTCTTTCAGAACTTTGCCATCGCGGGCCTGATCGCGGTTTCGCCGCTCCTGTTGGGCTTCCTGTTCTTCTCCTATACGCAATCCCTCGGCATCCAGTTCTGCGTCACTTCGCTGACCGTCCTGCTGTGGCATGTGGCGATTTGTCTCGTGGACATAGTGATTGTCGCAATCAGCGATTTGCTCTTTGCCCCGATCACCACGGGCGGACTGGTGCAGGTGGCGCAAAACATGATCGTCGTTCAGAACTGGCTGCTCTTCCCGTTCATCATGGCATTCGCCGCCATTATCACGGTGTTCTTTTATCTTTGCGTGCCGTTCGTGGCCGGAGCCGTGATGAAGGGAGTCAGCGGCACGACCGCCTCCCTTCAAGCTGGAGTGCAAGGCTCCATGCAGGCCGCAGGGCTGGCCGTGGGCGCGGGACTCACGGCGGCGGGCGCAGTCGCCACCTTTGGAGGTTCCACCGCCGTGCAGGGCGCATTGGCCGGAACCCAGGCCGCAGCCGGGGCCGCGAACGCGGCGGGACGCATCGCCAATGACCTTGCCGGAACGATGGGCGGTTCCACGGCCTCTGCCGTGGAGGTTCCACCACCGCCGCCCGTTCCTCCCGCTTCATCGGGCACCGTCAGCAATCCCGATAATCCGGGAATGGTGGCGCACCAGACCGCCCCGAATGCCTTCGCCGTCGTGGACAACGACCGGGGCACCGTATCCCACCATCCCGGCAGCATTGCCACCCCTTACGCGGCGCAGGCCGCCTTCAATTCCCACGCCAGAAAAGCCCAATCCTTGCCTTCGGATTCCCCGCTCGCCACCCGCAACACCTGATCCCATGAAATTATCCGCCGTTACTTCCATCACCAATAACGCCATTGCCGCCCGCTTTTGGATGGCACTTGCCATTATCGCCGTCGGGTTTGCCGTGGCATCGCCGTATCTCACCGTGCAGGCCATGAAACAAAAGGAAAAGGTGGTCATCCTCGATCCGGGCGGGACGCTCATCTATGCGCCCCTGCTCGGTTTCGAGGAAGCCGGAAACCTTCATGCCTACCATGTCCGGCTCGCGTGCCTGGCTCTTCTGCAACGCAATCCCGTGGGGCCGGATTTGTCGGACTTGTTGAAGCGGATTTACCTCGAAGATCCCGCCCGGAAAAAAGCCGCCGCGCTCTACAAGGCGCAGAACCCGGAATTCAAGGAGAAGCAGATTCATCAAAAAGTCGAAGTCACGAAGATCGACATTCTCAACACGCGCAAGATCAAGGACGGCGCGGGCCAATCCTTCGAGGCCGTCAGCGTCCGCGCCGAGGGTAACCTTGTTCGCACCGGCACGCTCAAGAATCTGGAATTCCGCGAGCCGGTCAAATTCCAGATCGAATTTCTGTTCATCCGCAATCCCGACCTCCTGGGCAACGGGCGCCTCCCGCTCGTTGTGCAGGACTTCACCTATACCGAAAAGCCCCTATGAAATACCTCGCCCTCTCCTTGCTGATCGTTGTCACGGCACACGCCGGGCCAATCGTGCAAAAACCGCTCGATGAATTTGTCATCTATGACATTTCGGTGGCCGAAAAGTCGGGAACCACAACCATCATGTTTCCGTCGGAAGTCTCGGGGCTCTACGCCAAGTCGATTGCCGTTCAGGATCAGCCCAATGCCAATTTCCTGATTTCGTTCACGCCGGGGAATTTCTATTTCACCATCCGGGCGCTGAAGAAGGACGCCGAGGATCATCTGACGGTGATCTTTAACCGCAAGGCTTACGTCCTGCATTTGAAGGCGTCCGAAAACCCCTTCTACAACGTCACGTTCTATCAGGACGACCGGAAGGGGAAGGATGGCAGCCGGGTTGCCATCGTGCCGGAACGCCTGCTTTCCCTCATGGATAAAGCCAAGGCGTATCCGCTGTTCACAAAGAATCATCCCGACGCGCTGGCCGGAGTGATGCACGCGGCCCCCGGCAGCATGAATTATTACGACAACTTCACCGTGCGGGTCCGGGACGTGTGGCGGTTCGAGCAGGACGACACCCTGATTTTCCGCCTGGAACTGGAAAACACATCGGATAGCGCCGTTTACTACAAGCCGCAGGACTTGGCCGTTCGCCTCGACGAACGGATTTACACGCAATCCCTGGCCGATGCGTCCGGCGTCATGCCGCCCAAGTCCGTGACCCCGGCATTTTTCGCCATCACCGGCAACGGGCAGGGAGGCCGGAACAACCTCGATCCTAATAACAAATGGAACGTCCTCGTTGTCCGCGCCGAATCCCAACCCCTGACAGGAGACTTCAAATGAACCTTCGCAAACTCTGGACAGAATTCTTCCAAAAACCCACCGGCAGGCTGATTCTATTTCTGCTGGCCGCTGCGGTGATCCTCGCCTTCATCCTTTCCGGGAGAGGCCACCGCTCCCAGGAGCCGCTCAACGTGGCCGTTCCCGCGCAGGCGACCGCCGCCAAGGGATACACGTTCACCGAGGACATTCCGCCCACGGCACCGGCACGCTCTCAGGCGCAGCCTCCCATGCCGGTAGAACGCACCGCCGCCCGGCCCGCGCCCACGCCCAAAGCGCCGCCGCCCATCCCGCAAACGATCTTTGCCACCAAAGAGGAATCCCGCAGCGAATTGTATTTGCCCTTCGGACGCCTCTTGCGGTGTGAATTGGTCAATACCGTCGAATCCACCAACATTGCGACGCCGATCATCGGGTTGATTACGGAGGATGTCTGGCACGATGGGCGGCTCGTCCTTCCGGCGGGAACCGAGGTTCACGGCATCGCGCAAAAATCGGCCGCCCGCGAACGCATCGGCTCCGAACGCCAGTGGGTTCTCGTGTTTCAGGACGGACGCGAATTGCCGCTTTCCGGCACGGTCCTCGATTACGCGCCGGATGGCACGAGCGGCGACCAATGGGGTGAAACGGACGGCTCCGCCGGTTTGCGCGGATATATGATCGCCTCCGACAAATACGCCGAGGCCAAGGCGATTCTTGCCTCGATGATTTCGGCGGGGGCGGGGGCATTCCCGGAAACGACCAACCTGATTTCCCCGCTGACGGGCGGGGCCACGGTGATTCAGAACGGAGGGTGGACGGACGCCATTTCCGCAGGCATTCAGGCGGGCGGGCAAATCTACGCCCAGCGTCTTTTGGAGGGCCTGCAAAAAGACCCGTATTACGTTCGGGTGAGCGCCGGAACGCTCTTTTACCTCTACGTCACGCAGACCGTGGACATCGCCAAAGCCACTACCGGCCTTTCCGCCGCCAACTCCACCCAACCCAAACCATGAAATACCTCATTCCCATTCTTGCCCTGTCGGTGTGCGCGGGCTGCGCCACCCGCAAGGAAGCCCAATCCGTGGCCGTCGTGCCCGGAACGAATGTTTCCGGGAAGCGGCTCGCCGCCGTCCGCACCCCGGAGACGGTGAAAGCCTATCCGGTCGGACGCTACACCGATCCGAATTACCCGGAGGAAATGCACGAACGCCATACGGTCTATCGCCGCGAGCAATCCCCGGATTGGAATTATTTGCCCGATCCGCCCTACGCGCTGCCGCTTGGCCCCGCCGTGGCAACCTCCAATCCCTCGCCGTCCTATTACGTGAAGGCCGACAACGAAATGATGAACGCGCAGCAACGCGCCTATGCCGAAGCCTTGCAGGAACAGAACCGCGCCATGAAAAAGCGCATCGAGTCCTTACAGCGGGAGGCCGGAAAGGTGCAGGGGCTTGAACAGGAAATCGACCGGCTGAAAAAGCAGATCGACGAAACCCCGAAGCCGCCTCCCGCTCCCGAGCAGCCGGAACCGGCCAGGGTCGAAGACGACGATATTTTTTCGAGCGTGGAACCGACTCTGCCCGAATGGGAGGAAGAAATTTCCGATCCGTGCGAAATCGTCCTGTTCGCCGATTCGCCCGACCAGAGCCAAGCGTTCCTGATTTCTCAGATGCGGCTCAACGATGAATTTGCCGCCGAACTGGACGCCCTGGAGCGGCGCAGGCTGACCGCGCTTTTCCACGTTCCGTTCGCTCGCCGCGAGGACCTCGCCCTTCTCACCCAATGAATCCCATGAACCACATCAAAATCAGTCTCCGCTCTGCGGACGAACCCCGCATCCTCAAAACCGACAGCGGCACGGCGACATTCGCCTCCGTTTTCGCCATCCACAACGCCGCCCGCAACGAGGCCATCCCCATCACCGTGAAAGCCTCGGGGGAGCTTGCCCCCGTACTGGCGGACGCGCTCCCCAAGGGCACGGCCTTTGTCGTGGAAGGCCGGTTGTCTTTCTACAAGCACCCCGACACCAACCGGGAGCTTTATTCCATCCGGGCGGAAAATTTCTCCGAAATCACACCGCCCAAATCCCAAACCTCGCAACCCGCCATCGCCCATGAATAACAAACCCGCCAACGTCACTGTCACCCTCGACGAAGACACCTTCGCCACCTTCAAGGAGGCGTCGGAAATCGTCAACAACGCCGGAATCCGTGTTCCGACCAGCCAGCTCGTGCAGACCATGATCAACGCCGAGATGACCCGGCTGCATCCTCGCAAGGTCGCCCAACGCTTCCTGAAATCCGTCATGCAGCAAATCGGCGGCGGGCGCGGCAGCGTGTTCGACGACGAGGACGACGACACGACCCCCAATCTCAAACCCGCCACCTCTAAGGCGTAAAATCCAAAAACCCGTCAACCCGCACGGCTACGGAAACCAAAACGCCGCGCATCAACCACCATCCCAATATGGCAATCGCATCCCCGAAGAAAAAAGAAGAACTGGCCAAACAGTTCAAAATCAACCCGGAAATCGACAGCAAGTTGAACGCTTTCATGAAGGCGGAACCCGACTTGGTGCAATACGTCAAGGACCTCCCTCGCGAGCAGTTGGAGCGAAAGTTTCTTCTCCGCAAAATGAGGGATCAGGAGCAGAAGGAAGGGTATTCCGCCAAGGTCAAGGCGTGGCTGGAAAAGCCGGAACAAGCCGACTTAGCGAAAAGCCTGCGGGCCACCATCAGCCCGAACATGAAACCGGAACGTCAGGAACAGGCCATTCTCACCCAGGCCAAAAACTACGTTCGCAACAACAAGATCAAACTTGGCTGAAACACCGCCGCCGGATGCCGTAGCGTTCCGCACGGCATCCGGCCCGTTTCAGATTTCATCCAACCATCTTTCCCCATGCCTCACCCATGCAGTCGAAAAGGAAAAAAACCGTATCTGAGAATGCCGAATTTATCGCAATCCGGGAAGCCGCGGAATGGTTGGGCGTGCCGTTTTCCTCTCTGCGTGAGTATGTCTCCCGAGGATTGCTGCCTTCATACAAACTCGGCAGGCATCGGCTTTTCCGAAAACGCGAAGTCCTTGACGCCCTCCGGCAATCCACCAAAGCCACTCTCGACGAAATTTTGAGGTAGCCGGTTCTTTCCGAACCGGAGCAGCCCTGCCGGGTAGGAAAAAAAGAGCGTGTGGGTCAGACCTTGGCGGGAAGTTTCAATTTCCGGCGTTCTGTCTCACTTTGCCGCGCGGCCACGAACGCCTTCACATCCGCCGAAAAGAACAAGGCCCACGTAGCAAAGCCGACTGCGGCGGCGCAGGACAAGAAGGTGAGGCTGTTTCCAATGTTCGGAGCCACAGGCAATGGTTTGCCCATGCACAGCGTGCCCACCGCGACCGCAGCCACGATGACGGTCAATATGGCGAAAAGAATCGTGACGCCTTTTGCCAGTTTGAGGGAAATCCTGCCCCCACGAAAAACCCTCCACAGCACAAACAGGACGCATGCGGTTCCAATGACCGAATCCATCGCCACTTTTCCCGCTTTCAGGGCTTCCTCCAGAGGGGATTTTATGAACAGGAATCCCACCACAAGAAGCGCCAAGGCGAGAAAAACCGATCCTCTGCGTTCTCGTCTGTCTGATGTGACTGTCATCATAGTTCGCTCTGGACTGGGAGGGATTCGCTTGGATGAACGTCAGTAGGCTAAAATCGGCCGGACGAATTGGCAATTCCTGAAATCATTGGCTCATTTGAAAAGGCTCCGCACCTTTTTCGGCGTGAGCGAAAACCATTCCTTGGCTTCCGCTTCCGTTACAAGCTCCCGGTAGTGCTCAAACAGCATTTTTGGGCTGTTTCCCGCCTCTAGCGCGACCTGGGCGGCGCTTTTTGCTTCCGCCATGCGGTAGGAGCAGAACGAATGCCGCAGCCCGTTGTGGACCAGTTCCACCCTCGGTTTGCCCTTTTCGTTATTGAGGGTGTGCTTGGCCGCCCTGAACAGCCGTCCGAAATGCACTTCATTGCGGATGTCCGGCAAAACCGGGCCGTCTTTCTTGGCATAGGGCTTGAGCCATTCCGCCAAGGCCGGGCAGATCGGAGCCAGCCGCCGCGTCGCGGTCTTGGATTTGTCCCGGCCAACCTCGACGTATCCTTTCTCGAACCAAATGTCCTTCCATTCCAGCCGGAGAATTTCAATGCTCCGCAGACCGGCAAAACCGCCCAAGGCGACGAAAGGCAAAAACCGCTCATCCACGTAATTGAGCAGGGTTGCGAATTCTTTCGGGGTGTAAATGCCAATCACGCCGCCCTTTTTGTCGTCATACCGGGTGACGAATTCCGCTTCAGTCTGTTCGCCGCGCGGCAGATGGTTCTTGTCGCGGGCGTAGGAAAACAGCGTGACCATTGCCATGCGGTAGTTGTTTTTTGTGCGTTTTCCCGCGCCTGCCATCCCCCTGATCCATTGGTCAAGATCGTCCGCCCGGATTTCCCGGATTTCGCCGTTAAAGGCTTTGGCTGCCCGCTGGAGCTTCGATGTCAGGTCCTCCACATAACGCCTCGATTTCTGGCCCTCAATGGATTCCAGGTATTTCGTCACCAAATCGGGGAGGGTGATCGGCTGCAACGCGCCACGGCGCTTTTCTTGTTCCCGGTGTTTGGCGTAGAATTCCGCCGCTTGAAGAATCGACACGCCATCCAGAATCTTGTGCGCCTCGACGTATTGCCGGGCAACTTCCGTGATGCTGACGCGCAACGGCTGGAGCATTTCCACGGCATCCGTAATCGCCGTGGTTTGCTTGAGGGTGAACGAGGAGACATGCACCTTGCCTTCCAGAAGCTCGGGAACCAGCGCCTTGGCCCGCTTCCGGGCTTCCGCCAGATTGGCCACCCGTTCCCTTTTCCGTTCGCCCTTGGCGAAGTAGGTCACCAGATAGCTTTCCTTGCCGCGACGGGGATTGAGGTAGATCGGAATGCGGACGCCCCGGCTCTCGATGACTTCAACCGGGCCTCGTTCGCTCATGGGTTTCGGGGTGGGTGTCATGGTCATTTAGCGTTTCAGACACCCATTTGACACCCAAACGCAAAAAATGTCAAGTTACTCTGTAAAATACACGTATTCGAACCCTGCATCGCGCACCATTTTTCCCGACCCAGAAATCTCCCGCAAACCATGATAAATACAGGCTTTGCGGGCTTTTTGTTGTCAAAATCGACAGGGGCGAAAATGACCGAAAAAGCTCAAAAATTTGTCACTCGAAATCACCACTTTTTCGGGGTGTATGACGGGAATCAAACTTGAATCGGCTCCTTGCCTGTTGCATGATACTGCGAATTTCCGGCTCGCTTAGCTCAGCGGTAGAGCACCGCCTTCACACGGCGGGAGTCGTAGGTTCGATCCCTACAGCGAGCACCAGTGATGCGGAAAAGGCTCCCGCGTGAGTCTTTACGATCTTTCCGACCTCATGCCGTCCAAGCTGCACATGACCGTTCCCCTCCATTTTCGCCGCAGCGCGGAGATTCCGCCTATTCTGGTGCTGCATTATAGCGATCTTTCCCGCGATGAGATCGAGGAACGGGAAGGCTATCGGGTGACTCGTCCGATTCGCGCCATTGTCGATGTCGGGCAGGACATTCCGGCTGACATCCTTTCCCAAGCCTTTACGGAAGCCAAGGCACGCGGCCTTGTCACGGATACGGATATTGAACGCTACCGCGACAGGCTGCCGGAGTTTCTTCGCTCCGGGCGGAAACGTCTCAAAGCAGCGTGACCAACCAGCCCCGCAAATACGCTACCGCCGCTGCTTTTCGCGTGGCGCTGGAAACACGGCTCAAAACGACCTCGACCGCCGAAGGAGCGGACTTGCAGCGATTGCGGAGGCAGGTTTCCTTTGACCGACTGCTTGCCCGATTGTTTGCGGAGCGCAACGCGCCGTGGCTCTTGAAGGGCGGGTATTCACCAAGTTTCATCTGGACGTTGGAATCGGTGATGCGGTCGTTCCGCCAACGGAGTTGATCGAAGGCCGCGACTGGCTTGGTTTTGCCGGCATCGCTGCCAGACCCTCCCGAATCTTGGCGCACACCGTTTCTTACCATGTCAAAAGAATGCCGGGGAGATATGTCGCTTGATAACGCGCTGAAGGTTGTCAGCGGCTACACTATTCCCCGCCATCTTCCGGGATAAAGTTGTTCCCGCCCCGGAACAGGGGCGTGTTTTTTCGCCGTCATAGTGGCGGGGATGAAACAATTGCCGTTCAGAAGACGCGGGCTGCCCGTGGTCCTGGAAGAACTCCCTCTGTGGCATTGATCGGCGACGCCGATTTTCATTGGAAAAAAACGACTCCCTGGGGGATGATGCCTCCCATGTTTCAAAAATCCTTCCGGATCCTGCTTGCCCTGGCGGCAGGAGTTGGCGCCGCCACGGCCGGCCCCGCCCTCTCGGGCATCAAGGTTTTGGAGTCCCAACCCTACGCCGCCACGGCAAAAGTGGTGGAGATCCGCGGCGAGCGGGGAGCCCCCCAGCCGCAGGAATGGATTTATCTCCTGAGCGATTCCTCCGCGAGGGGCGGCGTGCGGGAAGTGGTGATGACAAATGGGAAAATCACCTCCGAGCGGACCCCCCTGCGCGGCCTGGCCGAACTTGCTGGCCACGCGCCGCTGGATGCCAGTGCGCTGGCCACCGATGCGGACGCCATCTTTCAGACTGTCCACAAGGAGGCCACCAGGGCGGAACTGGGATTTGATTGGATTGATTACACACTCCGTGCGGACCCCGACAGCAGGGAACCCCTCTGGACGGTGAAGCTCTATGATCGCATGGGAGCACCCGTTGGGACAATGCGGCTCTCCGCTCGGAAGGGAACTGTCGTGGACCCTCTCCAACCGGATCCCGATGCCCGCGCCCGGGCGCAGGCCACCCCGATCAGCCGCGGTGCCGGAATCCTCGACAATGTCGGCAGAGCGGCCGGTCGCGCCGCTAAAAGCACGTCGGACTCGGCCCTCTATTTCCTGGGAACTTTGCAGGAGGAGATTGTCGGCGAACGCACCATCGGACCGAAGGAGAAGGAAGAATGATTGGGCAGGGGATCATTGTTCTTGTCCTCGTCGGGTTTTTGATGATCGCCGCGGAAGTTTTTGTGCCGGGCCTGATCCTTGGCACGCTGGGGGGACTCTGCCTCCTCGCGTCGGTGGTCCTTTGCTATTTTGCTTACGGTGCATTCTGGGGAACGGCCGCATTTGCCGCCCTTGTCATTCTGGGAATCCTCGGATTTTTTCTCTGGCTCAAGCTGTTTCCGCAGACCCCACTGGGAAAAAGAATGATGCTGAACAAGTCGCTGAATACGCAAAACGCGCTTCCCACCAAAAATCTGATCGGCACATGCGGAGAATCCGTCACCCCGCTTCGCCCGGCCGGCACGGCGGTCATCCAGGGACGCCGCATGGATGTCGTCGCGGAAAGCGGCCTCATTGAGTCCGGAAAAAAAATTTCCGTCGTGGCCCAGGAAGGAATCCGAATCGTTGTCCGGCAAACGGACTGAGTCGGACGAATCCCGGGAATTCTCATTGAAGGATTTTTGACACAAGTCAGAAACGGAATCCTTTTGCTTCGCCAGAGGGATTATGTATAAGACAAACTAATACGCTCAAGCATGGTGGACGAAGCACTCAAGGCGGATTTGCAGAAGCGCGGCATTTTTGTCGCCTCGTTCGAGGATCTTTATAACTGGGGCCGGAAAAGTTCGCTCTGGCCCCTGCAGTTCGGTCTCGCCTGTTGCGCGATCGAGATGATCGCCACGGCCGCCGCCCGTTTCGATCTCGCGCGGTTTGGCGCCGAAGTCTTCCGTCCGTCCCCGCGTCAGGCGGATTTGATGATCATCGCCGGCACGGTGACCAAGAAAATGGCACCCTTGGTCGTTCGGCTCTACAATCAGATGCCCGAGCCGAAGTATGTGATCGCCATGGGAGCCTGCGCGATCTCGGGCGGACCCTTCAAGGAAGGCTACAATGTATTGAAGGGGATTGACCGGTATATTCCGGTGGACGTAGCGATCCCCGGATGCCCTCCACGCCCGGAAGCACTCCTGGAAGGGCTCGTGAAGCTTCAGGAAAAAATCCAGGCCCAGCGGCTTTTCGGGCCGAATCGCGCGCGGCATACGGACACCTGCGAGGCGGGGGATTACCCGGTCCCGACTTACGGGGCACACGATCTTGAGCCTCCCTTGAATCCGCAGGTTTTTCAGCCCGCCCCTGCAAGAAAGGATCTGGAATGACGGAAATCCTCGAAGCCATTCAGTCGGCTTTTCCCTCTGCGGACGTCGGAATTCTCACAAACCCAAGTCCCTGCGCGCAGCATTCGCTCCTGGTGGCCGGGAAGGACGCTCTCGATGTGGCAAAATTTTTGCGCGATGGGCTGGGGTATGATTTTTGCTCGAACGTGAGTGGCGTGGACTGGCCACCAAAGAAGGTTAGGGAGGTGGTGGTGCGCAAGGAGACGGTGGATGGCGTCGAGTCCGAGGTCAAAGAGACGATCGAGCGCGAGGTGCCCGGTTATTTGGAAGTCGTGTATCATCTCTTTTCCATCGCCAAAAGGCTTGGCCCCGTGATTCTTCGCCTGCGGACAGGCAACCGCTCCGACGAGGTTTCGCTGCCTTCCCTCACGCCGGTTTGGAAAAGCGCGGACTTCCAGGAGCGCGAGATTTACGATCTTTACGGGATCCATTTTGAGGGACACCCCGACTTGCGCCGCCTCCTCATGTGGGAGGAATTCACAGATTATCCGATGCGCAAGGATTACGTGGCTCCGGACGATTACGAATACGAGCCGACTCCGCACGATGAAATTCTTGCCAAGGTGGGTCCGCCGAAGGAGGTCGCTTGAGCGTTCTTTCGTCCTTCTCACCCGCCAAAACCATTGATGTCTCGCTGGGACCCCAGCATCCCTCGACGCACGGGGTCTTCCGCATGAATGTCACCCTCGACGGGGAAACGGTCGTCAAGCTCCAACCGGTCTTCGGATATCTCCACCGAAATCATGAAAAGATCGCGGAGGGGAACTCGTGGCTCGCCGCCGTCCCCTATACGGACCGGCTCGACTACATCTGCCCGCTCACCAACAACTGGGCATATACGCTCGCGGTGGAGACGCTTGCCGGCCTGGAGGTCCCGGAGCGTGCGGAATACATCCGCATCATCACCGCCGAGTTGACCCGCCTGCAAAACCATGTGGCGTTCATGGGGTTTATCCTTGCCGACATGGGTGCCTGGGGGAGCGCCCTCATGTATGCGTTCCGCGAACGCGAAAAAATTCTCGATCTCTTCGAAGCCCTCACCGGTGCCCGCATGATGTGCAACTACATGCGTTTCGGCGGCTGTCGTTGCGACCTCCCTTCCGGCTGGCTGGAGTCCGCCGGCCAATTGGTGGAGGGTTTCCCGGCATTTCTCGACGAAATGGAGGCCCTGCTCACCGGCAACGAAATCCTCCTCGCCCGGCTCCAGGGCGTCGCTCCGCTGACGCCGGAGCGCGCGATCAACGGCGGTCTGTCCGGCCCCATCCTTCGCGCCGCCGGCGTGGATTACGATATCCGGAAGGTGGACAACTACGGGCTCTACAGCCGGTTCAAGTTTCGCGTCCCGCGGGGCCGTGTCGGGGATTGCTACGACCGGTTTATGATCCGCGTGCTCGAAGCCCGCGAATCGGTGGAAATCCTGAAACAGGCACTCGTCGGAATTCCCGACGGTCCCGTCGTCAATCCAAAAGCCAAGCAGCGGGGATTTCGTCCTCCGGCCGGGGAGGCCTACGGACGCATCGAAGGACCAAAAGGCGAACTCGGCTTTTATCTCATCAGCGACGGCAGCGACCGACCCTATCGGTTTCGCGTCCGCCCCCCCAGCCTGATCAATCTCACCCTGCTCGAAGAACTTTGCCTTGGCACGAAAATCGCCGACGTCATGGTCATCCTGGGGTCCATCGACATCGTTTTGGGGGAAGTGGACCGATGAACTTCCCCGGAATCGGCCTCCTCAAAGGATTCGTGGTCACCGCGCGAAATTTTCTCGGAAGCTACGTCGAGAAGGACCGCCTCACGACCAGACAATACCCGGAGGAACGTCCGAAACTTCCGGAGAATTCGCGGAGCTTTCCCTTCCTGGTCTTCGACGGGGAGGATCCCGAAGCGGGCATGCGATGCGTGGCCTGCAAAATCTGCGAGAAGGAATGTCCCCCGCAGTGCATTTATATCATCCAGGATCGCGACGCGGCGGGCAAGCCACTCAAACGCCCGAGGATTTTCGACATAGACATCTCGGTCTGCATGAGCTGCCAGATTTGTGTCGAGGTTTGCCCGTTTGAATCGATCCGGATGGATACCGACTACGAACTCAGTTCGTTCGACCGCTTCGGCTCCCTCGTTCTCGACAAGTCGAAATTGTTAAAATCCAACGCTTACTACCACGGCATCCATCCCACCGAGGCAAGCGAAACGGATGCCCGCATCGAAGCCGACCGGAAGAAGAAGGAAGCCGCCGCAGCCGCCAAGGCGGAGGCCGCACGCAAGGCGACCGCTGAAAAGGCGGCGAAGGCCGCTCACCCACCGGAGGAAACCAAGTGATGGAACTTCTCGAACGCGCTCCCGTCGAACTGAAAAATGCGTTCCTGCGCGTTCTCGGATCGCTCGGCGTGCCGGAGGGAATGCTGGCCATCCTCTCGGCGGTTCTCATCATCGGCACGGTGATCGGGGTTTTTCTCGGTCTCTTTGCGTTGATGTCCGTGATGGAACGCAAAATCCTTGCGCGCGTCCAGAACCGCTATGGCCCGAATCGCGCGGGTCCGTTCGGCCTCTTCCAGCCCGTGGCGGATGGCATCAAGATGCTCACCAAGGAGGATCTTGTGCCCCGCGCCGCAGACAAGGTCGTCCATTTTCTGGCTCCGGTGGTCATGATGGTCCCGGCCCTTCTGGTGCTCGCCATCCTTCCGTATGGACGAGACATGGTGCCTGTGGAACTCGAGTCCGGAATCCTCTTCTTTTTTGCGGTGGGAGCCGGAACCGAAGTCGCGATTTTCATGGCGGGCTGGGCCAGCAACAACAAGTATTCCGTGCTCGGGGCGATGCGCGCAATCGCGCAGATGATCAGCTACGAAATTCCACTCGTCATTTCCGCCGTCACTGCGGCCATGATCGCCGGCTCGCTCTCGCCATCGGTGATCGTCGCCGCCCAGGGGGGATTCGCGGCCGGATTCCTTCCCCACTGGTTTGTGACCACGCCCTGGGGCTTCACTGCGGCGCTCCTGTTCTACATAGGAGCCCTCGCGGAGTCCAACCGCAGCCCCTTTGATCTCCCGGAAGGGGAGTCCGAACTCGTCGCCGGACACCTCACCGAATACTCCGGCTTCAAATACGCCACGTTTTTCATGGCCGAATACATCGGGATGTTTGCGATCTGCGGGATGTTTGTCACCCTCTTCCTCGGCGGATGGCAGGCTCCCCTTCCCTTTCTGACGGTCGTGCCTTCGTGGATTTGGTTTTTTGGGAAAGTCTGCTTTGTCGCCTTCACGATGGTCTGGGTGCGGGCGACACTTCCCCGGCTTCGCGTGGACCACCTGCTGGCCTTCGCCTGGAAATTTCTCCTTCCGATGAGCTTTGCCGCCTTTCTCTCCGCCGCCTGCTGGCATTATGCCGGACGCGGGCCAGCGGCCTGGTTCCTCTCCCTTGTGGTCGTGGGGATCCCCTATCTGGTCCTGGGCCTTTCCTTTACAAGCCGTTTCTCCGTTTCCCGGCGCACCTACCTTTTCTCCGAATGATCTGCGAATCCCTCAAAACCTGCTTCGATGACCCCGGGAAGTTCCTGGGAGAATGGTTCGTCCTTCTGCCGGCCCTCGTCCTTCTTCTCGCGGCGGCGGCCGCTGTCGTGCTGCGGAATCTCATCCATGCGACGCTCTGCCTCACGCTGAGCTTCATCGCCCTCGGCATCCTCTTTATTGCGCTGGGAGCGGAGTTTGTCGGCTTCGTCCAATTGCTCGTCTATGTCGGAGCCGTGGCCATGCTGATTGTCTTTGCGATCCTTCTCACAAGACCGGAACGACTCGCGAAATCCGACACCGCACTCTCCGGTCTCGGACCCGCAGGCGGGGCACTCGCCGGATTTGTGACACTGGGGGTGCTCCTTGGTTTCCTTTTCACGAGCCCCATCGCCAAAAAATCCCTGCCTGGTCCGGCATCGGCACCCGTCGCGGAGATCGGACATGCCCTGATGGGCGACTACAAGGCGGCTCTGATCGTTGTCGGAGTCCTGCTGACGGCGGCGCTGGTCGGAGCCGCTGTTCTTGCCATGGAGGATAAAAACTCATGACGCTCCAGATTCTCCTCGCCCTCTCAGCCATCCTGTTTGCCTTTGGTCTGGCAGCCATTCTCTCCCGCTCGAACGCCATTATGATCCTCATCGGGATCGAGCTCATGCTCGGCGCGGCCAACCTGAACTTCATCGCCTTCTGGCGGTTTTCCGGGAATCCCTCCGACCTCACCGGCGTTTTGTTCGCGATTTTTTCCATTGCCGTAGCCGCCGCCGAGGCCGCCGTCGGCCTGGCGATCATCATCCTTGTCCACCGCAGAATCCAAAGCGTCGAGGTGGACGACGCTTCGAACTTAAAAGGATGAAGACTTCCCCGTTGTCCCTGCTGGCCCTGATCCCGTTGCTTCCGCTGTTTGCCGCCGGCGGGACAGCCCTGATGAAGCGCGGGCGTCGCTCCGTGGCAGCCGGTCTGGTCATTACAGCCCAGGCGGCGGCGACGCTTGTCAGCCTGCTGGCCTTTCTGCGGACGCTCGGCCAGGAGGGAAGTCCCCACGGAACGGTGAGCGAGATCTGGAACTTCCCGTGGCTGAGTCTCGGCGACCAGACCCTGAGCCTCGGCCTCCTGCTGGATCCCCTCGGTGCAGGCATGGCCTTGATGGTCTCTTTCGTTTCCCTGCTGATCTTCATCTACAGCGTGGGCTACATGAAGGAAGATCCCAACTTCACGCGGTTCTTTTGCTTTTTGTCCCTGTTCTCCGCCGCGATGCTCGGTGTCGTCCTTTCCAACAGCCTCCTGCTCACATTCATCTGCTGGGAACTTGTCGGTCTTGCCTCCTATCTGCTGATCGGATTCTGGTTTCACAAGCCCGAGGCGGCGGCGGCGGCGAAAAAGGCGTTTCTCACCACGCGGATTGGGGACATGGGATTCTTGCTGGGAATGCTCTGGCTTTTTTCCGCGTCCGGCACGTTGCTTTTTTACGATAACGGCAACGGCTGCCTCGAACAGGCGGCGCTCACGACCCTGGCCACGAAAACCGTGTGCCTGGGGCTCGCGGTCTCGAACGGCATCGCGCTTCTCATCTTTTGTGGTGCGGCGGGCAAGTCCGGGCAGTTCCCCCTGCATGTCTGGCTCCCGGATGCCATGGAAGGTCCGACGCCGGTCAGTGCCCTCATTCACGCCGCCACGATGGTGGCTGCGGGCGTCTTTCTGGTTGCCCGGATGTTCCCGGTCTTTTCCGCAACCGGCATCGTGTCAGTGGCCCTCACGACCGTGGCCTGGATCGGCGCCTTCACGGCGTTTTTCGCGGCGCTGATTGCGGTGGCGCAGACCGACATCAAGCGGATCCTTGCCTATTCCACGGTTTCCCAACTTGGCTTTATGATGCTTGCCCTCGGAGTCGGAAGCGTCACGGCCGCCATGGTCCACCTGATCGCCCACGCCTTTTTCAAGGCCCTCCTCTTCCTGGGCGCCGGATCCGTCATCCACGGAGTCCACGAGGAACAGGACATTCGAAACATGGGCGGACTGCGAAAATTTCTGCCGGTGACATTTGTCACCTACGCCATCGGCATGATGGCCCTGTGCGGCGTCCCGTTCTTTTTCTCGGGCTTCTGGAGCAAGGATGAAATCCTCCATGTGGCCCACCAGTGGCCGGTCTCACAAGGGCCTTTCTTCCTGGCGGCCGCTGCAGCTTTTCTGACGGCATTCTACATGACTCGGCAGATGTGTTACGTCTTTGCGGGCTCTTATCGCGGAGAGGCCCACCCGCACGAGAGCCCGGCAGTGATGACCATTCCGCTCGTCCTCCTGGCGGCGGCGGCCGTCCTGATGTCGATCCCCGCGACGCCCGCCTGGCCGTGGTTCCACGGGCATTACACGGGACACGCCATCACGCTCAATCTGGCAAAGCTGGTCACACACGATTTCCTGACCATCGCAGGGCTCTCGGTGCTCATTGTGGCCACCGGTATCGGATTCGGCTACCTGCTCTACAGGCGCGTCGGCAAAGAGGATCCCCTCGCGCGATTCTGGGCGTTTGGGTTCGCGATCCTTGCCCGGCGCTTTCATGTGGACGAGCTCTACCAGGCAACCGTCGTCCGGTGGCTGGGTTGGCTCGGGGACCTCGCGGTCTGGATCGACCGCTGGATTTTTTCCGGGATCGTCCGGTTGGTCGGGGCCCTTTCCCGCATGGCCTCGGCGGGGAGTGACCTTTTCGACCGCTTCTCGATCAATCTCGGCTTCGACAGCATTTGCGACGGACTCCGCGATGGCGGGCACCTTTTTTCCTCATGGGAAAGCGGCCGCGTGCAGGCCTATCTCCGGTTCCTTGGCGTCGGAGCACTTCTCCTCCTTGTCATTCTCGGCTGGCTGCTCACATGACTCTTCTTACGCTGATTCCCTTTCTTGGTGCCCTCCTCGTCGCCTGTGCGCCATCGTGCCGGATTGCGCGCGCGGTGGGACTCGCCGTGATGGCGGGGGTTCTCGCCTTTGCGGGCACGCTGGCGATCACCTACGACCGCGCGGCGGGAGGCATCCAATTTCTCGAGCGCCACGCCTGGATCCCCTCCCTCGGAATCGAGTATTTTGTCGGAGCTGATGGTATGAGCCTGATGTTGCTTCTGTTGACAGCACTCATCTCCCCCTTTGCACTTCTGGCCGCCGGCCCCGGTCTTTCGAAGCTGCATGTCGTGCTCATTCTGCTTCTCGAGACCACACTCCTCGGGACATTCACCGCGCTGAATTTCATCCACTGGTTCGTTTACTACGAACTGAGTCTCGTGCCGGCCTTCCTCCTCATCCGCTCACCTGGAACAAAAGCCGCCACGGCGGCCGCTCTCCGGTTCTTCATCTACACTCTTCTCGGCGGCATCGCGCTCCTCATCGGATTTTTGGCAATCCAACTGGCGACCGGCACATGGGATCTGATCCATCTCGCAATGCTCGGACCCAAGGTGGACCCCCTCCTGGCCGCGCAATTCGGCTGGCCCCCGGCGGGCCTGCTGGTTTTTTGCTGCATCTTCCTGGGTCTCGCCGTGAAGGTGCCCGTGGTGCCGTTCCATACCTGGCTTCCCGACGCCTACTCGGAGTCCCCCTCCTTCGTCACCATGTTGCTCACGGGATTGATGTCGAAAATGGGGGTTTACGGATTTCTGCGGCTGCTTGTGCCGTTGTTTCCGCAGCGCATGCAGGAACTCTCAACCCCGCTGCTCTGGCTGGCCCTTGCCACCATTCTCTTCTCCGCCTTCGCCGCGCTGGCGCAGACGGATCTCAAGCGTCTCTTTGCCTATTCCTCGATCAATCATCTCGGATATTGCCTGCTCGGGATCTTTGCCGTTGCGTCTGTTCCGCTGGGCGCACCCGCCGCCCGGGCGGCGGCGACCAATGGGGTCCTTCTGCAGATTTTCAACCACGGCCTCACCGCCGCCACCCTCTTCTGCTTTGTCGGATTTCTTGAACGCCGCTCGGGGGGGCTTCGCGGGATGGCCGATTTCGGGGGGCTGCGGGCGGTGGCTCCGGTATTCACCGGATTGATGGGCATCGCCATTTTTTCCTCGCTCGGACTTCCCGGACTGAATGGCTTTGTCGGGGAGTTTCTGATTTTTGGTGGCACCCTGCATTTGGTCTGGTGGGCGGCCGCACTGGCCGTGATCGGCCTCTTTGTCACGGCCGTCTTCCTGCTCAACATCCTGCAAAAGGTCTTTGCCGGTCCCCTGCCCGGACACTGGTCGAAATTCCCCGATCTCACCGCGTCGGAAATCCTCACCGTCGTCCCCTCCATCGGCCTGATGTTCCTGCTCGGCATCTTTCCACAGTTGCTCATCGCCCTTTTCAACAAGCCATGATCCTCACCGCGACATTTCTCTCCGCATTTCTCGGAGCCGGCCTCATTCTTTTGCTGCCGGAGCGGCGGGCTTCGCTCGCCAAATGGATCGCCCTTCTTGCGGTGCTCGCCGGTCTCGGAGGCGCGAAGTTCGCGTTTCTGTCGTTTGACCACTCCCCCGCCGCGCCAGACTACCAATTTCTCACGTGGTTGCCGTGGATCCCCCAACTGGGCATTTCCTTTTTTACCGGAGCCGACGGCATCAGCGTTGTCCTGTTGCTGCTCACGGGAATCATTGCGGTGACGGGCGTGCTTTTTTCCTGGAATGTCACGCATCGCCCGCGGGCATTCTTCGCATTCTATTTGATCATTATCGGAGGCGTTTACGGGGTCTTCCAAAGCTTCGACCTCTTCCTTCTCTTCGTTTTTTACGAGATCGTCATCATCCCGAAATATTTTCTCATCGCCGCCTGGGGTTCCACAAACCGCGAATACGGCGCGATGAAGCTGACCATGTATTCGGTGGCCGGCAGTGCGCTTGTGCTCCTGGCCCTGATTGCGACTTATGCGGTTTCCGGCGCCCAGACCTTCGATTTGTTCGTGCTTTCGAGGGGGGGCTTTTCCTCCGGCTTCCAAGCCTGGGCGTTTCCTGTGATGTTCATTGGTTTCGCCGTGCTGGCCGGTCTGTGGCCACTGCACACGTGGGCGCCAACCGGCCATGTCGCCGCCCCAACGGCGGTCTCCATGCTCCTGGCCGGCGTGGTCATGAAGCTGGGTTCATATTCCGCCCTGCGGGTGGCTATGACGCTCTTTCCCGAGGGTCTCGGGCAGTGGCGGACTTCGTTCGCGATTCTTGCCACGGCCGGCATTGTTCTCGGCGCCCTCGTGGCACTGGCTCAAAAGGATCTGAAATTCACCGTCGGCTACTCGAGCATCGCACACATGGGATTCGTCCTGCTCGGCCTCATGACCCTGAATCGGGCTGGCATGGGGGGTGCCGTGCTCCAGATGTTTTCCCACGGCATCATCGGCGGACTCCTCTTCGCGGTTGTCGGACGCATGATCTATGATCGCACCCACACGCGCGACATTGCGGATCTGGGAAAAATGGATCTTCTGAAGGCACTGCCCTTTGCGACGCTCACCTTTACGATCGCTTCCGTCGCCTCGATGGGACTCCCCGGATTCAGCGGGTTCATCGCCGAGTTGACGATTTTGAAAGGTTCCTGGATTGCGTTCCCCTGGCTGCTTGTTCCAGCGGGTGTCGGGATCGTGATCACCGTCGCCTTCACGCTCCGCGCACTCCAGCGGGCATTCTATCCCTCCGGAGAACCCATGCCGCAGTCCTTTGATCCGATCACATTTCCGGAAAAGCTCGGAGCCGTCCTTCTCATGGCCGTGACAGTTTGTCTGGGTGTCTTTCCCTCGATGCTTCTGAATCCGATCCTGCGAAGTTTCCAAGCACCGCTCATGCACCATCTCGTCCAGGAGGTGACAACAAAATGACAAATCTTCTGATCGCCCTCGCGCCCGAAGCCTTCCTGGTGATCACTGCCCTGGTTGTCCTTGGCATCGGTGTCTCGGCACCCAAGGCCAGGGGCGCAATAACCGCCGCGACCCTGCTGGGCGGGCTTGTCGCCGCCGCCGCCCTGCTCCTCCACCCGGTCGATGGAAATTTCCTCCACGGGATGGTTGTCCTCAATCCCCTGGCCCGCCTCTTCAAACTTGTCCTCCTTGGCCTCGGCCTGGTTTCCGTCGTCTTTGCCGCAGAGTCCTTTCCAAAGCTTCACTTTGCAGAGGCGCTTGCCCTGCTCCTCTTCAGCATGGTCGGAATGATGCTCCTGGCGGGCACCGAGGATTTGCTGATGATTTTCCTCGCGCTCGAACTCACAAGCCTCCCGCTCTACATCCTCGCCGCTTTTGCAAAGGAAAGCCGCGCCTCCGCCGAAGCCGGACTCAAATATTTTCTCATCGGCAGCGTTGCCGCCGCCTTCCTTCTCTACGGGTTGAGCCTGATCTACGGTGTGGCCGGAAGCACAAACCTGCGAGTCATCGCAAAACTTTCCGGAGATCCCGATCCCCTTCTGATTGCAGGCATCGCCCTGACCCTCCTCGGCTTTGCCTTCAAGATTGCCGTCGTCCCCTTCCAACTTTGGGCGCCGGATGTCTATGAAGGCGCCCCCACGGCGGCAGCGGCCCTCATCGCTTCGGGCTCGAAGGTCGCGGGCGTGTTTATCCTGACAAAAATCCTCACCCTGGGACTCGGCCACTGGACGGGAACTGCCGGATGGGGACAATTCGCTCCCGGATGGGCGCCGGTGCTGGCCCTGATGGCCGCCGCTTCGGTGGTCCTCGGCAACGTGGCCGCCCTGGTGCAATCCAACGTCAAACGCCTGCTGGCCTACTCCGCAATCGCTCATGGCGGCTATCTCCTCATTGGCCTGTGCGCCGCCGATGCCCCCAGCCTGACCGCCGTCCTTTTTTACGTCATCATTTATGCCCTGACCACGGCCGGTGCCTTCGGGGTGGTGGTCATTGTGGAAAAGCAACGCGGGGGATCCCACCTCGAGGATTTCGAGGGATTGGGAAAATCCTCTCCGGTCCTCGCACTCTGCCTGTTGGTCTTCCTGATCTCGCTTGCCGGCATTCCTCCCCTCGCGGGATTCTTCGGAAAATTTTATCTCTTCACCTCCGCGCTTGCGAACGGCCGCCACCTCTGGCTCGTGATCCTGGCCGTCGCCATGAATGCGGTGTCGCTCTACTACTATCTCATCGTCCTCAAGCACGCTCTCGTTCTGCCCGCCCCGAAGGAGACCGTCCCGACAGCCGCCCCGGCCTCAAAATTTCTCGTCGTCCTCCTCGCCCTCGCCGTGCTCGCGTTGGGCCTTGCCCCGAACGCGCTCATCGGCCCGCTGAGCAACGGCCAAACAGTGAAAAACATCATCATCAACACGCTTCAGAAGTGATCCATGAACACGAATTATTTGTTTCTGACAATTTTTCTCGCCGTCGCGATCATCTTCCCGTTGATCCCGCTCGCCATCGCCTGGGCCTGGGCCAGACTGTTTTCCCCGCCCAAACCCGGACACGAAAAACTGGCCAGTTACGAATGCGGCATTGATTCCACCGGCCCCGCACAGGTCCAGTTCCAGTCCCACTACTATCTCTACGCGCTGGTCTTCCTGGTCTTCGACGTGGAAACGATTTTTCTCATGCCCTTTGCCGCCGCATTTCTCAAACTCGAATTCTCCGCGTTCCTCACTCTCATGGTTTTCCTCCTGCTCCTCGTCGAGGGGCTGGTTTGGGCCTGGGCCAAGGGAATCCTCGCCTGGAAGTAAAAACCGTGGGGGCACACGGATTCGAACCGTGAACCAAGCAGTTATGAGCCGCCTGCTCTGACCGTTGAGCTATACCCCCAAAAACCGGATGAGGACATCCGTTGGTCAAACAGAAATCTCCTTCCAATGCGCACCATGCTACGCGCTTTTTAAGCTTGGCGGAAAGCAAATCCGGCGATCCTTGGAAACGAACGACCTGGATCTGTCCCGCCGCCGCCTGAGGAAACTGCGCAATGGTGCGGACGGTGCCGAATCCAGGAGCAAGTCGAACAATTGTTAATATGTCATGCCTGCGCCCTTAACCTTCGGTGTTGAACATGCCCCCCCCGCGTCGTAGTCTCACCGCTATGACGCCACCCCAATCCGTTGCATATACTGGCTTTTCCTTCTCATTTGAAATGGTGGATTTGAATCAGAAGTTCAGATTGGTTCACCAAAAGGATGACTCTCATGGCTGGTCGTGAGGTCATGAAGTTGGAGCGCAAGGTCAATGGAGAGTGGCGGTGCGTTGCTGAATGGGAAAGCGATTGCGAGGTGCGCAAGATAACCTCGGAAGCGGAGGAGCGGGAAGTTTTTCTCCGGCTTTTTGTGCCAATTCTTGACATTCAAGGTTACTGGATCCCTTCACTGCGAACTCCGGAACCACGGGTAAAGTGGGTTATCGAAAGTCAAAGCGCCGGGCAGCGGGATTTTCCATTTTTGATTTTCCTGAATAGCGCACAGCAGAACATCTGCGCCGTTGGTTTGGACTGCCTGCAAAATGATGTCGCGATCTGTGCCCGGGTAAATCAGGAAACTTGCAACTATGAGATTACCCTCCGCGTCGTGATGCCGTCCGAGGACCGGTCTTTTTGTGTGCAAATCAATCGGCACCGGAAAATCTGGACGGAAGTTTTGGCGGAATGGCGCCATTTTGTCCATGTGCCCGCGCCGAAGTTCCCGCCTGCCGCCTGGAAGCCGGTTTACTGCACCTGGTATGCTGCACACGCTGCGGTGGAGCAGGATTGGGTGGAACGCAACGCAGAAATTGCTGCCAAACTGGGGTTTGGAACGCTGATCGTGGATGATGGCTGGTGCTTCGATGCGATGAAGCGGGTCTCACCACAAACGATTGATACGTGGTATGAGATGATCGGCGATTGGGTTCTTTCCACGAAGAAATTCCCCGACTTCAACACCCACCGTGCCCGCGTTCAGGCACTGGGATTGAAGTATTTGCTTTGGGCAACGCCATTTTTGATCGGTGCCAAAAGCCGGTTTTATCGCGAGTTCAAGGAGTGCTGCGGCCCGATCTGCCACGAAGGGTGCTATACACTGGATCCCGCTTGTGAAGCGGCCAAAAAGGAGATGATCAGACGCTTGAGTTCGCTCGTGAACGATCACGGATTGGACGGACTGAAGATCGATTTTCTCGATCAAATCACTCCGAATTGCGACACCCCGCGCGGAAGGGAAACCAGTCAATTTATTGCCGAACTGTCCGCCGCGATTCGCGAGTGTAAAAGTGATGCGCTGATTGAATTCCGCGAGAGCTACGCCACAGTGGCGATGCTGCCGTTTGGTACGCAGTTTCGTGCGGGGGATGTGCCCTTCGACTTCCTTGATAATTTTCAACGGATCGTAAAAATTCGCGTGGGAATGGGTGATTGTATTCCGGTGCATGCCGACCCGGCTTATTGGCATCCGCAGGAGAGCCCGGACAATATTTCCCGTCACATGATTGCCGCCATGGCGGGTGTGCCCATGCTCTCGATGGATTTGACAAAAATCAGCGAGATGGAACGCCTCATTATTGGCAACTGGCTGAAATTTTATGCCACCCATCTTGAGCATTTTCAAGCGGCGCGCTGGCAGGCGTCTTATCAATGGGGTATTACGGAATTTCTCAGCTCCACAACCGACGGACGTCGTATTGTCATTCTTAATCATGCGGATGCTGTGCAACGTGCCTCTGCGGATTTTCAGGGCGAATTGATTCTGCTTAACATGACTCCGGAAAGCATCGAATGTCCCGGAGCGGCGTGTCTGGATTGTCTGGGGAATCCGACAAAGGTCCTGCGTCCCGGCGGACGTGCCGCCTTGCAAATTTCCGGAGAATAGGCGATTTAGTCCCTTTACGATGTTGCCGAGGTTTCAACCTGGCTCCGTTTTCCGCGCCACCTCTTTGGTCAATCAACCACAGGGAACCGACGGGATTTATGGAAAATTCTTCCCGAAGAAAGAAATCCATCTGGAATTTGCAATTAAAAGAAACCCTGCTCGTCATGGTGACTCCTTGCCATCCCGGCCACTTCGACGGCACTGTTCCGGTCCCTGTCGGTAAACCGCTTGACGGCGCGGCGGTTTATGATAATTGAAATATCACCATGAAAACCGCATCCGTTGCCGATTTGCGAAACAATTTCGCCACCGTGTCACGGTGGATTTACGAGGGCGAGCCGGTGACAATCCAGAAGCGCGGCAAGCCCTTTGCGATCCTCGCTCCGGCGGAAAAGAAACGCAGGAAGCCCCTGGAATGGCCCGACCATAAAGCCCGGATGAAACGCTATTGCCCGGAGGGATTCAAAGGGGCAACAGCGGCGGAACTGGTTGACTACCTGCGCGGCGATTACTGACACCCGGTCCCGTGAAAACCTATTTTGACACATCGCTTTTGCTTGCCACCTACCTGCCGGAACCGCGCACGGATGAGGCCTTGGAAATCCTCCACTCCACCACGGCCCCCGTTCCTTTTTCGCATTTGCTCGAATTGGAATTGCGGACGGCGATCCGGGTCAAGCACGGGCGCGGTGACGTCAGTGCGGGCACCATGCGCGGCGCGTTGCACGCTCTGGAAAGCGACTTTGCAAAAGGCCTCCTGGCCCGGCCCGATTATGACCTTGAGGCCGTCTTTCACCGGGCGGAATCCGTTTCCGCAAAGCACGCGGCGGCAACCCTCGCGCGTTCTGCGGACCTTTGGCACGTTGCAGCGGCGATGGAAGCCGGTTGCGCGGCCCTTGCATCCTTCGATGAACGGCAACGCAAGGCGGCGAAACTTTGCGGCTTGAAAGTGATTCCGGCCAGCGGCCCGACCCCGAAAACCAGAAAGGCGAAATGATTCCCCCCCAGTTCGGTTGTCGAACGATTCTGAAGGTTTGTGAGGAACTGCCGCGTCAAAGCGGATGCCGCCGAATCCAGAAGCAAGTCGAACAATTGTTAAGATGTCGCCTGACCGACCTTCCTGCCGCTGATTGAGCCCGATTTTTTCAGCAAGTTCCGCCGGAGCAGACCGGAGCGATTGGTAATGATTCCGTCAACACCCCTGTCGGCCAGGCACCTGGCGACCTCCGGCGCGTCAACGGTCCAGACAAAGGTCTTCATGCCCCGCCTGTGGGCCGCTTCCACGAAGTCCGGCGTGACCAAACGGCCTCGGGCGGGCAACTAGGGGCAACTAGGGGTCAGGCTGCATTTTCTTGCAAAAAGGCCTTGATGTTCAATTTCGTTATTGGTAGGGAGAG
>JACSRU010000128.1 GCA_014879575.1 Chthoniobacterales bacterium | reverse complement strand
AAGCGGTTCCGTGATCGGATACACCCCCTTGCCGACGAGGATTCGCGCGGGTTTCGCGGCCAGGCGGGCGGCGTCGCGGGCCGCCTCCAGGGTGGAAACCGGACCCTCCGGGCTAAGATGGATGTCCGCCGACCACAGGGACCCGAGAGCAACGGGAAAAAACAGGAGAAGCCGTGAAAAAGGGATGTGGCGCATGGGATAAGGGGTTTGTGGTGTTGGGGAAATTCCGTTTGATTTCCGGGCGATGCTCAGCCTTTCGATCCGCCATCCGTCAGTCCCCTGACGAACAAACGCATCGAAAACATGAACAGGGCAATCACGGGGATGCTGGCAATGGCGTATCCCGCCATAAGCGGGCCGAAAAATTTGACATATTCCCCGGCGAGCCTTTGCAACTGCACCATGACGGGGAGGGAGGCGGTGTCGCTCATCACGACGAGAGGCAGGACGAATTCGTTCCATTCGTTGATGAAATGCATGACCCCGATGGTGCCGAGAATCGGGCCGCAAAGGGGGAGGACGACGATCATCATTTGCTGAAAATGGTTCGCGCCGTCGATTTCCGCCGCCTCGAAAAGGTCGCCCGGAATGTCGGCGATAAAATTGCGCAGGACAAAGATGCCGAAGATCTGCCCGCTGGAAGCCCCCACGAAGATCAGGGCGGTAAAGGTGTTGAGAAGATTCATGCTGCCGAGAAGCCGGAAGAGGGGGACCAGGTTGGCGATCGTCGGCATCATGAGAAGAATAAGCAGCGCGTTCCAAAGGAAACCCGAAAGCGGCACGCGGAGGCGGGTAAAGAAGTAGGCCCCGCAGAGCGAGAGGAAAAGGGTGATCACGGTGCTCGTCGTCGAGATAAAGATGCTATTGGCGAGACTGGGCGAGATCATCCCCCAGGCCTCGATCCAGTTCCGCCACTGCATGGGGAAGGTGAGGATTCCCGGAGTTTCGTAAAACTGTTGATTGGTTTTCACGCTGACGACGAGCATCAGATAGACAGGCACAAACGCGAACGCCAGCACGGCCCAGATTCCGGCGTGTTTGAAAAATCGCAGGAAAAGGTCCTTCCCTTTTTCGGATAAGAAACCGGGCGATTTCCGGCGGAGCCGGAGCGCCGGAAGGCTCGGAAGGGGAAGCCTTTCGCGGAGAAAGGAAAAGACGGCCGCGAAGGGAAAACACCCGATGAAAAGAAAAATGCCGATCGTGCGCCAGTCCGGCAGGAGCACAAGAAGCGCCACGGCGCAAAGCAGTCCCAAGAGTCGGACGGCGGTTCTTCCCGGCGAGGATCTCCGCTCTTCGCTTAGCAAATACGCGCTGAGTTTTTGCAGAGTCATCACGACCACGGTGAGAATGATGCCCACCGCGCACGCGGCGCCCATTTCCTGATTCACCAGCGCCTTGCGCAGCATGAAGAGCGCCGGCACCGTGGCCAGTCCGCCCGGGCCGCCGTCCAGCCCTCCGGTCAGGGCGATGATCATGCTGGCATCCTTGATGGTTCCGATAATCACGAAGACAAGCATCAGATAGATGGAACTCATGAGAAGCGGCGCCTCGATCCGGGAAAATTTGCTCCACCACGTGGCGCCGTCGATTTCCGCGGCTTCGTAGATTTCCTTGGGAATGTTCTGGAGCTTGGCCAGATGGGTGAGCACCGCGAAGGAACCGATCCAGGGAAATCCCCAAATGACGCAGGCGGCAAGGACGAGCCGGGGATCGCCCAGCCACGCGGGCTGGACGCCCTCGACGAAAATCCCGCCCCAGTGGAAAAACGCGTCGAGGCGGCACAGGACCGTCATCAGGCCGGTCCCGGCAAGAACCGCGTTCAACAAGCCCTGGGTGGCCTCGAAGAAAAACGTCCGCCAGATCAGGGCGACGACCAGAAACGGGATGACCATCGGCACCACGAACATAATGCGGTAGAAAAATTGCATGCGCTCGCTGCGGCAGCGGTGAATCCAGACGGCCACGATGATGGCCGGGGCCATTTTCGCGACATTCCAGCCACCGAGAAGAAACGCGATTCGGAAGGACTGCCAGAAGGTCGTCGAGGCGAAGAGGTCGCGGTAGTTCTTGAACCCGACAAACTCCGAGATGTCGGCGCCGTTCCAGCGGAAGAAGCTGTGGTAAATGCTGCTGGCCGTCGGATAATAATGAAAGAGCGCGAGAAGAAAAACGACCGGTACGGCAAAGAGATAGATTTCCCAATGGTATCGGACGTGGTGCCAAGCGATGCGTTTTCCGATCATGTCATTCAGGGCGTTCCGGGGCCGGAACCAAGCGCCGCCTGGCGTTTTCCAGCGCCGCGGGCGTGTAGGTGTGCAGGGTTTGCTCTTTGACGGATTCCGGATCCGTGAAGATCCGCTCCTGCAAGAGCAGGTTATGTTCATCCGCGATTTGCCGACGGAGGATGGTTCGATATTTGTTCCCCGCGGATGTCGCGGACTCCTCCGGCCCCGCAAGGATGGTCTTGCGGAGTCCGGTGAGAAGGGTTTCGTTCTGCGAATGGGAGCGGCGGCGGTTTTGCAGCGTCTTGCGGAAGTTTTCCCGCCCGTCATGGAGATAAAATTCCGTAAACTCCCGGGCCATATCCACGTACGGAATCTGATGGATCAGAAAGAGGGAGTAGAGCTGGCTCCACCTCACGGACGAATTTCCAAAAGCGTTGGGATCGAACCCCGAGATGACGCCATTGACATTGGGTTCAAAGACCTCAAGCGAAGGGTCGATCTTCGCCCCCTTGACGATGGGAATCCATTTTAACAGTGCGTTGAATTTTTCGTTCTGCTTCTGGCTGGCGAGAAAAAGCAGAAAATCGGCGGCGACGTCCGGGTGTCGGGACGTGCGGACAATCCCCATGGGCATGTTGCCTTCCGGCTTTTCGTACCGCCTGCCCTCGAAGGCGCGTCCGAAGACGGGGTCCTCCGGGGTGGGCACGGGAAAGTCCATGATCCCCAGCTCGAACTTGCCGTCGGCCTGGCTCTGGATGGCCGAATTTTCATAAATCCCCGCCGCCGTGAACACGGCGCGCTGCTGGGCAAAGCTGAAAAATCCTTCGTCCCGGGAAAGCCCGGACCACCCGGGCTGGAACATTTTCGTCAGATCTTCGACCATGTGAAACCTGGCCAGATAAGAAGGATCGGAAAAGTCGATTTTGCCGCTCAGAAACCCCAGGAACATCTCGTTGTTGCTGAACCGTCCGTCGCGATTGAAATCAATCTTCCGAATGGCGCCATAGCTCAGGGGGTTTGCCATGCTGTCCTCCAGGCGCGAAAAGTGATAGCGTGAGCCGGAGAAGGCTTGGTAAGGCTGCCCGTTCGGCATCTTTTGCGACTGGATCGTACGGACCACTTCCATGAAGGCCCGGTATTCGGCCGGAGGGGTGTCGAGACCGGTGAGTTCCTTAAGCAGGGTTTTATTGTAGAAAAGCCGGACGCTGCCCATCGCGAGGGGCATCACCATGTATTCCTGAACCTCGGGAATGAAGGAATGGATCATTCCGTTTTTGAACGTGCGATAAAGCGGAGCGTTTTCCCATTCGGTGCCGGCGTTGTAGGGGTTCGGACGGGTGATGTAGGGGGAGAGCGGCAGCAGATAGCGGCTGTAGAAGACGACAAGAAGGGAATAGTCCACCATTCCCACCTCGACGATGTCGGGCGCGGTGCCGCCCATGAGCTGGGTGCTTAGCCATTGGCCGTAGGTGCTTTCGGGAATGGCCTGCTGGATGATCCGGACGCCGGGGTGCAATTTTTCGTATTCGGCGGCGATTTCGGAGAATCCTTCCCGCACTCCGGGCTCGAGTTGCCAATGGGCGAGACGGATGACCGTTTCCTCCGGGGACGGCTCGCTCTTTTTTCGCGAGACGATGGAAAAGACCGACCAGAGAAAGACCGCGGCGATGGCCAGCCAGGGGAGCTTCGAGGTGATTTTTGCGAGGAGCTTTTTCATTGGGACGGCGCGGCGAGCCACTCCGCCTCGGGCTGCTTTCCCTCCCGCAAGGCTTTTTCCACGCGGTCGATGCGCGCGAGGGCCTGGCGGCAGCCAAAGGAGCGGTCCTCATTGGGAAATTCTTTCAGGAACAATTCATAATACTTCCTGGCGACGGCAAAGTTCCCCGCCTCGAATTCCGCGGCATAGGCGATGTTCCAGTAGGCGCTGGAAAGCTCATAAAAGGGAACGGTCGGATCGCGTTCGAAGGTGGCGATCGACCGCTCCATCGCTTCGATCCGCTCGTCTTCCCGGCCCAGAATGTGATGACACTCCGCTGCCACGGTGTCGAGAAGGGGCTGGTACGTCATCCCGGGATGGCGGCTTAGGAAATCGGCGATCTCCCGCAGGAGTTCCGAAGCCTCCTCGCGGGTCCCGAACGAAGCGGTGATCCGGCAGTGGTAAAGAAAGGCCTCCTCGCCGGCGGGGGTGTCGGGATATTGTTGATAAACCTTCGCGTATTCGGCGCTGAGGTCCTTGTAGGGGAGGCCGGTTTCCGAGGGTTCGAGATGCCGGGCCCGCACGGCGGCGAGCGCCGCCCACGCCGCCCACGGGCTGTCGGGGTGCTGCTTTTGAATCGCCGCGTAAAGCGTCAACGCCCGGTTCAGGTCGCGCCCGGATTGACGGTGATTCGCGCAGGACGCCTCCCCGTAAATGGCCTCGACATGCGCCTCCGCGTCATTGGGAGTTTCGGACTGCACGGCTTGAAAAAGTCGCGAAGCTTTCTCGAATTCGAGTTGTTGAAACGCCTCCCACGCCTGCCCGAGGAGTTCGTCGGGGGAACGTGATTTCTCATTCGAGGCCCCGGACTTCCATCGCGGCACGAGGACCGCCGCGCAAAAAGCCAGCGCCGAAAGGAGCGCCAAAACGAAGAGCGTCCCGGCCGGCGACCGCGCATTGTCCCGCGGTTGCAGGCTACCTTCCATTGAATTTGGAGTTTCGCGTGGAGGCGGGGAAGTCGTCGGTGCGAAACGGCGAGGCGGGCAGCCCGCCGCCATTGTAAAGGTTCACGGTGGGGTTGTCCGCCCAGCCGTAGCGCACGGCGACGGGGGCGGGCACTTTGTCGGACCAGACAAGGACGCTGTCCCCCTCGATCTTTGCGTCGGCCCACACCCACTTTTTGTCTTCGCCGCAGATGGCAAAGCCTTCGAGTTCGCTGTCCGGGCTGTTGCGCACCGTCGGAGCGGTCTGGTTGTCGCCGCTCGCCACGGAATAGGTGGCCGGAACGGGCCGGGCCGCCAGGCCGCCGTCCGCATGGCTGAACAGAACCCGGGCTTTTCCTCCCTCAAACGTCACCGACTGAAACACCGGTCCCGAAAAGGAGACGTTCCGGCCGTAGTCCTTCGCCAGGGCGATTTGGGCCAGCCGTTCCCCGACGTCCCTTTTGTTGAGGGGATGCACATCCTTGGCATCGCCGAGGTCGATCAGGACGGCCTGGGCGGTGTTCGGAAGGGAGAGGGCCTTTGATTGGGATTCGCGGAGTTCGGCCCAGGAGCCCTCGCCCGGAACCGGCTTCTTGTCGAGGTAATTGGGGAGCTGGCAGAAATAAAACGGAAAATCCCCCTGCCCCCACGCCTTGCGCCAGTCTTCAATCATAAGCGGAAACGCCGTCCGGTACTGGAAGGCCCGTCCGGCATTGGTTTCTCCCTGATACCAGATCACTCCGCTGATCGCGTAAGGGATGAGCGGGTGGATCATCCCGTTGAAAAGAAACGACGCAACCCACCGCGGCTCTGGGGGCGCGACGGGCGGCCTGGGCAGCGCATCCCTTTGCGAAGGCGTCAGCGCGGGGAGGGCATATTCCTCCGCAATCTTCCATCCGCCTTCGGGAACCTTGCCGCCAATCGTAATAGGCGTCGGAAATTTCGCCTCCCCGGCGGGCGCATACACGCGAATCGCGACGGCGTTCTTTCCGGGCCGGAGCAGGTTTGCCGGAATATTATATTTCCCAAGCCGCCGGATGTGGCCGGTTCCGGGATAGTCCCGATAATCCAAGGAAACGATGGGAGTGCCGTTGCAATAGATGCTTTCAAAACCCTCCAACGCGCCAAGGTCCAGTCCCACGGGGTTGCCGCCGGGAGGCGGCGCGATGTCGATGTCCGCTCGAATCCAGACGGCACCGATGCCGGAAATTTTTCCGGTTTTGACGAGACCCGGGATCTGGACGGATTCCCAATTCGTGATCGGAGTTTCCGGGGAGGCGAACGCTGTCTTGTCCCCGTTCGCCCTGTCCTCGCGCCCGTTGGCCTTGAGCCATTCCGCAAAATTCGCGACCCATTGTTTCTGCAGTTCCGGATGGGCCTGGACCTCGGCGAGGATGGCGTCCTTGGGGGATTTGAATTCCTCCAGCGTGTCGAGCGAAGGCCCGCTGGTCCAGGCTTCGGACGGCGTCCCGCCCCACGAGGTGTGAATCAGGCCCACGGGAATCTTCAGTTCGTTTTGCAGGACTTTGCCAAAATAATAAGCCACCGCGCTGAAGGCTCCCGATGTTGCGGGCGAGGCGACGACCCACCGACCCTGGCATTGCTCGCGGGGGATCGGGGCGGCGGACTTAACGACCTCAAATTGGCGCAACAGGGGATTTGCGGATTGGGCGATTTCCTCCGCCGCGTTCTTGCTCCGCTGCAGGGGCCATTCCATGTTCGACTGCCCGGAGGCCACCCACACCGCTCCGACAACGACATCGTTGATCGTAACCGTATTCTGCCCCTGCACGGTAATCACAAACGGTCCAGGCCCCGAGTCGGCCAGGTTCAACAGAACCTTCCATTTTCCGTCCGCATCCGCCGTGGTCTTTTCGGCGCGTCCGTCCAGGGTCACGGTCACGTCCTCCCCAGGCAAGGCCTTGCCCCAGACGGGAACATCCGCGGATTTTTTCAGAACCATGTGGTTGGAAAATATCGCGGGCATCCGGACAGCCGCTTGGCTCCATCCCGACGGAAGACAAAACAGAATGGCCAAAATCAAGGCACGACGTTTCATAGGGAGAAGGTTCTTTCTGGTTTCTTAGTTACGGGCTTTGCGACGTGCAAGGCCCAGACCCGCCACGCCAAGGAGCATGAGCGCCGCCGTGCCGGGTTCGGGCACGATCTGGAGCTGAATGTTCGTCGAGTTATGAATCAGATTGACTTCATACGCCTCCAGTCCCGTTCCCAGAACAAGCCCGCCGGAATAGGCGTAGGCCGAGTCGAAATCAAAGAGCGTGTAGAGTCCCGGCGCGAGTTCGCCGGAGACGGTGAAGTCAATCACATTGGACGAAAAAAGGATGTCACCGGTGGCCGTGCCAAGGAACGTCAGTTGGTCGCTGGAATGGTTGGTTGCGAGGTCGAAGAGAAAACGAGAACCGGTTTGGAAATTGGCTTTTCCGGTGGTTTGCGAAAGGTCAATCGTCATCTCTCCGATGCCGTCGAGCCCCGGAGCGACACGGCCATTGGCGAGGACCGTCAGGCCGTTGCTGCCGGTGGGTGCCATGATTCCCGCGCCGGACAACCTGGCGTTCGCCTGGATTTCCACGCTGCCGCTTCCCGTGGCCGAACCTGCGGAGTTGCTAATGACCAGCGAAGTCCCGGCCAGTGCCGTCACGCCACCGGAAAAATCATTGCCGGACTCGGAGGAAAGCTTGGTCGTTCCGCCCGCGATGCCAGTCGTCACCACTTGCAGGACCGGCCCGCCAGCGTCGCTGATGCGCCCGTGAAAATCCACCGTGGCCGCCGCGCTGGTCTGCACCCAGCTTTCGAGCGAGACACGCCCGAGGGTGTTTCCCGAGGTGCGAATATCCCCATCGATGCGGAGGGTCTGTGCGCCGGAACCGCCGGTCTGGAAGGCATATTTGATCAGGCCGGTTCCCGATCCCTTTCGCTCCAGGGTGAAATCGCCCTGATAGGAAACCTGTGTCGCATTCCCAAGGGCCACGACCACGCTGGAAATAAAACCGGCGTTCATCGTGGTGCTCGAATTTTGATTCGCGCTAATCACCGCGTCGCCCTGCACGGCAAGGCTGTCCGTGGTCAGCAGCCGTGCGCCGGTATTGATGATATTCTCCCCGCCGCCAAGGGCCTTGGACGCGGCGATCACCACATTGCCCCCTTCGGAAACAAACCGTCCGGTGTAGGCGCTGTTGTCGCCGGAGAGCGTGATGTTTCCCGAGCCGACCTTGGTGACAAATCCTCCCCCCGTGAAAACCCCCGCGAAGGATGAGGAGGCATTGTTCCCCCCGATCGTGATGGAACCGCCCTTCATATCCACCGTTCCCAAGCCGCCCCGCAGGGAGTTGATGCTTCCGAAGACGAGGGACTTTCCGTTGACATCCAAAGTCGCGTCCGGGTTCATCGTGTCGAAGATCACCATGCCGCCCGTGGGAATCGCGCCGTTGACGAGGGCTTTCACCGTGCCGTCGTGGATGAAGGTTCCTCCCGAATACGTGTTCGCCGCCCCCAGCGAAAGAGTTCCCGCTTCGTCCTTGGCCAGGCCACCCGAGCCGGAGATCGTCCCGGCGAGGGTTGTGTCCCGGCCGCCCTGAACCACAAGCAGGTAGCCGTTTTTCGCGATTGCGCCGTTCACCACAAGGTCGCCCCCGATGGCCTCCCAGTTCTGAGACTCGGACAGGGAGATCATCGTGTGGAGGACCTGCGTGGCCGCCGCACGGTTTTGAAGGCCCGAAGCGCCGACCGTGAGGGTGCCCGGGCCGGAAAGCACATAGCCATTCGTGGACGGGGACTCCCGGAAAAGGATGCCTCGCACCGCAGCATTCTGGGAGAGGCTGACGGCATGGACGGCACCGCTGTCGCCGGAGTCAAAGACCACCGGGAGCTGACTCGGGGCGACCCCCTGGCTCCAGTTTGTCGCGCCTGCGAAATCTCCGGTCGTTCCCTGCCACACGTTGGCGGTGTTCGCGGCGTCGGCCGGTTTGTCGTAGATGCTCCACCGGAGCGCATATCCGGTCTGGGCCATCCGTTCATTCAGTGCCTGGGTGGGGTTGTAGGCCGGGCGGGTGGACAGCAGGGAACCGGCCCCGCTTGCGAACCATGCCGAACCGGCGACCGTCAGGGTGTCCTCATAGGGAATCAGCAGGGGACTTCCCGAATCGCCGCCCTCCCAATATTGGAACGAAACGGTGGGATCGGTCTGGTTCAGCTTGAGGCCGATGGTGGTGGAACTACTGGACGGTGTGACCGAGGCGATCCAGGTGGTGGCCACCACCTGGCCGGTCGTCTTGTTGTGGCTTCCCACCGCGAGCGCATCCATTCCCACATAGTTGTTGCTGGAAACGTCCAGAATCCGCAGGGGCGTCACCGCCTCGGCCGTCAGAAGGGCGCGGTCCAACGGCGTGATGTTGAGGTCATGATTCTGGCCGGGAATCGAAATCGCGGGATTGGCCGTCGAGAGCCCGATGTTGACCACCGCACCGGTCTCGGAAACAAAGCGCGCATTGTTGCCCAGTTGCCAGATGCCATTGTGTCTGGCACTGAACGCATGCAAAGGGCTCACCATGGTGATGTTGGTGACCCGGACGGTGGTGGCACTGCCCGAGGTGACGCCTGTCATCCAACCCACGCCGGACCAGTCGTAGGCCGCGCCGATGAAGAGCGGGCTCGTGTTTTCCACCGGCGTGTCCGTCGCGAATCCGGAAGAGAATCGATAGTTGCCGTCCTGGGTTTCATTGGCAACCTGCATGCCGTATCCGGGCACCGCGGCCGCGAGGGCGCTCACTAAGAGAAGTCTTCCTAAGGGGGCTTTCGTCATCCTTCCCATCGTCTTCATTGTGCCGACGACGGCAATCGCCGAGGGTTCAAATATGTCGAAATGACTTTTGAAAAAACGACGTGTTTCGGACTCGGCCTTTTGCGAGTGCCGTGCGATCCCTTGCATCCGTGCAGGCCCGACGCCCGGCGTGCGCGGGGACGCCGCCCGGGCGCGAAAGCCGCCATGTCGCAATTTCCAAACTTTCGTCCGGTTTGTGACAGTGGAAGTCATGGTCAGGACCCGCCGGGCGGCGTTGATATTTTGGGATGACAGTCTCTTTGGACCTCAATCCGCCCCAACGTCTCGGTGAAGACGCGTTGGACGCGCCCGACCGGACAAACGGCGTTGGCATCATGCCGCCGGAGGAGGTTTCCAATCCGGGATGCAGTTGGGCCGATTTGGAATGGGAACTGGAGCGGGGCGACCCGCGGCTTCTGCGGGAGGGGCGGATCATCCCCGCCAAATTCTATGCGGATCAACCCTATGTCGTCCGCACGGCGACCGGCGCATGGGTCTGCGTGCTCACCACCGGGGACGGCCAGGAAGGATCCCGGGGCCAGCACGTCATTTCGCTCCGCAGCGAGGATCACGGGCAAACCTGGTCGGAACCCGTTTGCATTGAACCGCCCACCGGCCCGGAGGCGTCCTGGGTGGTGCCCCTGCTCCTGCCTTCTGGAAGGATCGTGGCCTTTTACGTTTTCAACCGGGAGGACATCCGGGAACTGCCCGCCGACGATCCGCCGTTTCCCGGCGGGATCACCCACCGCATGGATTCGCACGGACACTATGTGTTTCGCTGGAGCGACGACGAGGGACGCACCTGGTCGGAGGAACGCGGGGAGATTCCCGTGCGCGAATTTGCCATCGACCGGGAGAATTCGACCGGGGGCCGCGTGCGCCTCTTTTGGAATGTCGGCAAACCCCGCCTTGTCGGTGGGGCGGTCGTCCTGCCGCTTCACAAGGTCGGGGGATTCGGTCACGGCTGGTTCACCCGGTCCGAGGGCGCGTTTGTGGTGTCCGAGGATCTCGCCAACCTGGCGGACCCGCGCGAGGCCGCGTGGGTAACGCTGCCGGAGGGCGATGTCGGGCTGCGCACGCCGCCGGGTGGAGGTCCCATCGCCGAGGAACAATGCGTCTGCGAACTGGGCGATGGGTCGTTGTTTTCGGTGTATCGTTCCATCGACGGATTTCCCGTCGGCACCTACAGCCGCAACCGGGGACGCACCTGGAGCACCCCGGCCTCCCTCACGTATGCGGACGGCCGCCGGGTCAAACATCCCCGCGCGGCGTGCTTTGTGTGGCGTCTCGCGCACGGCGGCTATGTGTTGTGGTTTCATAATCATGGCGGCGAGGTGCTGGGGAAGAATGTCTGGCGCGCCTGTCGTGCCTATGAGGACCGCAATCCGGTGTGGATGGCGCGGGGCTGGGAGGTGCCGGGGCGCGACGGCGTGACCGTTGTCTGGGGCAATCCGGAGATCGTGCTCTACGAGGACGATCCGTTGACCCGCATTAGTTATCCCGATCTCATCGAGGAGGGCGACACGCTCTTTCTCACCGAAACCCAAAAGTCCGTCGCCCGCGTTCACGCGCTGCCCGCCGCCCTGGCCCGGGCCCTCAGACACGGCCCGGAGGGATTTGCGGCGGAGGACCTGGTTAGGGAAAGCACCTTTGACTGGACCCCCGCGCATCCGACCTCCCACCTGCCGCCGTTGCCGTTCTTTGTCGCCATCAATCCGAAACCTCCCTACGGCACAACGGATATGCGCGCCGGATTCACCATGGAATGCGCCGTGACACCGGGCGCTCCCGGGGTCTTCGCGCGGTCCTGGCATCCCGCACGGGGAGGCTTCCAACTCGAGTGGACGGAGGATCGCCGCGTGCGGATTCTGGTGTCCGACGGAAGGCTCGAGTTTTCCTGGAGTTCGGATGCGGGCCTCTGGGCGAATGCTCCCGGCGGCAGCGTGTGCATCGCGCTTGATGGCGGTCCCCGCATCATCACGATGCTGGTCGATGGCGTGCTGTGTGACGGCGGAACCCTCCGGGCGTCGGGTTGGGGGCGCTTTAGCAAATCCTTTCACGGAACCTGTGCGAACAATCTCACGGTCAAACCCCGGTTTGAAGCGGTCGGACCCGCCTTGAAACGTTTCCGCATCTATCCCCGCGCGCTCCTTTCGGCCGAGATGGAGACTTTGTTTCGTCATCACCGGATGTCCGCCCGCCAATGAACAGGGCATTTTTCATGGAAGACAAAACTTGGCGGCTGCGACGCATGCGAGATGACGGATTGGCAGGGGTTTCGAGTGGCAACGGTGTCGTGGAGACGCCCTGCGAGCCGGAGATTCCCGGCGCGGTCAATCTCGATGCGACCCGTGGGGGATTGGAGTGGCGCGGAGAAAACGGCGACTCCCGGCTGCTTTCCGAGGGGCTGCCGATTCCCGCCCGTCACTATGCCGACCAACCCTATGTGGTCCGAACCGCGGACGGCGTCTGGGTTTGTGTGCTCACGACCGGGGATGGCGAGGAAGGTTCCAGCGGGCAGCATGTGGTGTCCGTCCGCAGCGAGGACCGCGGGAAGACGTGGTCGGAGCCGGTTTGCATCGAGCCGCCGACCGGCCCCGAAGCCTCCTGGGTCGTTCCACTGCTGCTCCCCTCGGGAAGGATCTTTGCCTTCTATGTGTATAATCGGGACAACATTCGGGAACTTCCCGCCGACGAACCGCCGTTCGTCGGCGGGATCACCCATCGCATGGATTCCCACGGATCCTATGTGTTTCGATGGAGTGACGATCAGGGGCGCACCTGGTCCGCGCAGCGCGGGGAAATTCCGGTGCGGGAATTTGAGATCGACCGGACAAACTCAACCGGGGGTCGCGTGCGACTTTTCTGGAATGTCGGCAAGCCGCGGATTGTTGGCAAGGAGGTCCTTCTGCCGCTTCACAAAATCGGAGCCTTCGGGCACGGTGGCTTTGTCCGCTCGGAGGGCGCGTTTGTGTGTTCCGGCGACCTGCTCGAAAAATCAAATCCGCTGGAGGCGTCGTGGGTGACGCTTCCCGAGGGCGACAAAGGGCTGCGCACGCCGCCGGGCGGAGGGCCGGTTTCCGAGGAACAATGTCTTTGCGAACTCGGCGACGGATCCTTGTTTTCGGTCTATCGCTCCATCGATGGATGGCCCGTGGGCAGTTACAGCCGCGATCGGGGCCGCACATGGAGCGGGCCGGCGTATTTGGTGTATGCGGACGGCCGCCGGGTCAAGCATCCCCGCGCGGCGTGTTTCGTGTGGCGGCTGGCGCATGGCGGCTATGTACTTTGGTTTCATAACAATGGCGGCGCGGACATGGGACAAAATCCCTGGGCGTTCTGCCGCAGCTATTCTGATCGCAATCCCGTCTGGATGGCCCGGGGGTGGGAGGTACCCGGACCGGATGGCGTGACGCTGGTGTGGGGGAATCCCGAGATCGTTCTCTATGAGGACGATCCCCAGGCGCGCATCAGCTACCCCGATCTCCTTGAGGAAGGCGAGGCGATCCATCTCACCGAGACGCAAAAATCCATCGCCCGCTCGCACCGCGTGGGGGACACCCTCGCGCGCGCCCTGCGCTTGGGTTCGGACGGGTTCTCCGCTGCTGCGCTCCGCAAGGAAGCCTGCTTTGCATGGAGCCCGGATCGGCCGAGGTCTGAGCTGCCGCCGCTGCCGTTTTTCATCGCCATGTCGGCGTCGCCGCCCCATGGAACCGCCCGCCTGCGTGCGGGATTCACGCTGGAGTGCGCGTTGCAGCCGGGGAGACCGGAGGGGATTGCCCGGTGCTGGCATGCCGCGCATGGCGGGTTTCAAATCGAATGGACCGAAGACCGCCGTGTGCGTCTGGTCCTGTCCGACGGCGTCACGGAACTGGCCTGGCGGTCGGACCCGGACCTGTGGGCCGACGCCGCCGGGGGAAGCGTCATCATCTGTGTGGACGGCGGCCCGGGCATCGTGACCTTCATGGTGGACGGAGTGCTGTGTGACGGCGGGGACGAGCGTCGGATCGGATGGGGACGCCTGAGCGAGAACTTTCGCGGCGCCTGCACAAACAACCTCACCATCAAACCCCGCTTCGAGGTGCTCAGCCCGGCTCTCGTGAGCTGCCGAATCTACTCCCGGGCCCTCCTTGCCGCCGAGCAGGAGGCCTTGTTTCGGAACCGCTAGCTACGGATAGGGATACTTTGGCTTCTTCGTCCGGTTCGGCAAATCCTTGGCGAGCGCTTCCTCCGGAGTCTTGAACAAATGAAACGTCGTGCCCGACTTGAGCGCCACCGCCGGCAGAAGGAGCGAGCTGGGCGTCACCCCGTAGAACCGCTTGAAGGCGGTGCAAAAATACGAGAGCGAGTTGAACCCGCAGGCAAACGCGATTTCCTTGATCTGCAATTCGGAATTTCGCATGCCGATCAACTTGCGGGCTTCTTCCAGGCGCAATTCCAGGAGGTAATCGTGCAGGCTCTTGCCGACATGGCGGACAAACAGGCGGTGAATCTGCCGGGAACTGAGTCCGACTTCCTTGGACACCTGGGCAAGGCTCACTTCCGCCGCAAGGTTGTCGTTCATGAGTTTGACGATCCGTCCGATGGTCTCGCGACCGCGGGCTTCCACGGCGCGGCTGTGGGAATCGGCCTCCGCGTCGGGCGACACGGGCATCGCCTTTGTCACAATGGCTGCGAGCAACAAGAAGAGCAGGGAGGCATTGACCCGCGCGCTCAGCGAGGAGTCCTCGTTCGTGAGTCCCGAATGGAGAAGTTCGTAGGTGCGCTGCTTCACCTCCACACTGTTTGTCTTTCGAAACTGGGTGACCAGCCAGCCGTTCTGGCGGATCGACTCCGGCGTGGGAATCAAATCCAACGAAATGCCAATCATAACCCCCGTCTTCGTGCACCGAAAGCGGTGGGCGTGCTTCCAGGGAATCAGGAGCGCCTCTCCGGGACGCAGGACCGCCTTTTCCGTGCCGGAATCCGCGGAGTCAAACTCGAAGACGCCGGAAACCACGATCTCGATCTGATATTGGTTGTGCGAGTGCCAGTTACTCGTATGACCGGTCGGATAGGTTCCAGTGGAAAGGTGACATTCCACGCAGCGAAAATGCCACCCGGCCATTTCCAGCGAAAGGCAATGCGACAGCGAATTCGCCAGATTGACATTCCACCGGGTGACGGTGGTCTTGGATCGAAAGAGCTTGGTCCAATCTCGCATAAGAAGGCCGGGGAGGTCCCGAAAGGATGCCGCCGAGATTGGCAGGACGACCCGGAGATGTCAATCCGGCACCGGCGGACCCGCGCTCTCTTTCCGTGGGTCATGGGACCCTTTTTCCCGCACCGCGCCGGGCGAAATGCCGCAATGCTTTTTGAAGAGTTTCGAAAAATGATACAGGTCGTCGTATCCCACGCGCTGGGCCACGTCGGCCACAGTGAGGCCGACGTCCCGGAGCAGGTGACGCGCGTGGGCCATCCGCTGCCGGATCAGATAGGCAATCGGCGCCGCGCCGAAATGGCGCCGGAATTCCTCCGAGAAATGCGCCGGCGACCAATGCGCCATGCGCGCGAGCGCCTCCAGGGAATGCGGATGACCGGGGTGGGCGTCGAGGAACTCCCGGACGGCCGCCAGCCGCGCGGGCGGACGACGGCCTCCCGCCAACTCCCGGTCCAGATCGCGCACCCAGTTCTCAAACAGGTTCTCCGCAATGACCTCGTCGGGCACCGCATGGGCGGTCAGTTCGTTATGGAGGGTCGAAAGAAACGACAAAAAGGAGTTCGTCGATTTCAACACCACCGGGCGCCGCAGATGGGGGTGCAGCCATTGGCGGACCGCCGACCCCTCGCAATGCATCCAGGAATGCACATAACGCCGCCGCTCGTGGCCGTAAAACTGATGGTCGTCCGGCCCCCAGACATGAAGGGTCCGGGACGCCACCCAGCCCGCATCGGTGCCGCATCCGGCCCGCACGGGATCGTGAAAAAGCATGACCAGGTAGTCGCCCGTGCCCTGGGGCCGGTTGACAAAGCCCGGGCGCATCGCCTCCCGCAGTCCGTAGGCGCGTGGCCGGAACCGCGCCCCCGGAAGCGGCGGTGGCGAATAAAAGCGGGTCAGCGTGGCCATGACATCCGAAGAAACTACAAATGTTTCCTTGAAAAGTCCATTGTCGTTTGTCCAAGAATGCCGCAGGGTCGCGGCGCATCCCTAATCCACTTATGAATTCCTTCGCTCTCTCCCTTTCCAGCCTGCCCCTTGTCGCCAAAGCGCAAACCCGCTCCGTTTCGCCCGAGAATGTGTATGGGGAAAAAGGTCGCGGCGGAATGGCGGAACATTCCGAAACGCCGCAGCCGGAAGTCACACGCATCGGTCAGCCCTGGGAACCCAACAGCTGTTCCCGAGATCTCGGGAGGGGTTGGAAGGTGCGTCCGCTCATCCGGGTCAAGGCGGACACCACCGTGACGATCATGGATGTGGACGGCCCCGGCGTGATCCAGCAGATGTGGATGACGCCCACCGGCCACTGGCGTCACGCGATCCTGCGAATCTATTGGGACGGCAGCGAGACGCCCTCGGTGGAATGTCCGATCGGAGACTTCTTTGCCTGCGGATGGAATCAGTTCGCGCAGATTTCGTCGTTGGCGGTGTGTGTGAATCCCGGCAGTGCTTTCAACTGTTACTGGACGATGCCTTTTCGGAAAAAGTGCCGCATCACTTTGGAAAACATCGGCCTCGAGGACATGGTGCTCTTTTATCAGATCAACTACTCGCTCGAAGAGGTGCCCACGGACGCCGGGTATTTTCACGCGCAGTTCCGCCGGGTGAACCCCGTGCCTTACAAGGAGGTGTACACGATCGTCGATGGCATCGAGGGCAAGGGGCAGTATGTCGGCACCTACATGGCGTGGGGCGTCAACAACAGGGGATGGTGGGGCGAGGGGGAAATCAAGTTCTTCATGGATGGCGACACCGAGTTTCCGACCATCTGCGGAACCGGCACCGAGGACTATTTTTGCGGGTCGTATAACTTCGAGAATTCGGTCACCAAGCAGTATCAGGAATACACCACACCCTACGCGGGTCTTCCGCAGGTGATCCGGCCCGACGGACTCTATCAATCCCAACAACGCTTCGGCATGTATCGCTGGCACATCACCGACCCGATCCGCTTTGACAAGGACCTGCGTGTGACCATCCAGGCACTCGGATGGCGGAGTCATGGACGGTATCTCGCCTTGCAGGATGACATTGCCTCGGTCGCCTTTTGGTATCAGACGACGATTTCCAAGCCGTTCCCCGCGTTGCCCGACCGGGACTCTCTCGAAGTGTGCTAAGCGCGGGTTCCAGATCTCGTGCCGCGCGCCTGAACACTCCCCATTTCCATGTCTCCTCGCTCTCTCTCTCTCGACGGTCCCTGGCAGTGGACGTCCACTTGTGACACGCCAGCCGGGGTTTCCACCTTTGACGACTTGACCAGGGCGGGATGGTCCCTCCATCCCTGCGCGGTTCCCGGGTGTTTGGAGACCGACATGGAGAGCCGCGGGTTGCTGGACGATCTGTTTGTCGGGAAAAACATCCTTGCCGTTCAGGGCTTGGAAGACCGGCATGTCTTCTACGCGCGTGCATTTGCGGTGGACGGATGGTCGGAGAACGTCGAGCCGTGGCTGGTTTTTGAAGGTCTGGATTGTTTTGCCGATGTCTATGTGAATGGAACGAAAGTGGGGGCGTGTGGGAACATGCTCGTCGCGCACGAGTTTCCGGTCGGAAGCGTCCTGAAAGCCCGCAACGAGATTCTGGTGCACATCCGGCCTGCGGTCGCGGAGGCCCGGACGCTGGCCGATCCTGCCGACGTGCGGGCGCGGGGAGCGAACCCGGACTCTCTCTCTGTCCGCAAGGCTCCGCACATGTATGGCTGGGACATCATGCCGCGTGCGGTTTCGGCGGGCATCTGGCGCCCGGTGCGGATCGAGTTTCGACCGGTCGAACGCCTGGAGACGGTTCACCTCGAAACCACCCTTCTCGCTCCCGATCATGCGGCGGCGGAGTTGACGCTCTCGTATGAGGTGCGGCTCTCCGAAGGGACCGCAGACCATTACGAGATTGCCGTCGAGGGGCGGTGCGGGGCATCGGAGTTTCGCGCCTCCCAAGCCCTCGCTTCGCCCGCAGGCCGGTTGTCCCTCACGCTGTCCTGCCCCCGCCTCTGGTGGCCGCGGGGCGCGGGAGAACCGCATCTCTACGAGGGGGTGGTCCGCCTTTCCAAAAACGGCGCGGTGATCGACCAGCGGCCTTTCACCCACGGCATCCGCACCGTGGAGTTGATCCGCACCAGCATCACGGACGCCGCCGGGAGCGGGGAGTTTGTGTTTCGGGTCAACGGAGAGAGAATCTTTGTCAAGGGGACGAATTGGGTTCCTGCCGACGTCTTCCACTGGCGGGACCGGGAGCGCCTTCCGCGGATTCTGCCGATGCTGGAAGACCTGCATTGCAACATGATCCGGTGCTGGGGTGGCAACGTCTATGAGGACGATTTCCTTTTCGACTGGTGCGACCGGCACGGCATCATGGTCTGGCAGGACTTCGCGATGGCCTGCGCCCTGTATCCGCAGGGCGCATCCTTCCGCGCAACATTGGCCGAGGAAGTGCGGCATGTCGTGCGCCGCCTCCGCCAGCACGCCTGTCTGGTTCTGTGGGCCGGAGACAACGAGTGCGACGAAGCCCATTTTTGGTTGCAGGGCGGGGATCCCAATCAAAACGTGTTGACCCGGCAGGTGATTCCCGCCGTGCTTCAGGAGGAGGATCCCGGACGCGTCTATCTCCCCAGTTCCCCCTACATCGACGAGACGGCCTTTCGCAACGGCGGCACGCAGTTTCCTTCCGAGAACCACCTCTGGGGACCGCGTGGGTATTTCAAAGACGACTTCTACACGAAGGCGGTATGCCATTTCGCCAGCGAGATCGGTTATCACGGCTGTCCGTCCGTCGCGTCGATGCGCCGGTTTTTGTCGCCCGACAAAGTCTGGCCGCCGCAGAACAACGACGAATGGATTCTGCATTCGACCAATCCGCGCCTGGACACGACCACGTTTTCGCCGCCGGACCACCGGGTCAATCTCATGCTCAACCAGGTGAAGGCCTTGTTCGGCACGGTGCCGGGCACCCTGGAAGAATTTGTCTTCGCCAGCCAGGCGACCCAGGCGGAGGCGAAAAAATTCTTCATCGAACGTTTCCGCAACGCGAAATGGCGGCGGACCGGGATCCTCTGGTGGAATCTGATGGACGGCTGGCCGCAGTTCTCGGACGCGGTTGTCGATTACTATTTCGACAAGAAGCTGGCTTATGAATTCATCCGGCGCAGTCAGCAGGACGTATGCGTCATGCTGCGGGAACCGGAGGGCGACCGTCAGCAGATCGTCGCCGTGAACGATCTCCGGCGCGAGACATCCATCCGGCTTGTCATCCGGGATCTGGCCGCGGAGCGGGACGTCTTTTCCGGGGAGCACGCCCTGTCCGCGAACTCCGCCGGGGTGGTCGGTTCACTTCCGTTCGACCCGCGCCGGCAAACCCTGTATCGGATCGCGTGGAATTCCGGGGAAGCCGTCGGACTCAATCACTATCTGGCCGGGCGGCCGCCTTTTGATCTTTCGCAGTATCGCCGATGGCTCACCGAGGCAATCGACCGGCAAACGGAAGGGGAACGCCCCCCGGTGAGCACCTCGCCATCCCCCGCATGAAAACGCGATTCCTCCCCGCGCTGATTTTCCCGCTCTTCACGCTTGCCGTGCAGGCGGAGGAATCTTCTCCCGCCGCGCTCAACGATCCCGCCTTCTGGAAAACGTACCATGTCACTCCGGCCAGTTGGCCTGCGGAGGAAATCGACGCCGCCGTGCGCCGCCGTGCCGAAGAAGCCGGGGTGCGCGCGTTGCTCTATGAGGGAGCCGTTTATCAGGGCAAGCCCACCCGCGTCTTTGCCTTTTACGGCGCGCCTCCTCCGGAGAAGCGCGGTACCGACGGCAAGGTTCCGGGCATCATTCTCGTCCACGGCGGCGGCGGCACCGCGTTCGAGTCCTGGGTCAAATTGTGGGTGGATCGCGGGTACGCGGCTCTCGCCATGGACACCTGCGGTGCCCTCCCGCTGGGGAAAAAACCGGAAGGCCGGTTCGCGAATGACTGGCACCGCCTTCCCGATGGAGGCCCCATGGGCTGGGGCGGCTTCGAGCAGCTCCTGAAAGGTGAGCCCGCCTTGGACAATTGGATGCACCAAGCCACCGCCGCGGTCCTTCTCGGTCACTCCTGGCTCCTGGCGCAACCCGAGGTGGACCCACAACGCACCGGCATCACCGGCATCTCCTGGGGGGCCGTCCTCGCCTGCCGCGCCGCCGGAGCCGATCCGCGTTTCCAGTTTGCCGTGCCTGTTTACGGCTGCGGTTTCCTGCACGAAAGCTCCGCCTGGGCGCGCCAGTTGGGCCGCCTGAAAAATGATGCGGATGCCACCCTGCTCTGGTCGCACCGCTACGATCCCTCCGGCCTGCTCGTTCACGCCCGCATGCCCTTCCTGTGGGTGAACGGCACCAACGACTTTGCCTTCCCCCTGGATGCCTGGCTGAAATCCGCCCGCTCCACCCTGGCTCCGTCCGCCTACTGCATGCCGCTGCGCATGTCCCACGCCCATGGCGGATCGGGCGAAAATCCGCCGGAAATCCAGGCCTTTGCCGACAGCATCACACGCGGTGGCGTTCCTTTGGCCAAACCGCTGTCCGTCACCGTGCAGGAAGGCCGGGCGCGCGTCACCTGGGAGGCTCAAAAGCCAATGGCCAAAGTCGAATTGCTGTTCACCAAAGATGATGTCAGTCCCTGGAAAGATCGCCTCTGGGAAAGCCTCCCGGCGCAATGGACCCCCGGCGATTCCCACGCAGAAGCCACGCTTCCAGAGGGAACCGCCCATTGGTTCTTCCACCTCACGGACAAACGCGGCCTGGCCGTGAGCGCGTTTCCCTGAAATCCCCCACCTTTTCCGTGGGACATACGAAGGCTGGCCGCGATCTCCGAATCTTCCTCGACGACTGGAAACGCCTGAATCCGCCCCTTGCGGCGTTGGATCGAAACAATGCTTGTAGCAGGTGTAACAAGCATTGTCGGGATTGTGACCACGCTCAACGGGTTGGACACCGCGTGTGCGAGCCGGTTTTCGCGGGGGCGGCTGGGGGGCTTGTCGATCTTCCCGACCGTGTCTGCAGACGGCTTCTTTCGCACCCGGATGGTACTGTGCGAGGGAGGGGATTCAGGTGGGACGGCGGATGTTTGAAAAACGGACGGGGGGCGGATGGTGTTCCCCTGAATGTCGGGTTTTCAAAATTCATGACAGGAAAAGCGGAATGCTTTCCGTTGTGTGGGCACCGGTCTCCCCGTAAACGAAGGGGACACCCTCGTTTTCCTCCTCCATCCCATGCGTCGTTGTCTCTCCTTGTCTTCTGTTGTTCTCGGTCTGTCGTTGTGTTCCCTGGCTTCGCTTTTCGGACAGGCTCCAGCGGTTCCCGCCCCGACGCCGGAGCGGGAGGCACCGCCGCTTTTGACCAAGGAACAGCGCGAAGAGCTGGCGAATCTCGACGACCTGCTCCGGCAGTCCCGTCAGTCCACGGCGGCGGTGCGCTTGAACGAGTTCGGGGTGTTGGAGCTTCTCCTGAACGGCAAACCCAAGCCGCCGCTAATCGGCGGGTTGAAGCCGTGGGTGCCGCCCCATATGCTGCGTGTCAAGATTTGGAAACACGCGAACTACGACCTCGTGTGGCTTCCGGTGGAGTTTAGTCATGGTTCCTATCGCTACGGACACGGGCAAAGATCGTTCTGGGACGGACCCGGACGTTACTTGCGGGAGGACGTTCAGAATGCGTTGTCCCGGGTGCTGACGACCTATCCCAATGCCAAGATCATCCTGTGGCCGCTGATTGATGTTTATGCGGGTTGGGACGATGCGCATCCGGACGACCTGCAACGGACGGAGAAGGGGGAAACCCGTGTCGGCACCTCGCATTTCGAGCGCATTGGCGTGAAGGATCCGGCGAAGAAAGCCGAGCGTCATGTGTGGTCCGGGTTTTCCAAGGCTTTTCGCGAGGACACCGGAGAGGCCTTGCGCGAACTGATCCACACCGTCGAGACGTCGCTGTATGGCAAGCGCGTGGTGGGCTATGTGCTGGGCGGCGGGCAGGACTGGCAATTGTATTCCTGGGAACCCCCGAACGGTCAGGCGGTGAAGGATCCCGCGTTGCTGGGCGACTACAGCAAGCCGGCCCTTGCGGCGTGGGCCGAATGGCTGAAAGCCAAATACGAAACCCCGGAACGCCTCTCCACCGCGTGGAACCGTCCGGTCGCGGACTTTGCCGCCGCCACCCCGCCGGGCGTGGCCGACCTCTCCGGTCCCGAGGAATTTTTCAATTATCAAACCGAGCGTCGGAATATTGACTGGCGGCGTTTTCATGCCGAGGGGCGCGCGGAGTTCGTGGAATACTTCGCCAGGGTGGCCCGCGAGGCTGCCGGACCGGACAAATTGATCGGTGTGTGCGCGGGCGACGGCGGTCCTCGCATCGGGCTGACGGCGAACGGCCTTCTGCTCCGGAGCAAGAACATCGACCTCGCCTTTGCGCAGCCGGGTTATGGACCCGAGCGTCGGGCACCCGGATCGCCGGGCGGGATCGCGGCGATTCCGGCATCCTACGGTCTGCATGGCAAGCTGCTCGTGGCCGACATGGACCATCAGACCTGGATGATCCCGAACACCGAGGGCCGTTTCGGGACGTTCACCATCTCGAGCAATTCCCGCGGGTATGCGCGCGATGCTGCGGAGCTGGGCGCGATGTGGCGGCGGGAATTGGCACTGCTCTGGCAGAACAGCGCGGGCGGCATGTTCCATCCCATCTATGGCGACCTCATGCTGGAACACCCGACCATCTGGGAGGAGGCGGCGGCGGTGCGCAAAATCCTCTCCGAGTTCGCCTTTGCGCCCGTCACCAAGCCGCTCGGGGATGTGGCCGTGATCTACGACGAACGCTCCGTCTCCTACCTGAAGCAGGGACTCGTTGCGTGTCCTTACGAATGGACCAGCGGGCAGCAAATGGAACTCAACAGCTCGGGCATCCCCTACCGCGCCTATTATGCGGATGATTTCCGCGAAGGACTCGTGCCGCCCGCGAAGGTGTATATCTTTAGCAACGTCCTGGACTTTGACGACCGCTTTGTCAAAAACGTCGAGGCCGCGAAACAGGCCGGCGCCACGCTGGTCTGGATGCAGGGCAGTGGATACGCCCAGCGCACCACCGACCCCGCCCGGATTTCGCAGACCTGCGGCATTGATCTGGCGCCCTTCGAGAATGAGGCACCCGCCGCTCCTGCGGAAGCGGTGCCGTCCGCCGGTGCCCGGCCGTTCGTGGTGGACAAGGCGGTTCTCTCCCGCCAGCCGATTGCCTCTCCCGGCGGTGTGGCACTTCAGGTCACCGACCCGTCCGCGCAATCCGTTCAGACCTATCCCAACAGCTCGAAGGTGGCCATCGCGGTGCGCCGGACGGGTTCCTCGACGTCCCTCTTTGTGGGCGGGTTCATGCTCTCCCGCGACATGCTGGTCGCCATCGTGCGGGATGCCTCTGCCTGGCAGATCGCCCCCATCGGCAACGCCGTCGCTGTGGGGCCGAACTGGCTGAGCATCCACCCCTCGAAGACCGGCGTCATTCCGGTGCGCCTCGACCGTCCGGCCGCCCTGCAAGCCGTCCCGCCTTTCTCACTCACCTCCCCGTCCGGCACCGATCACAAGCTCACCCTCAACGCCGGAAAAACGTATTGGTTCAAAATCACGGATTAACATCATGAAAACACCCGCCACCCACGCCAAAGCTCCCGGAGCCGCCCCCACGACCATCTTCCGTGCGCGCCTCCTGTTGCCCTCCCTCCTTTCCTCGATCTTCCTTCTTGCCGCCACCCTTTACGGGGAGGCGCCCGTCCTGGATCTCACGGTCACCGAGGGGATTCTGGAGGATAAGAGTTCCTTCCAGCGTCAGTTGCAGGTGAGTGGTGTCCAGCCGACGGATGACGACAAGAATGTCCTGCTCCCTTCCCTCGACGCCGTGCAGATTGCCTTCGCCGAAGGCGATCCCCTTTTCGGTGCCGAGGCTTTCACGTTCATGATCCGCTGCAAGTTCGGCTCCTTGGACCCCTACCCGGACCGCCCGTTCTTCTTCGTGGGCCGCTGGGACATCCTCAACGACGGACGCATCATCGGCCTGAGCTTCAATCAAAGCGGTGCCGGCCTCACGTTTGCCGCCAGCCAATTTGGGAGCGTTTCGGAAAAATCCCTCTTCGGCGCGGAACTCCCCGAACTCCCGGGGGAAACCTGGGTGGTCGTCGTGGGCCAATACGACCCCGGACAGACCCTCAAGGTGCAGCTCTATAACGCGGATGGCGAATTGCTCGCCAACAACAAATCCAAACAGTCACCTCCCCGCCTGCATCAGGCGCAGACGCCTTTCCAGGTGGGCTGCATTCCCGGAGCCCAGATGCAGATCGGTCGCGTCCTCGTGTGGAACCGCTGCCTCGATGACGCCGATGTCCAGGATGAAGTCGAAAAACTCACCAAATGACCGAATCCCACAAAAATGTCCGTTTCTTAAAATCAACGTCTCGAAAGAAAAGCCACCACCTCTTGTCGCCCCCTACCCCTCGAACTACTCTCCACCATAACAACTTCCACTCCCATACTCCCATGAAAACACCCCATATGAAATCCCTCGCAGCGATGTCCCTCATCGCCCTCACCGTCGCCCTCTCGCCCCAGGCCAAAGGAGTGACTCTGATCAACTATAACTTCAATTCGCTCACGACCGGAACTTCGATACATGGACAGGATTCGTGGGTGAGTGTTTCCGGGAGTTTCAATACGCCTCCCCAGGTTGCGACCACGCCGGTGAACGCGGGTGGCGGCGGCACGACCGGATTGACGAACGGTCTCGAGGACAAGGGGTCGAGTGCCAGAAAAAACTTCTTCACGGCAGGCACGCTCACGACCTCCCAAACTCTCACTCTCACCTTTGATGCCATTCAGGTGACAAACCAAACGATCGCGCAGTTTGGTTTAGGGGATGGAACCGCAAACTTCGGAATCTGGAACGGAACCATGGCCATTCGGAGCAGTGCCAACACGTTCATTGCCAAGACGAATGCGGGTTGGGACGTCGCGCCGATCAACAATCATTGGTATAGCTTCCAGAGTGTTTGGAATCTTTCCACCAACATGGCGTCCTTGTATTACAAAGACTTGACCAATGGTGACACCAGTTACACGCAGTTGTTTTTCGATCAGGCCCAAACGGTGTCACAAGTTTCGTTGGGATCCTTCAACCCGGCCACGGTGACGGACGCCTGGGTTCGTGTTGGAAAGACCGGTGCTGGCGGTGTCGGTCCCGGCACTGGCTACCTGGACAACCTTTCCCTCGTCGCCGTTCCCGAGCCCCACACCCTCGCCCTTGGCCTGCTCGGTCTCGGCACGTTCTTGGCAATGCGATTCCGCCGTCGGGCTTCTTAAAAGGGATTTTTTTTCAGGGGGGTGCTGGCAGGATGCAAGGGAAGTCGGGGTCGTCCTGCCAGTCTCGGCGGATTTCCTGTGTGGAGATTCGCAAAGTCACGAGCTGGGGGGAGCGTCCGGTCGCAGAACGGGTGATGCGCAAAACCAAGAAAATTTACACAGCCGGAACGCTGACCTATACGAAGCTGGGGCTGGTGTCGTTGTTCGGCTGGCTTCTGTGGGGGGATTTCATCTTCAATCTGATGGAGATCGTGGCGGGGAGTTTCATTCCGCTGAAGCTCAAGGCGCTTGACGCGCCGAACTGGCTCATCGGTCTCGCCCTCACGACCGTGCCGGCCTTCGTCGGCATGACGGTGCATCCGGTCATCAGCGTGGCGAGCGACCGCACCCGCACCCGGTGGGGACGGCGCATTCCGTTTCTGCTGGGCGCCACGCCGTTTGTGACGCTCACACTCGTCCTCATCGGATCGAGCGACTGGATCGCGGGCTGGCTGCAGTCGGCCTTCTGGTCCGGAATGACCCCCGCGCAGGTGACCCTGTGGCTGCTTGCCTTCCTGGTGATCGCCTTTCAATTCCTGAACACCTTCATCACCAGCTGCTACATCTATCTGTTCAACGATGTCGTGCCGCCGGAGCTGCTCTCCCGTTTCATGGCGCTGTTCCGGATCGTGGGCATCGTGGCGACATCGGGATTCCAGTATTTTCTCTTTGGCAAGAGCGAGACCCACATGCCGGAGATCTTCATCGGGAGCGCGGTGTTGTATGGCGTCTTTTTCGTGGTGATGTGCCTGCGCGTGAAGGAGGGGGAATATCCCCCGCCGGAAGTCGTCGAGGGGAGCGGATGGGAAAGGGTGTGGGGAAATATCCGCACCTATGTCGTGGAGTGCTATTCCTACCGGTTCTACTGGTGGATCATCCTCGGGAGCATTCTCTGGGGGGTCAGCTTCGCCATGATCTCCTTCCGCGTCTTCTTCGCGGAATCGGTGGGACTGAGTCTCGATCAATTTGGAAAGCTCATGGGTGTGGCCGGGGTGGTGAGCGCGTTTGTCCTCTACCCCGCTGCGGCGCTGGCGGATCGCTGGCATCCGATCCGGGTGATCCTCATCGGTCTCGTGGGGCTGTTGCTCGTCGTGCCGATGCAATTGGTGTTCCTCTTTTTCGACATCCCGCCGGACCAGGCCCGCGTGATTTACATGGTCCTGTTCGTGCTGCACATCAGCGTGCAGGCCTTCTACCATGCCGCGCAGGCACCGCTCTCGATGCGGCTGTTTCCCAGGGAACGGTTCGGCCAGTTCAACACCGCGGGCGCGATCATTGCCGGCCCGATCATGATGCTGGCCGGCCTCCTGGTGGGCGTCTGGCTGGACTGGCTCGACAGCCGGATGGAGGAACCCCTGAGCCAATACCGGTTCTATCCGGCTTGGGTGGCCGCCTGCCAATTCCTCTGCCTGATCTTCATGCTCCTTCTTTACCGGGACTGGAAGAAGCTGGGCGGCGACGAATCCTACCGCCCGCCGGGCGACAATACTTCCGGCCAGCCATGACGATTGTGCCGGTCGCGGCAGGCAACAATCCCATTGACGGAACACTCCCGGGTTGCTCCGCTCGTCGCGCGAATTTTTAAATTTATGTCCTCACCACTCGTTACCCACCAACGCCAGGTCCACCTGGATTTTCACACATCGCCTTACATCCCGGAGGTCGGCGCGGACTTTGACGCGGCGGACTTTGCGCGGACGATGAAGCGGGCGCACGTGAACAGCGTCACGATCTTCGCCAAGTGCCATCACGGCTACACGTATTATCCCTCGTCGGTGGGTCGGAGTCATCCGACCCTGACCCCTGCCGGACGCGACCTGTTGGGCGAGCAGATCGAGGCACTGCACCGGGAGGGGATCCGGTGCCCGATTTATCTCACGGTGGGCTGGGATGCGCTTTCCGCGCAGGAGAAACCCGAATGGCGGGCGATGTTCAAGGACGGAAACTTTGCGGACTGGAAGGGCCTGCCGGGCATGTGGCGGTTCATCAACTGGCTGCATCCGGAATACCAGCAGCTTCTCGAAGACCTCACGCGCGAAGTGATGGCCCGCTATGGGCGCGAAGTGGATGGCTTCTTTTACGACATTTGCTTTCTCCCCAAGGGGGCGTGTTGGTCGCCGGAGAGCGTGAAATTCCGCGAACGGCATCACCTGATGGACGACAGTGACGCGGGCGGGGAGCGGTTTATCGCAAAGGCGCAGGAGACCTTTTCGGCGCGGTATTGGAAGGTCATCCGGGATGTGTTGCCGGAGGCGACGGTGTTTTTCAACGCGGGGTCCGACACCTTCCTGGAGCCGGGGCTCGGCGGGCGGGCGCGCTACGGGAACATGAGCCACATGGAGATCGAGTCCCTGCCGACCGGTGCATGGGGGTATTTCCATTATCCGCGCCTCGCGCGTTCGACCGGGCATTGGGGCAAGCCCTGGCTCGGGATGACGGGGCGGTTCCAAAGCTCGTGGGGCGATTTCGGCGGACTGAAACCGCAGGCGGCGCTGGAGTTCGAGTGCTTCCGTCCGCAGGCCATGGGTGGCGCAAATTCCATCGGCGACCAACTGCCGCCACGCGGGAAGTTGGACGCCGGCGCGTATCAATTGATTGGCAGCGTCTATGCTCAAGTGGCAGCAGCGGAGCCGTTCTACGCCGGTTCCACTCCGTTGCTCCAGGTGGGCATCGCCACGAGTGGCGCGCCACATCTCGCGCCGGACGCCACGGCCAAGTCCGACGAAGGCGCGATCCAGATGTGCGAGGAGGCGCATTACGAATCCTGCGTGCTCGATGCCGAGAGTTCGCTCGACGGACTGGATCTTGTCATCCTCGGGGACACGACCACTGTCACACCCGGCTTTGTTCAAAAACTGAAGGATTTTTACAATGACGGCGGAAGCCTGCTCATTTCACATTCCGGAGGCTGTGATGCCGCCGGAACGTGGCAGCTCGACTTTCTGCCGGTTCGTCCTTCAGGAAAATGTGCGTTCGCCCAAAGCTACTGGCGCGCGCACGCGGCCTTCTCGGCGGATCTGGCACTGGCAGATCGGATCATCTATCAAAACGGCCTCGTTGTTTCCGCGCCCGGCTGTGAGGTGCTCGTGGACCGCGTGCATCCGTATTTCAACCGGGACGCGGTGCGCTTCTGCTCGCACCACCAGACGCCCCCGCAGCCGGAGGTGAGCGGCGAACCCGCCGTGGTGGCGGGAGAGCGGTTTGTGTATTTTGCAGACCCGATTTTCCGGGAATACCGGCAGTCCGGGAACATCGCCGTGCGGGATGGCTGGCGTCTGGCCATGCAACGCCTCATCGGGGTGCCGCCGTTCGGCCACGAGCTTGCCTCCACGATCCAGATATATCCACGCCGACGCGGGAGTGATCTGATCCTCACCCTCCTCCATTACATCCCGATCCGGAAAGCACTCAACATCGACATGATCGAGGAACGCTCGTCCTTTGCCGGACAAACCCTCCACCTGCCAAAGGCGGTCGCCGGGGTGCGCGTGTTTCCGTCCGGCGAAGCTCTGGCACCCGTCGGCGAAGGCGCGTGGGCGTTGCCCGTCACGGCAAGCGGCCGGTTGCTACTTGAGATTCCCGGCTATTTTTAAGGACTCAGTCCCGCCTCGGAGAATGAGGATACCCGGACTTGTAGAAGGTCCCCAAGTCCTGCGGGTTGGTAATGGAATTGAAGGAATAGTCCGCAGCGTAATCGGGAATCCCGGTCGCATCGGTCTTGTCATTTTTTTCACTCCATTCAGAATAGGAACATCCTCCTGTGAAAGACTGGACAAAAATCCTCTCCCGTTCCGAAGTCGTTGGCCGCGTCAACCGCGTCCTCGCCGGATCGCTTGCCCATTGCTGGAGCCTTGAAGCGGCCGGCTGGAGTTTTCGATGCGGACAATGCCATGTGTCCACCGGCACCTATGCGACCGGCTCCGATGTCGTGTGGCACTCCCATCACGAATATCAGATCGAAGTTGTGTTGGCTGGCACGTTCGATTTTGAGATTTCGCAGCAGACCAAGATGACGCTGCGCAAGGGACAGGCCATCGTCATTCCGTGGAAGCTGCCCCACCGGTGGACCTGTCGCAAGGAGGGTGCCATGCTGGGGCTCTCGCTGGAGCTTCTTCCCACCCCCGAGTCCATCCGCCGCGATGGCTGGCTCATCAACCGGGTGGAGTCCGTGCGAGGCGGCGACGTGCAACTCCGCGCCGAGGAACTCATGGCGGCGGTGGTGGACACGTCCCACCCCACGTTTCAACCCAAGGTGGTGGCCTCGCGGTTGTTCCTGCTCCTGGCCGGCCTGATGGAAAAGCTCTTTCCCGAACCCGGCTCGGAGGAACATCTTCAGATGCAGGCGGCGGAAGCCCGCGGACGGGAGATCGTCGGATGGGTCGCCAAGTATGTCGAAGAAAATCTCGGACGTGACATCCGCCTCGCCCAGGTCGCCCGCGAGGCCCATCTCAGCACCCGGCATCTCCACCGCCTCTTCATCAAGCATGTGGGCAAAAGCCTGCACGACTATCTGCTGGAACAACGCCTTGAAAAGGCCCGTCAGATGCTGCTCGACCAGGGACGCAAGGCATTCGTCAAGGAGATCGCCTTTTCCTGTGGCTTCAGTTCTTTGGCCTATTTCAGCAACTCGTTTCGCAAAGCCTACGGCGTCGCCCCAAGCGCGCTTCTGTCCCAAGAGGTGACGTTGAAGGAACGCTACACCATCGTCCTGCACCCGCCGCCGGGAACTCCCTCCCCAGAAGCGAAGGGTTGAAAAAACGCGAATCCCTCTGCCAAGAGGCCCCAATCTCTTTCCTGCCTCCTCACACTTCCCGGATTCGGCACCGGGAACCGGGAACCCCGACCTTTCAGGCCGGAACTCGTATTGGACACCACAGAACCCAGGCCGTTGGCCTGGGCTGGAGGATGCCTGCACCCTTGGTGCGGGGAATGTCCAAACGCCTCGCCCTCCCCGACGCACAAAAAAGCCGGTCCGCCCGGGAATCGGACGGACCGGCACAATGCGCGCGGCCGGGGACTAACTGCGACGGCGGCGGAAGAACAACAGCGAGGCGGCCCCCATGCCCGCAAGGAGGCTGGTGCCGGGTTCGGGGATCAGTTGGACATTGAGGTTGTCGGCATAGGAGGTGGCACCGGACGGGTTCATGCGGATAAACGCACTATCCCAATTGGCGACGCTGCCCGTGCCGCTGCCCGGGATGTCCAGGGCTACCGAGGCGTTCGTGAAGCCGGCTCCGAAGTAGAGCTGCCGCCATCCGCCCCCCGCATCGGTCGTGTTCGTCTGCCAAGCTGTTGCCAAAGGATCGGTCAGGTTTTTCGCATACATCGTTGCCATGCCGGTGGTCAGATTCCATTCCGAAGCGACCCGATACCACTGGCTACTATTGAAGTTCGCGCCGCTGACGACGTTGTTGGTTCCAAAATTGTGGGCGCGCAGTTGGAACTGGTTTCCACTGATGCCAAAATACGCCGACGTCACGCTGGTAGAGGAGTCGCCGATTCCCAGGAACGCAACCGGCGATCCGCTCGGACGATAGACGTCAAACTCGAGACGGACGAGCGACGAAGTGGTAACCGTTCCCGCCGTAAACTCGATATTATAGGAGACCCCCACGCCGGAGCTGGAAGAGGAAGACGAGGCCGCGTTGGAACCGACATAGTTGGTCGTATTCGGACTCAGCGCGACGGTCGGGGAAATGCCCGGTCCGGAGGTTGCCCCCTGGGTCCAGCCATCCTGGCCGACCAGGTCGCCCGTCGAGAGGGAGTTGAAATTGTAGTTCACGATCACCGTTCCGAATGAGGGAAAGGTGCCGAGGAGGAGGGCCGAGGCGGCGACGAGGGTGTGTGTTTTCATGGTGGTGTGGGAAGGGTGGAATGTTTGGTTAAGCTTTCAGGGAAGGGAGGCCACGGGCAAGCGGTCTATTTTGTGAATTTCGGACATCCGTTGTGAATTCCCCACCCGGTTGCGGCGGCGGCGCACGGCGAGGAGGCCGAGGGCACCGAGAACGAGACCGGTCGTGCCGGGTTCGGGAACCACATTCAGGACGATGGACTGGGCGTTGTAGCTGAAGGAAGCCTCGTAGCCCTCCAAGCCGGTCCCCACCGCAAGGCCGCCCGTGTAGGCGCCGGCGGTGGCGAAGGTGAAGAGCGTGTAGCTGCCGGGCGCCAGGCCGCCGAGATTGGTGAAATCCATCACATTGTTGTTGAAGACGACATCGCCCGCCGTCAGGCCGGTGAAGGCCAGCGTGTCGCTTTGACCTGGCGCGTTGAGGTCAAAGGCAAAGCGCGCTCCGGTCTGGAAGACCGACTTGCCGGTGGTCGAGGCGAGGTTGATTTCCAGCGTCCCCAGCACGTCCAGCACGCTGTCGCCCGGTGCCAGGATGCCGCCCGACGCGACCGCGATCCCGGCGCTGCCGCCGGGGACGATGATGCCCGTGCCGCCGAGTGTCGCGCCCGAGCGCACATCAACCGCTCCGCTCCCCGTGCCCGAGCCGCTGGCATTGTTGACCAACAGGGTCGCGCCGGTATAGACGGTCGTCATTCCGGTGTAGCCGTTTCCGGCAGCGTAAGAGAGGAGCGTCGTGCCCAGGCCGGTGACATTGAACTTGAGTTGCGGCCCGCCGACCCCGTCGGCAATCCGTCCCTGAAAGTCGATCACGTTTCCGGAGGAACCCGGCATCCACGCGTCGAGGGAAATGGCACCCGCTGTGGAGCCGCTCGTGGTGACATCCCCGGCGATGGTCAAACGCTGCGCGCCGCCGCCCGCCGTGCGGAAATTGTATTTCACGTCGCCCGTTCCCGTCCCCTGGCGGTCCAGAGTGAGGGCATTGTGATAGGTGACCACCGTGTTGTCGCCGAGTGCCGCGAGCGCGTTGCCGCCGAAGCCGGCAGTGACCGCCGAGACGCCATTCTGGGTCGCCGTGAAGGTGAGCGCGCCATGCACATCCAGCGAGGTGTTGGTTTGCACGCGTCCGAGGACCTGCACGATGTTCTGTCCGCCGCCGAGCGCATGGGAGGTGCCGAGTTGCAGGATGCCATTGGCCGCGACGAGCGAGCCGGTGTAGGTGCTGTTGCTGCCGGTGAGCGTCCAGGTGCCCGTGCCCTGTTTCACCACGGAGCCTGGCCCCTCAAACGTGCCCGCATACGTGGCCGCCGCATTCAGAGAACCGGTGGAAAGCGTTCCGCCGTTGAGCGCGACGCGTCCCTTGCCGTCGAGGTCGGACTGCAAATTGCCGAGCCCGGCGGACCGTCCATCGAGGTCCAGGAGCGCTCCCGGGTTGGTCGTGTCAAAGGCCAGCGTGCTCGCGGTGGAAAACGCATTGTCCGCGCCCGCCTTGAGCACGCCATTGTGCAGAAACGTCTTGCCGGAATACGTGTTCGCGCCGCCGAGGGTCAGAGTGCCCGCCTCGTCCTTGGCGAGTCCGCCGGTTCCGGAAATCACACCGTGGATCGTGGTGTCCTGCGCGCCCTGCACCACCAGAAGGTGGCCGCCATTGGCGATGGCACCGTGGAACACCAAATCTCCCTGCGCCGCCTCCCAGTTCTGCGCCCCGCCGAGCGCCATCGCGACGTTGAAGGTCTGTGTTTTCGCATCCTCGTTGCGGATGCCGGTGGTGCCGACCGTGAGCGTCCCCGAGCCGTTGAAGGTGAACCCCGACGGGCCCGCGTTCGCACGGAAAAGCATCCCGCGCAGCGATTGATTCGCATCGAGCGTCACGGCACTTTGTCCATTGTTCGCTCCGGCATCAAAGACCACCGGCGCGTCCCCGGGCGCGGCGCCCTGCGCCCAGTTCGCACCCGTGAAAAAGTGCCCCGTTCCCGCGCCGCCCGTCCAGACATTGGCCGTGTTGGCGGTATCGGACGGCTGGTCATAGATGGTGAAGCGCAGGGCATAGCCGTAGGCGGAAAGAATGGCGTTCATCGTGCCGGTGCGGACACTCGGAATATACGCGGGCCCGCTGGCGGGGACGCTCGTCACCGTGCCGAGCAGCGTAATCTCCCCCTTGTAGGGAAGGAATGTCGGACTGCCGGAATCGCCATTCTGGAGTGCCTTGAACGAGAGCGAGCTGTCGTGAGTGTTATTGAAAAACGTTGCCTGCTGGCCGGTGGTGTTCCACACCCGGGCCGTGGCAAACTCCGTTCCGATGAGGGGGGCGTTGCCCTGGCTGCCGACAATGAAGGCCGGCTGGTTCGTGTAATTCAGGGAAGAAATATCCAGAATCCGCACGACGGACACCTGATCCGATTCTGTGAACGCCGACTGGTAGCGGGTCACGGAGGCATCGCCCCATGCGGTGGCCCGGGCCGCCACGGTGTTGCTTTGCAAAGTTCCCGTCCTGTCGAGAAAGTCGACCGTATTGCCCGCCTCGAAGGGATAGTGGGCGGCATTGACGGAAAACATCGGCGCGACCAGCGTGGTGTGCTTCACGCGTTGGACATCGCCGGGCAGATTCCACCACCCGAGGCCCGAAAGGTCGTAGCCGGCGGCGACGAAGGAAGGGTCCGTGTTCTGGATGGGATTGGCCGTGCGGAAGCCGGACGAGAACCGGTAGTTCACCTCGGGACTTTCATTATTGATCGTGATGGCCAGCGCGGCATGGGCGGACACAACGAGGAAACAACACCAACGGGAGAGGGAGATGACCATGAGCGCACCCTCCCGCAATTTCGCAACGAAGGAAATCTTCGCCGATTGCAACCTCCTGACAAGGCTTGCTTCCGGCGGACAAAAACCCGCGAAGACGGAATGTCCGGAATGCGAGACTGTGTGAAAAGCCACTTGAGCCAAAGCGGCGTCCGCTCCCTCAAGTCAACGGAGCAATGATGGCGCAAGCCCTTCCGAGTGGCCGAAGACATCGAACTCCCGAAAAAGGCTTTCCGCTTCCGCCGACAAAATCGCCCGATCGTAGATGCGCAGAAAGGGCATCGCCTCCACGCCTTCGGACGAAAATTCCAATGGGCCCCGCCAGAGGATTCCCCGGAAATGCGGACTGAACCGGCTCCACCCGAACTGGCGTTCGCTTCCGCCGTCGCAAAGGGTGCCATTGACAACAAAGGACGCGATCTTCGGGCCGCCATCCACCACCAGAACAAGGTGGTGCGGTCCCTCTCCGGATAAGATCCCCGCATCCGTCCGGCACGTCCATTCGGTGCGTCCATCCGACGCTTGAAACACCAACACGCCTTCGCTTTGCCAGCGCAAAACGATTCCCCCGAAGGCCGCATGGCACGCGGAGAGCAGAAGGACATCCCCGTCGAGGCCCGTCGTCTCCAAGGCAAACTCGATGGAGAATCCCGCCCGCAAATCCACGTGCCCGTAGGGACTCTCCACATCCCATCCCAGGAAATACGGCAACGGCGGCAAGGCCGCAACGGGACCGCAGGCGGGCCAGTCCAGAACCGCTTCCGCCTGGATCGCCGCAGCGGAAAAGGCGGCCGGTCCGGCACGGAGCGCGGTGGCAAGCGGATCGGACATTTCATGCACGCGCGCGCTCATCTTCTGGGTTTCGGTGAGAAAAATTTTTCCCTCCTGCTCGATCAGGTCGGGATAGCTCATGCGCACGCAGGGATCGTCGTCGTAGAGCGTGATTTCCGGATTGTCCCAAACCAGGCGCAGCCCTTCCGGAGTCTCCTCCTCCCGTCCGCGGCACATCCAGACCGGGTTGCGATCCGCATAGCTGGCATCGGCCCGCTGCGGGTGTTCCCTGATGAAGCGTCCGCCGTGATGGTGATACCAGAGCACATATCCGCCGTCGCTCAGGCGCCAGGCAAAACAGGCGGCGCGGGGATGCTTCAAGGGACGCCCGCCGGAGTGGCGCAAATAGTCCGGTTCGCTCCATGTGTGGCCACCATCGCGGCTGTAAGCCTGGGCGGGATGTCCGGCTAGGGTGCGATAGATCACGGCCAGCGAGCCATCGCTCAGCAGGAGAAGATTGTGTTCCTCGGCCACGGGTCCGCCGCCCTGGGGCGCACGAATGCCGGTGTCGCCGTCCGGCAGGGTCACCCAGGTCGCGTCCGCGGGGTTCGCCGCTTCAAGAAGGTCATTCGAAGCCACAAGCGCGCCCTCGGATGCGGTGAACCAGCCGGCGCCGAAGCCTTTCACCTTGTGCAGCGTCAGAAGCACCTCACCCTTGCGGATCAAGGGACGGCCGACATTCCAGAACAGCCGCACGCGGCCACCGGTGGAATTTTCCCGGTCAATGGCAAATTCCCGCACCGGGATGGTCGCGCGTTCCCGCGACCAGGTTTTTCCATGATCATCACTCCAGCGAAAAACATAATGTCCGTGCGAGTCCATGCGGGTGGTCTTGCCGCCCTCCCACGGCGGGTCGTCGGCCGGCAGTTCCCGCAGGTTGTCGGCGTTGAAGACGTAGAAGACAAAAAGGCGTCCACCGGGTGCCTTGAGAAGCACCCCCCACGACGCCTCCGGGCCGGACGGCGGCTCGATCTCGACGCGATCCTGCCAACTGCGGCCCTCATCGCGGCTTCGCAGGGTGACGACATGCTGGCCGCGCTGCCCCTCGTGCTCCGCGCCCGTCGTGACGACGCAGACCCAGGCGCCGTCGTCGGCTCGAATCACATACGGCTGGTCGGCATAATAGCCGGCGGGAATCGGACGGCCCTCCGCGATCCGGCGGGAGTCCGCCGCCGGATGACAACGGGGAAGCAGTTCGGGCCAGGGCAGGCTGCCATGAGGCCCCTTGCCGGAGACCGCCCCGATTCGGTCGGGATGCGCAAGAAGAGTCGTCACAAGATTTTTCGTTTTCCCAGACTATGGGGGGGAGGTTCCTTCGGAGGGAGGGATTCCGTCATTCGGATGCGGACAGGTGTTGCAAAATCCCGCCATGCCCCGGCAACCAGGGCGAGGCGGATGTCCAGCCCGTTGTCCGATTGTCCTGTTTTTGCAATCCGCGAAGGGTGCAATTCCTGCGGGAGCCGACAGGCTGCAATCTCGAGACCGATGCCAATGAACGCACCCTTCTTTCGCCCGGGCGACCGCTGGATGGCTTTCGGCGACAGCATCACCGAGGGCGGCCGCTACATGGCGGGGGTGGAGTATTTTATTCGCTGTTGGGGCGGGAGAATTTCGTTTCAGAACGCGGGCCTCGGCGGCGACACCTCGCGCGGCGCGGTGCGACGCATCGATTCCGAATGCGATGCGGCCCGGCCGGATGTGGTCACATTTTTCTTCGGGATGAATGATGTGAACCGCGGGCTCTTTGTGCCCGGCGCCGATCCGGCTGTTCTGGAAAAGGAGGCTGTGACCTGTCGGGGCGTTTTCGCGAAGGCGCTGGAGGTCATGGTGGTGCGGTGTCTGGAGCGGGGTCTGCGGGTGGCCGTGGTTTCCCCGCCGCCTTTCGAGCATCACCCCACAAGCGCCGCTCCCGATCTGCCGGGGGTGGATGACGTTTTGGGCCAATTCTCCGACGCGGCTGCGGAGGTCGCCGCGCGTCATGGTCTTCCCTTCGTGGATCTCCATCGCGGGATGCTTGAGTGGATCGACAGGCTCCGACGTATCCAGCCCGGAGGGTCGCTCGTCGAGGGGGATCGGGTGCATCCCACGCTTCTCGGACAGCTTGTCATGGCGGTGATCCTGCACGGAGCCTTGGGGGCGCGGTCCGTGGACCGGGACGCGCTGACCGTTCGCGAAGCGTCACCGCTGGCGTTTTCGGTCGAGCCCGCCGGGTTGCCGATTCTCTGGCCGGAAGACTCCGGGGTGCCCCGGGAGTTTCGGGAGATGTTGCGCGGGCAGTTGCCGGTGGACGTGCTGGCCAGGCGCGACCTGCCGTCCGGACGATACCTTCTGGAAGCCGATGGCGAAGCGTGCGGTATTTTTTCGCACGACGCATTCCATGCGGGCATCCCGCTCGACGCGGTGGAAAATTTCCCCACCACCGCGCTCAGCCGCACGCTCAGGAATCTCCTGGAGCGAAAGACCGTGCTGCAATGGGAGTTTCGCGCCGTGGCCTGGTGCGACTTTATGGCCTCGGAAAAGACGCCCAGAATTCTCGACGAGGGAGAACTTTTTCGCATCCTGACGGAGATGCGAGTCGAGCGTCCGTATTTGGACGATGCGATTGCGCAGCGGTTGGCGAACTATTCCCGCCTCAAAGCGGACGCCGCCGGACACCGGGAGCGCCTCGACGCGGTGGAAAAGGCCATCGAAGCCGTGACCGTCTCGAGGGCGATTGCCTGCACGCTCCGGCGCGTGGACTGAGGGCGTTTCTTTCCCGGGGGACTCCCGGAAAATTCAGGCGTCCACCACCGAGCGCATCCGCAGGGCTTTGCGCAGCGTCGCCGCGGAAAGCGTGCCGTCGAGGGTCAGGACCACTTCCTTCGATGTTCCCTTCTCCAGGTCGAAAAAATTGTCCGAGATGCTCTTGAGGCCGCGAAACCCCTCGATCCACACGCCGTGCAAATACCCGGCCGCCTCGATGTTCAACGTCGCAAGGGACGGGGAGAAGCGGGCCATTTTCCAAACGGGGGCACTCTTGGGCAGGGGGAGGTAGCGCGGGGGCAGAAAGAACCGGATGGTTTCGATCGGGGGACCGGAGCGGGGAAGGTAGCGGCAGAAGAGGTAGGCGTTCTCGCGGTCGATGCCGGTGAGATCGAGCGTTCCGAAGTTCCGGGATTCGAGATGGGCCAAACGGACGCGGGAGGTGCCCTCCCTCAAGGACCGCCCGTCCCAGTCGCGGAGAACCCATTCCAGACGGCCTGCCGTTCCCCCGGCGGCGTCACACGCCATCCAGAGTTCCGCCGATCCCGGCTCGCGGACCGGCAGATTGCCTTTTCCCCGCGTCACGCGGCCACCAATCTTCGGGCAGAGCAACACCGGGGCGAACAGGCGGCGAATCTCGTGGTGCAGTGCCCGCCAGCGGCCGCCGAACTCGAGTCCGCTCCACGACGCGGTCGGCCAGCAGTCATTGAACTGCCAGTAGATCGCGCCCATGGTGTGCGGGGTGTGGCGTCGGAAATGTTCAATGGCCACCCGCATGGCTTCCGCCTGGTTGAGTTGGGACAGGTAGGCCAGTCCCGCATAGTCGCGGGGGAATCGGTAGCGCCTCAACACATAGTCCAGAATGACCTCGTTGCCGGCGGGGTGCTTTTGGTGATTCTCCATGGCTTCCTCGGAGAGATCGATGCGACCCTCGCCGAGAAAGGTTCGGACAATTTCCGGTGAGGGCAGTGCCTGCATGCCAAATTCGGAGACAAAGCGGTGGAGGCTGGCTTCATATGTTTCGAGCGGAGCCTTGGAATGAAAGACATCCCAGTTGTGCGCGTCGCCCCACTGGCGGGGCGCCGCATGGGGCACGCCCTCGGTCTGCGACCCCAGCGGGGACGACCGGTGGTAGGCAATGTCCGGACTCTCGGCGCGCACGGCCTCGGGCAGGACGCCCGAAAACAGGGCGTCATAGGCCCGGCGGTATGGCGCGTGCCTCTTCATGAGCGCCTGATTCTGCGGAATAATTTCGATTTCATTGTTGCCGCACCACAGGGCCAGGCAGGGATGATGGCGCAGGCGGCGAATCTGCTGCACGGCTTCGACCTGCACCGAGCGCAGGAAGGGCTTGTCGCCGGGATACAGCGTGCAGGCGAACATGAAGTCCTGCCACACGAGCAGGCCGAGTTCGTCACAGAGATCGTAGAAGGCGTCGTGTTCGTATATTCCGCCGCCCCAGACCCGGAGGATGTTCATGTGGGCGTCCACCGCGCTGCGCAGAAGGGGCTCGTAGTCCTCCCGTTTCAACGGAGCCACAAAGGCGTGGGCGGGAATCCAGTTCGCGCCCTTGGCAAACAGGCGGCGTCCGTTGACCACGAACTCGAACGAACGTCCTCCCGCGTCGGGTTCCTGGCGAAGCTGGATGTCCCGCAGGCCGATCCGGCGGGTCGTTTCCGCCCGGCGTCCCGCACGGTCCCAGGTGTGCACCCGCACGAGATGGAGGGGTTGTTCGCCTTCCCCCCGCGGCCACCAGCGTTTCGCCTTCCGGAGGCGCAGGGGTTCGGCACCTCCGGACGCCAGGCATTTTCCGTCGTGCTCCACCTCCCAGGCCCAACGGTCCGGGACGGGGGAGGAAAACTCCAGGCTCAGGACAGCGTCGGGACCGTCGAACGCGGTGACGATGCGAAATGGCGGCACTTCCGCCTCGTCGCCCTGCAAGTGGATTGGTTTCCAGATGCCGCAGGTGGCGAATCGCGGACCCCAGTCCCAGCCAAACGAACACTGTTGTTTTCGGATGCGGGTGCAGCCGCCGACGGGATCCTGACAATCGAAGGGCCGGTGGCTCCGCCGGACGCGGCGGATGGCTTTCATCGGGCTCTCGAAACGGATCCGAATCTCGTTGGCGCCGTCCCGCAGATGCCGATCCACGCGCCAGCGATGCGCGACGAACATGTTCTCCGTCCTTCCGAGGCGGTGGCCGTTGATGAGCACTTCGGTGAGGGTGTCCAGTCCCTCGGCCACCAGAAATTGCTTTTCCTGGAACGGGCCGGAGGCGGAAAACACGCACCGGTAGTCCCAATCCTCCTCCTCGATCCATTGGAGACGGCGTTCATTGTCCCCGGCAAAGGGATCTTCGATCTCGCCATTCCGCAGGAGGTCCAGGTGGACGCACCCCGGGGTGCTAGCGGGCATCCATCGCCCCTCGCCGCGTCGGCGGAATTCCCAGTCCTGCAAGGTTCGTCGCATCACCAGGATTTCCAGGCGTAGGGATCGTCGCGTTTCCGCATGGGCTCGGTGTAGAGCGAAAATCCGGGCGCGTCATACGGCCGCATGGCCGTGCCCCAATAGGGTTCCGCGCCGAGCGTCACGGCGCTCTTGCGCGGCAGAGGGGCGGTGGATTCTGTGACATCCAGCCAGCATCCGAACCCGGATGACCCGGAAACCACGCGCACCTCCAGGCGGTTGTCGCCGGCCTTGAACGGCACGGTGACCTGCGCGGCGTCGCGAAGGGGCGGGCCCACCTGCTTGTCGAGGCGCAGGATCTCCTCGCCATTCAAGCGCACCGTTCCCCAGTAGTCCGCGCCGAGGCGCACGGTCAGGGGACGGGCTTCGGCGGTCGTGACCGTGGCTTGAACGACGGCGCCGACCGTTGGCGCGGGAATCACGCCGAGCAGTTTCGCAAGGTCCACATAACCACCGGTGGCGTCGTCACCGCCATAGGCGAAGACATCCTTCCGGGCGGAGAGCGCCTTCTGGTCCTCGAACACCAAATCCGGCAGCGCCGCATCCAGGAGGCTTGCGCCCTCGCGGCCATCGTCGCGCAGAGCCTGGCTCACCTTCACGTCCCGAAGCGGGATCAATCCCAGATCGGCGGCGGCGGCGGCTTCCCCGCCGGACTCCGGGGCGGAAAGTTCCATCAGCCGCGCGGTCACTTCCGGGGCGCTCTGCACGCAGGCCTGCGAAAACATCCAGCCATAAAGCTGGCGAATCCGCCAGCGGGTGAGGCGGGCGTGGTTTTTTTCGAGATCATCGGCATACGGACCGTCGGCGGCATCCAGGGGCACGCCGAGGAAGCCCTTCGTGCCGTCCAGCGCCAGCGCGATCGCTCCGGGTTGTTCCAGCACCTGGAGCCGCATGCGAAAGCGTCGCAGGTTGGGAGGCGGTTCGGTGCCCGCAGTCATGCGGATTTGTTCCGGCGCGATGCGGGTGAGGCCGGTCCATTGGGTTCCTTCCGGCGCGGCGCCGCCATTTCCGGGGGCGAGTTGGATGCCGGTTTCGCGCGCCACGACGCCAACCTCCACGACGGAGTCGCCCGGCGCGGCGGCTTGCAGGAACCCCAATTCGGTGACCTTCCGGGCGAGGGCTTCATCGAGGCCTTGCAGGAAAAGTGCCCGGTTTGCGGCGGGCAGGGTGCCGGAGGCGTAGGAGAGGAGGTTGGTCGCGACGCGGGTGGCCGGAGGTTCCACGCCGACGCGTCCGGTGAGGTCCAACTGACAGAACCAAATGCCGCCGTCCCCCTGTCGCCACTCCAACAGCGGCGAGTAGGCCATGTCGAACCCGCAACGCAGGAGGGGCACGAAATGGCCTTTCTGCGGGGTTTCGATCTGCACCGAGGACACGTTGCCATGCGTGCCCCAGCGCGCGGTGCGGGCGGGATTGAAGGCATCGAGTTTGTCGAGGTCGGACCACCAGCGGAAATCCTCGGTTTCGGAAAGCAGGGTGGCCGAGCCGCGCCAGTCCCGGAAATCCTCCGGGGACAGTCCGGCAAAAACGGGGGACCCGGGCAGGAGGCCCATGCCTTCGCGCAGGCCGCGTTCCGCGCCGCGCAGTCCGAGCCGGAGCAGGGCGGCCTGGGATTGTTCGAGAACGATCACGCGCAGGCCCGCCGTGATTTGCTCCGCCGTGTAGGGCAGGCGGGCGAGCTTTTCGAGACTTCTCCGGCCCAGAATGAGCAGGGTTTTCGCGGGATCCACGGCGGCCGCTTCCGCTTCGGAAATCACCCGGACGCCCGGCACGAGCGTTGTCACCCAGCCGGATTCTCCGGCGGGGTCGCACAGGACCACTTCACGGTTCGTGACCGGGGCGGGTTCCGCCGCCGGCCAGATCACCACGGGCAGAACGTCCGTTTCCTGGGAGTCCACCGTGAGCTTGATCTCGAGCGGTGTTCGCTCCGTGACCGCCGGGGCGGGGAAGGAGAACGGGAGGTGGGTCACGGACTGGGCGTCGAGCTTTTGCTGAAACCGCCCGCTGGCGACGACGGCGCCCTGCATCGTGGCTTCCCAGGTGGCACGCAGGTCCAGGCTCCCCGGCCCATCCCACACGAAGATCGCCGATTTCTCCACCGGCTCGCCCGAGCGAAAATTCCGGGCGCGGAGGTAGAATTCCGGCGCGCCGCCCACATAGGCCAGCAACGGCTGGTTGGTCTCGCGATAGGCCTGCACGACATCGGGCATGAAGCTCTCGGGATTGCCCCGGTAGCGCAGCCCCCAGGAGAGCAGCCACGGACTCCAGCCGGTGACGCCCCAGGTGCGCCACGAACGGTTCACGCGGCGGCCATAGTCGGCGAAGACTGCGCGCACTGCGGGCAGATCGAGGATGTTGCCGTCCACGCGCAACGTCGGCTGCGGCGGAATTTTCTCGCTCCCATGGCCGCTGGTGTTGGCGCGGGAAAGGGACGCGAGTTTTTTGCGGAGGGACTCGGATTCCATCGCGTAGGCCTCGTCGCCCAGGGTGAGGGCGGCAAATTCGGTGATCGCCGCCTCTCCGCCGGGTTCGAGCGCTCCGGTTTTCTCCGAGCGGTTCTTCATCCAGAAATCCGCCCAATACGGAACCCCGAATTCCACGGCAATCCACGGCTTGGTGCCGTCCTTCGCCCATGCGGAGGGCCATTTTTCCAGCTCGGCAATCGGGGTCAGGCACATGTGCTGATTGCTTGAGGCGATCGCACCGGAGTTTCCGCCGTGGTGGGAGTAGGAAGGGCGCGCCGGATCGGACCGTTCCATGATCCGCTCGCCATTTTGGATGATGCGATGCACGGGCCGGGTTTGCTGCCGTTCGGTCGGCGCGGTGCCCATGCCCCAGGGCGTGTTGGCCCGCGCGCCGTATTCCACATCGAAAAAATTCATCGCCCCGACCCAGGCGAGGATGCTCGGATGATTCCGATACCGGCGGATGAAGGTCTCGAATTCCCGGCGATACTGGGCGCGCACGGCGCTTTCCGATCCCACGCCATAGTCGAGCCAGTGCTTGGTGAAATGGGGTGCCCCGATGGTGAGTCCGATGCCCCGTCGGTCGGCCTCCGCGAGCAGCGTTTCATCATACACGGGCCACGGTCCGTTGTCGCGCGACCAGAAGGACTGCGGGTGCGGCTGGACTTCCAGAACGTTGAATCCCGTCTCCGCCAGGAAATCGATCGCCTTCACCGTGCCGGGCTCGCAGTCGCCCCCGCGCCGCAGCAGGTCGAACCAGATGAGCGGACTCAACCGCCAGCGCACCGGAACGCCGTTGATGAGAAAATTCCGCCCCTCCACCCGCACTTCGCGGAACCCAAAGGTGACCGGAGGCAGTTCGTCCACAGGTCTTCCGTCCGGCCCGAGCAGTTTCAGGTGCAGCGTATAGAGAGTGCCGCGGCCGAGTTCCCAGGGAATGACCTTCTCCCACGGCGTGGCGATTTCCGTCTCCCCCGGCACAAAGGGCGTCTCCGGCAAACGCAGGGCGACTTTGCCCGCCGCGTCGAGGATTTCCCCCGTCACCCGCATCCCCTCCGCCGCCCCGTCGCCTTCCACATGCACCTTAATGCTGCGGGGATTCCAAATGCTCTCCACCCAGGCCGAGGCAAGCCAACTCGTCCGGCCCCGCATCATCACCTCCACGCGCCCCATCAGTCCCAGCGTGCGGGGATGTTTCAGCGTGTAGAACTTTTGCATCACCCCGGGCAGAATGAGATCGTCGCGCTCCGTGGCGTCCGTGCCCGCGTTCGTCCGCGTGACAAAGATCCGCAAAGGCACCTTCTGTCCCGGACGCACAAACCGCGACACATCCACCTCCCAGTCCGGGCGGACGAGTTCCTTCACAAATTGATCGCCGACATACACCCGCGCGACGCCGCGAATGTGCTGAAAGCCGAGCCAGACCGCACGGTCCCGCGCCTCCTTGGGCACCTCGAACTCCGTCTCATACCAGACGCTGTCCCATTCGGGCCCGGCGGGGTCCGGCTTGAACAGGTTGCGAAAACTGTCCAGCGCCTGCCACTCGGACGCGACGGGCGCGACGGCAGGGGATTCCGCCCTCTGAAATTTCCACGCCTGCGCCGGCGGCGCAATATCCATCACCTGCGGGGCGGCGGGTGCCATTCCACAGGCGGCGATCCCTACGAACAGGACCAGACCAAAAGCACGCAGCGACTTCATGGGAGAAACAAAACGAAAAAAACGAGCGGCTATTTTTCCGAAACCGCCTTCTCGACCTGATCGGGCGACAGTGCCTTGTCCCAGATCCGCACGCGGGAAAGGGTCACGCCCGCCTCGGGTCCGGCTCCAAGGACCAGATCGGCCGGAGCGTCGAAGAGGCCCTTCAGCTCAAGTTCGCGAATTTTTTCCTCGGCGAGGATGTCGCCCTGGTCGTCATAAATCGAGAACGCCATGAACCGCCCCACCTCCACCCGGAACACCACTTGAATCCATACTCCGGCGGTGACAGGCGGCATCTGTGCCCCCACGCACGCGTCGGCCGTGCCGTTCGGAGAAAGCATGAAGTTGAGCTCGCCCTTCTCGGGAACCAGCCCGATGGCCACGACCCGTTGATCCAGCGGCTCCTTCCAGTGGCCGACCTCCCAGCGCCCCAGCAAAATCGGGCTCCGCGATGGCGCAAACGGATCGGCAATCCGGCATTTGACAATCCACGTGAACGAACCCTTTCCGAAGACGGGACTCTTGGGGTCGTGAAGGATGGTTACCGCCCTCCCATCCTTGATGGAAAGGCCTTCGGGCGTGGATTCCACCTTCCCCGCATCAATATCCAAATCAATGTTTTTTCCGATGACCACCTTGAGGTCGTCCGAAGGCACCGCTTTGAGATCCAGGACCGGCGTGACGTCCGCCGCCAGGCAACGACCGGCAAGGACAAAGCTGCATATCGAAAGGCTAAAATATTTGGAGAGATTCATAGGAAGTATTGATGCCGGGGAGAGCATTTGACGGCAGGCGGTCATTGGCAAGGCATTCAGAATCCTCCCACGCGACAGGGGTTGTAAAATTGTGA
>JACSRU010000096.1 GCA_014879575.1 Chthoniobacterales bacterium | reverse complement strand
CCCGCAAATTCAAATCTCACGCTTCTTGCCATTCCTCTCCCTACCAATAACGAAATTGAACATCAAGGCTTTTTGCAAGAAAATGCAGCCTGACCCCTAGTTTCCCCCTAGTTTCCCCTAGTTTCCCAAGGTTGTTCTGGAACTGGAGGAGTGGATGCGAAGAAGAGTGCGGTTGTATTACTGGAAGCAATGGAGCCGAGCGCAGCGAGACCGCCAACCGACAGGTTGCCCGGAGGGCGGAGCAAAGCGACGGCAACCAGGCCCGCACACGAAGACGAAACCTGATCAAGCTGGGTGCAGACCCGGCGGAGGTCAAATTAGCCTCGCGCAGTCGCAAAGGCTACTGGCGGATGAGTTCCAACCGCATCCTGCAACAAGCGCTCACCAACCATTGGCTGGAAGAACACGGCGTTCCCAGTATGCGCACATTATGGATTAAGCTTCACTACGGGCCAAAAGCCCGAGTCTGATTGGAACCGCCGGATGCGGTCCCGCATGTCCGGTGGTGTGGGACCCGTGGCTGACTAATACTCAGTCACGGGGACCCGATTGGCCTTAGTTTTTGTTGTATCCATGCTGGCGGGTTAAGTGGGTCTCCTTCCAGTATGATTCGCGCGAAATAACGGCATCATCCGGAGTTGCGAAAGTCATCACCTCGAGGATCGAAAATCGGAAATGTTCTCGCGCATATGCAAATCCCTCTTTCTTGATGAGTCGCGTCAGTTCGTCATTCCAGCCGTGTCCCGCGCCAATGTAGCAAGCCCATCTTGCCCAGATGCCCATCCCGCCATACGCAGAACCAATATACTGACGACCTGTCTTCCGGTCTGCGATCAAGTAAATACCCTTGACGCTAGATAAAGCCGCCCGCCAATCAGATCTCTCTGACTTAAAGATGCTCTCAAGTAAAGAGAAATCATGGCAGATATTCTCAAAACCCGGAAAGGTCTCTCCCTCATAAGGTCTAGGTAATACATCCGAAACCTGAAAGTCCTGAATGAAGTTCTCGAGTCGAAAGGCTCGCCCTCTCATGCCTTGGTAGCGATAGAATGACAATATCACCCTGCCGACATACTTCTCGTATTCTGCAAGCTCCTCAAGGACATAGTGGTCAGGGTGACGCTCTAGAACTCTGAAAACGCCACCGAATAGCCACGAATTGGGACGGTGGTAAAAATCCATTAGTGAAAAAATAAGATCTCTCGTCCAATCGTTCTTGCTGCCTCGCCATGCGTTCCATCCGTGCCAATCGTTGGGATTCGCAACATAAACGTCGAGCGGGTTCACCCACTCCTCATTCCGGCAAGCGAGGTGAAGTTTGTAGCCGGCAGGATTATCGATACGGAAGATGTCCTGAAGCGTGATCATTTATTTGGGCCAACGTCCCCGATGACCTATCCCTACTTGCTTCTGGCATCCGAGCCTGCCCCGCAGGCGAAATGCCAGAAGTGTCGCAGGCATAGGGATTAGGTCCATCGGCTCGTTAGGCCTTTTTTCTTTCTCTCAGCAACCCACTTTTGAAAGGATTTCTGCGACTCAAACGACGGGCGTCCGTGAAGCATTCCATCCATGCTCAAATCTTCGTCCAGATCCGGCCAGTGGATGCCTTGCCCATCCCCGATTAATTCCCAATGATTTCTTTCTTTCGCTGTGCCGTTGAGCAGGCGAGGATACCAAACCAGCGGGGTGGATACGGATCGGCCATCAGATAGTTCGATTGTAATGGTCGAGGAATCGATCTTGACGTCCTCAATGCACAGGTGGGTTTCAAGCATCAAAGTATTCATGCCATGTTTTCAGTAATTTGATTTTATTGTTCTTTATAATCCTCTGGATCTCAAGGAGTTCATTTGGGCGAAACCGCCCGCTCCGTTCGATTCTGACCGGGTCGATCCAGAACTTTGCGGTGTGCCTCTCGCGCTGGACATGGACATGTGGAGGCTCCTCGCGGTCGTTCGCGTAAAAGTAGAAGCGATATGGTCCGATTCGCAGAGATGTGGGCACACGGAAAAAATATCGGAATTTGCGCTTGACGCAATATTTCTCTGCCTAACGACAGAACTGACCGACGCGGGCGGTCAGCGACCTCCGAATTGGCAACTGACGCGGCCCGCCCGCGTTCGGTCCAGTGATCTTGTTGAACTAAGCCGCTGCGCGGCGGGTTGAGGGTGGGCGGTTTTCGGGTGGGGCGGATCGGGGTGG
>JACSRU010000091.1 GCA_014879575.1 Chthoniobacterales bacterium | reverse complement strand
AGGTCGTCCCTCCAGAAGAGCGGCATCGCGCCCGGGGGGGGGATGGCAAGTCGTTCCCCCCGAATTCCCACCGGGCCTTGGAGGGACCTGCTCTGTCTGGTCCGCAGCGGTCGGTCACTCGCTGCCGAGAGCGTCAATCCTTGTTCCCCGCGAGGTGCTTGCGGAATGCGTTTCGAAGCTTGATCGGATCCGGAATTTTGAGGATTCTTCCGCGGACGGTAATGAGGCCGGACTCCCGAAGTTTCGCGAGCGTTCTGGAGAGTGTTTCCTGACGGGTTCCCAGTTCGCTGCTCAGCATGGTTTTGGTCATGCCGATGGCGACTTCCGCAGGTTTGTGGGAAAGGGGCCGGGGGCAGCGGCGGAGAATCCAGTTCATGAGGCGGGTTTCGGCATCCTTGAGCGTCACGCTTTCCAGCGAGGTGATCAGCCCCCGCATGTGCTGACTCATCGAACTGAGAATCCTCAGGGCGATATCAGCGCGCTGGCGGAGTATCTGGAGGAACTCCCATTTGGGGATCAGGATCACTTCACTCTCGGCCACCGAGCGGGCATTGGTAAGATAGCCGGTCTCGCTCGCGAGGGAATTTTCGGCAAAGGATTCGCCCGGGCGGAAAAGATGAATCACTTGTTCGCGGCCGTCGGGAGCCATCCTGTGGACGTTGATAATCCCGCGTCTCACGATGTAGAACCCGTGAGTCTGATCCCGCTGGCGGAAGAGGTATTCGCGCCGACCGAGTGATTTCAACTGGGAAAAGTCCGCGATGGCGGCAAGGTCGTCATCCGGAAGCCCGGCAAAGACCGGCGTTCGTCTCAGGGAGAAAACAATCGCCGTATTTCTTAAAGTCTCGCGAGGCGTGGACTGCATCCGCGGGAGTATGTCAGGGAACACCAGGGGAAATCAAGCCGGGTAATGCCTGAAGAAACCGAATTTCCCAGAATTACTGGCAGGCTTCGCATTCGCCGCCATTTCGCATGGCTTCCAGCGAGCAGGCCAGCTTTTCCTCGGCACGGAATTCCTTTTTTGCCGTCAGGACGACGCCGCGAAGTTCCTTTTTTGCGTTCGTTGTCGGGCCTTCGATGCTGGAGGCGCCCAGGGTGCGGAGATAATAGGTGGTTTTGATGCCGGCGTGCCAGGCCCTGCGATACATGTGGCTGAGAATTTTGAGATCCGGCTCACTGAGGAAGAGGTTGACCGATTGCGCCTGGTCAATCCACTTCTGGCGGCGGGCGGCGGCGTCGATGACAAACTGGTGGGGGATTTTGAACACTGTCAGGTGCTTGCGGCGCAACTCCTCGGGAATGCCCTCGATGTTCGCCAGTTCGCCCTCGAAATACTTGAGTTGTTCGAGCATGTCGGCATCCCATTTCCCAATCTTCCGGAGGTCGCGGACGAGTTCCGTGCTGAGAATGGTGAATTTTCCACCGAGATTTTCCTTCACATACAGATTTTTGTAATTCGGTTCGATGCAGGGCGTCGTGCCCATGATGTTGGAGATTGTGGCGGTTGGCGCGATGGCGAGAACATTCGAGTTGCGCATTCCCTGCGTTTTGATTTTTTCGCGCACCGGGGTCCAATCCATGGAGCCGCCGCGTGGCACGGTGATTTCGAGGCCGCGTTCCTGCTCCAGGATGTCGATCGTATCCTGCGGAAGGAGTCCCCGGTCCCATTTCGAGCCCATGTAGGAACTGTAAACTCCGCGTTCGGCGGCCAGGTCGCTGGAAGCGGAATAGGCGTAGAAGGCGATGGCCTCCATGAATTCATCATTAAACTCCACCGCCGCCTCGCTGGCAAAATCCAGTCCCCGCTTGAACAGCGCATTTTGCACGCCCATCACACCGAGTCCGATGGGACGATGGCGGAGGTTCGAGCGTTTGGCGGAGTCCGTCGGGTAGAAGTTGATGTCAATGACGTTGTCGAGGGCGCGGATCGCGACCAGGATGGTCTCGCGGAGCATGTTGTGATCCAGCGAACCGTCCCCCTTCATATGCGTGTCAAGGACCACGGACCCCAGGTTGCAAACGGCGGTCTCGTCGGCACTGGTATTGAGGGTGATTTCGGTGCAGAGATTCGAGGAATGGATGACTCCGGCGTGGTCCTGCGGACTGCGGAGGTTGCAGGGATCCTTGAACGTGATCCACGGATGGCCGGTCTCCAGAAGCATCTTGAGCATTTGCTTCCACAGCTCGATGGCCGGGATTTCGCGTCCGGTGATCGTGCCTTCCCTGGCGAGAGCCTCGTAGTGGAGGTAGCGTTCCTCGAATTTTCTTCCGTAGGCCTCGTGCAGATCGGGCACTTCATTGCTCCGGAAGAGTGTCCAATTTTCCCGGGCCTCCATGCGCTTCATAAAAAGGTCGGGAACCCAGTTTGCGGTGTTCAGGTCGTGGGCCCGTCGGCGATCATCGCCCGTGTTGCGGCGGAGTTGGAAAAAATCCTCGACGTCGTTGTGCCAGGTTTCAAGGTAGGCGCAACCCGAGCCGCGGCGCTTGCCGCCCTGGTTGACCGCCACAAGCTGGTCATTGTGGAGCTTGAGGAAGGGGATCACGCCCTGACTCTCGCCGTTGGTTCCCTTGATGTAGCTGCCGGTGCCGCGCACTGCCGTCCACGAACCGCCCAGACCACCGGCCCATTTGGAGAGATAGGCATTGTCCGCAATGCCGCGCTGCATGATGGACTCGATCGAGTCATCCACCTTGTAGAGGTAGCAACTCGAAAGCTGGCTGTGCAGGGAGCCGGAATTAAACAGGGTCGGGGTGCTCGAACAAAACCGGCGGCTCTTGTAGAGATTGTAGAGACGGATGACCCAGGCTTCGCGGTTTGTCGGTTCGTCGAGGAAGAGTCCCATCGCGACACGCATCCAGAAAAACTGCGGAGTTTCCAGACGGCGGACCGGCTTGCGGGTTTTGTCCACGATGAGATACCGGTCGTAAAGGGTCTGGATCCCGAGAAAATCGAAATCCATATCCGCCGTCGGATCGAGCGCGTCGGCCAGCACATCGAAATGGAAGGTGAGGAGCTTCGGCGAGAGACGCTCGATGGCGACCCCGTGGCGCAGGTAGTTCTTGAAAGCCTTCTTGTGGGCGGCCCGCAACCCCTCGATCCCGTCGCGCGTGATTTTCCAATCCAGAACCTCCTCATAGATATACGAGAGCATGATGCGCGCGGCAAACTTTGCGAAATCCGCGTCGCGCTCGATCAGCGTGCGCGCGTTGAGGATGATCGTGTTTTTCAGGTTGTCCTCAGTAACTTCCGTTCCGATCGAGCGGCGGAGCTCGCGTTCGATGCGGAGGGCATCCATATTGAGATGGAGCCCGATCATGGCAAACTGGATCCGGCGCTGGAGTTCGGAGCCATCCCAAAAAACATTCTGCCCATCGCGTTGGCGGACCACGATGAGGGAATCCTGTTGTTCGGCGGCGTCCTCGGGGCGCGTTCCGCTTTCCTCACGGTGGCGTGTCCTCTGGGCCCGGTAAAGGATGTAACTCTCCGCGACCTTGTAGTATCCTTGGCGCATCAACTCCTCCTGCACCATGTCCTGCACGTCCTCGATATGCACGAAAGCCTGGTCACGGAAGCGGACACGCTCGGTCACCGCACGGGCGATATCCGTTGCGGCTTCGGCATCCTGCTTCGCGGAGAGAAAAGCCTTCCGGCAGGCGGTCTCGATTTTATCCTCGATCCAGGGGACGACGGCCCCGTTGCGACGGATCAGGCGCACGTGGATCGGGGTCGAGAGCGAGGGCCCCTGGGCGGCTCGCGAGTGGATGGAACGTTTGAAGACCAGGCTTTTCGCCACATCGTGGGCGTCATTTTCGATCAGTGCCTTTTCGATCAGCAGGGAGAGATCGTTTTCCGAGAGCTTGAGCCCGCCGCTTTCGCGAGCCTGCTCGAGGAGACGGGTCACCACGGAATGCGCCACATTTGCCACGAACCCGCGGTTTTCCTCATTAAAAATATCCTTTTCCTCGCGCGAGAGCAGGAGGTCGGTGAGGGCGTCGCCGATCTCATCGGCGACATCGGCCAGATTGAAGGCGTGTTCCTCGCCGGAACTCCGATAAACAAGAATCTCCGGATGCGGTTCCGGGATTTCCTCCAAGGCCTCCCGCCAGGCAAAGCCAGGCTTCAATTCGCGGGGAGTGGTGACCAGGCGCTTGAGGGCGATGTCTTCGTCGAGAGTGATGTGTCGGATCATTGGGGAAGGGGTGTTTTGCGGACGGTCGGCGGAGCGGGAATGTTTGGTTAGAGATCGTCGTCAGAGACGCTGCTGGTGTCGATGGCGCGCCGGTATTCGGTGACGCGTCCTTCGAAAAAATTGGTCTCCTTTTTTATTTCCATCATTTCCGAGAGCCAGGGGAGCGGGTTCTCGATCGGCGAATTGAGGGGTTCGAGGCCGACGCCTTCCAGACGACGGTCCCCGATGTAGTCGATGTAACTCGTGAATTCCCCGGCGGTCAGTCCCACGGCGGACACCGGGAGACAATCGAGGATGAATTTTTTTTCCAGGCGCACCGCCTCGCGCATGGTCGCACGCAGATCCTCGCGGAAATCCGCCGTCCAGACATCCGGATTCTCGTCCACGAGATCCTGGAAGAGCTGGCGGAGAAGCTCGATGTGGTTGGACTCGTCGCGGAGGGTGTAGCTGAACATTTGTCCGATGCCTGGAAACTTGTTCTGCCGATAGAGGGCGAGAACCATGCCGAACAGTCCGTAGAATTGCGTGCCTTCCATGCACTGGCCAAAGAGAAACATGTTTTTGGCAAGTGCCTGCTTGTTCTCCGTGAGGGCAAGATCGGTGTCCCCGCGCAATGCCCGGCTGTTGCTCACCACAAAATCCGTCTTGCACCGGATGGTCTCCACATCCTCGAACATCGCCTCGCACTCGTGGGGGTTGATTCCCAGCGAACTGATCATGTAAACGAGGGAATCCGCATGGATGTTTTCCTCATGCGCATGGCGCCCGAGCACCAGCTTCAGCTCCGGAGCCGTCACCGCCTCGCGGATCACGTGCAGGATGTTGTCCCCCACGATGCCCTCCGCTGCGGAAAAATAGCCGATTCCCATTTTGATGATCCAGCGGTCAACCTCCGAGATGTGTCCGGTGGTGTCCCGCCAGTGCTCGCAATCCTTCTGCATCTGGATGTCCTCCGGCTCCCAGTGGTTCGACTTCATCTTTTTGTAGAGGTCATACGCCCACTGATATTTCAGGGGGAGGATGTTGAAGAACATGGTTTGTCGGCCATTGATGACCTTCTTCGCCGCAAATGCGGCTTCCGCCTTGTCTTGATCGAGTAAAAATTGACGATCTCCAATCGTGATTTTGATGGTGGCCATAGGAAATGAGGTGTTGGGATTTATCGGGACGAGGGGGCTTTTCAAGACAGGGTTGCACGCTTGCCAGCCCCGCCAGCGACGATTTTCAGGAGAATTCCTTTTGAGGCGACAATCGTCAATGAAAAATCTTTATATAGTGGTCGCGGAGCTTTCCGACACCATATATGGTGGTTTTTTCGAGAGCCGTTCGCGCAAACAGCGCGCCCTGGAGGGACCTGCTCTGTCTGGTCCGTCGGATAACCGGGGCGGACGACACGGAGGTCGTCCCTCCAAAAAATCCGGGTCCGTCTTGCTCTCTGGAGGGACCTGCTCTGTCTGGTCCGCTGGCTAACCGGGGCGGACGACACGGAGGTCGTCCCTCCAAAAAAATCCGGGTCCGTCTTGCTTCCTGGAGGGACCTGCTCTGTCAGTAAATCAACGGCGGCGGCGGATGGCCAGTGCGCCGCCCAGGCCGAGGGCGAGCAGCGCCCAGGTGGCGGGTTCCGGAACCACGCTCAGATTTCCGGTGTCCTCCGTGAATGTCCATGTCCGCCCGAGATTGTCGGTGCCGGACCAGATGCCGCTGTTGTCCACGAAGGTGAGGCCCGCCAGGTCATTGGTGAGGCTCGACAAATTCAAGTCGCCGACACCGAAAGCCGAGCCATTGAACAGCGTCCAACTCCCCGTGCTGGCACTCACGGCACCCAGGTTCAGGGTGAGTGTCCCCGAAAACGCGAACGAGGAGTTTTCCAGTGTCAGCAATCCTGCCGAGGAATTTACAACGTCAAATCCGAGGGTCGTGCTTGCAATGCTGCCCGCAGAGTCAATGAGCAATGTGCCTGCGGAGACTTTTGTCAGGCCGGCATAGGTATTCGCGGCACTCAGGGTCATCGTGCCGGAACCCGTTTTTGTGAGTCCTCCCGTGCCGCCGACAACCCCCGCGAACGTGGTGTCCGTATTATCCCCGCCGACGGTCAAAGTCTTGGTGCCGAGCAGAACGGATGAGCCCGCGACCCCCGCAAGGGAGCCGACGGTTTCTCCGGAGCCCGTGATGCCGGACATGTTGAAAATGGCTGTCGCACCGGAAAGGTTGAGGGCACTGGTGTCGGCCAGGGCGCCGGAACCGGTCAACCCCAGCGATCCCGAGGTGACCGTGGTGGCACCGGTGTAGGTGTTATTTCCCGCGAGAATGACGGCGGAGGCGCCCGTGGCGGTGACGGTGACTCCGCCCGTGCCGAGTTGGATGGCACCATTGATCGTCATGGCGGGTTGTGCAGACTGGAGCGTGGTCAGCTGCAGGTTCTTGTTCGTGCCGACGATGTTCCCGTTGATCGTGGCCAGATTGTAATCATGCGTGATCTTTGCGTCGGCATTCAGTGTGATGGTGCCGGTCCAGACGGCATTGCCGCGAAGATTTAAAGCCCCCCGGCTGGAGAGACCCGAACCGGTGCCACTCAGGAGAATGTTGTTGGTGAAGCCTGTGCTGGCATCAAAGTTTCGATTGACGTCGAGCGTCGCACCCGAGGCCACGACAATGGGACCGGTGACACTCTGCAACGACAATCCATTTGCCGTGCTCAACTGCCCGGCATTGACCATGAGTGTGCCGGAGAGCGTATTGGAAATTCCGCCGGAGAGCATCAGGGTGCCCGTTCCGGATTTCACAAGATTGCCGGAGCCGGTCAGCGCCCCGGTATGCGTGAGCGTCGTGCCGTTGGCCACGTCAAACGTCCCATTCACGCCACTATTGACGGTGAATCCATTGGTCATGGTTCCCGTGGTGGTGGTCATCAGCGTGCTATTGGTGGCGAAGGTGACCGCCCCCGTGCCAAGCGCGTTGATGTTGTTGATCGAGGTCCGCCCGCCCTGCAGCGTGGTGCCGCCGGAATAATTGCTGGAGCCGGTGAGCGTAAAGTCGGGGCTGGCGCTGGTGCCAATGCCCGTGAGGGTCACCCCGCCGGTGCCAAGCTGAATGGCTCCATTCACCGTGATGCCACCCTGGCTGCTTTGCAGGGTTTGCAGGCGCAGGTTCGTGTTCGTGCCAACGATGTTTCCGTTGATCGTGGCATTGTTCCAATCGTGGGTGATCCTGGCGTCCGCATTCAACGTGATCGTCCCCGTGAGCGTGGCGTTCTCGCGGATATTCAACGCCCCATGCTCGAGATACCCCGAGCCTGTGCCGCTCAGGAAAAAGGCGTTTGCGATGTTGTTGGCGTCGAAGCCCTGCTGGGCATCGAAGGTTGCCCCGGTGGCCACCGTGATCGGGCCGGTGACGTTTTTGATCGAGGCGCCGTCCTCGATCGCCAGGGCACCAGTATTGACTGTGATCGAGCCCGTGAAGACATTGGAGAGACCGCCGCTCAGCTTGAGGGTGCCGTAACCGTCCTTCGTCATTCCGTTTGATCCTCCCACCACCGCTCCGGAAATCGTCAGATCATTGTTGATGGCAAACACCGTATTGGCGGCTCCCAGCGCCACCGCCCCACCCGTGAGCGTATATCCCGAGGCATTGACCGTCAGACTATTGACCGTGCGCGTTCCGGAAACAGTCACACTTCCGGTTCCCGTGCTTCCAAAAATCGCATCATTGGCATCCACCCACGGAATATTGCCGGAGCCCGTGGTCCAGTTATTGGAGCTGGCATCCCAGGTCATATTGGCATCGCCATTCGTCCATGTGTAGTTGGCGGCAAAGGCAACGGGTGCCAAAACGAAAAAGGATGCCGCTAGAAAAGATGTCAGAGATTTTGAGATCGGGGGCTTCATTTGGTTCATGTTTTATAATTTTTATATTTCATGTCAACATAAAAATATCAGTGGCATTATTATTTTCCAAAAGCCAGCCGAAGGCACTCCGCATGCGACACCTTGGAGCAAGGGGGCAACTCACAAAAAAACCCTCCAAGCGAACGGGAGGGTTTTTTACGGGAAAAACGGACGATTACCTGATCAGAACCGATTTTTGCGGAAGCACCGCCTCAAAAAGAGCATTGTTCCCAAGCTCCCAAATGCGAGGGCGACCGTCGCGGGCTCGGGGACGATGGTGATTTGGAGGGCGTTGAGATAGCTAAACCCGGACGAGGAAACAGCCAGAGTGATTTCGTTGCTGCCGTTCGGAGTAATCCCGTTGATGACCGCGAGGTTGGAATCGTTGTAGTTGACCCCCGCTCCGCCTACATTGGAGCCCGAGGTTTGCAACGTCTGTGTGCCTGAGTTCACCCCGGTCACCACATAGGTTGTGTTTCGCGTGTCAGTGGCATCCCGTGCGCCGAAAAGCGAAAAATTATAGGTCTTCGCGGAATCAAGGCCTGAGAATGTGATGACGGCTGGGGTAGCGACGTTGTTGTTGCCGTAAAGAAAATCGGAAATGGCGGTGCCAATATTCAATGCACCCAGGGAGGATTCTCCGGTCAGGGTGACATAGGGGCTGGGACCGGTGTTGGCGAACGTGCTGGTGACTTGGAGCTGTATCCCTGAAGCGGCACTCCCTGTCGTGGTCAGATTCGAAATCGTTGTTCCGAGCGTTCCTGATGTCACATTGTTCCAATAATTCCCATTGGTGTCCGGACTGCTCGTCACGTTTGCTGCGGATCCAAAATCAATCAAGATCGTCTGTGCCGAAGCGGAGGTCAGCGTGGCGAGGCCAAGCAGGGCGGCGAGAAGCAGGGAGGGGATTTTCATGGCGTCAAGAGAATTTATTAGGGTTTTTTTGGAAAGCAAAGTTTTTTATTTTGCGGCATCAGGGGGTGATTTGAAGGTCATCCACGATGACCCGGGCCTCTGGAGAGGCGGGAGCCATCGTGCCGCCTGGGTTCGCCTTAAAGACGACAGAGGGAGCGACCCGCGCGACCCCGGAGTCGTCGGTGACCGGGAAGCGGAAGCGGACCTGGGTCCATGCGCCATTCTGGAGATCCTTTCGGGTCAAGTAATCACTCCGTCCCAATTCGCCCGTGCGCTTGCCATCCGCCCCATATCCCACCACGGAGACCCAGACATGATTGTCAGGCGGCAGGTCTTCGCCGCGAATCCAAAAAGAACAGGTATATTCCTTCGGCGTGACAGCCGCACCGCCATACTTGGGATCCGCCATCCAGGTCGCTTGAATGATGTCGGCACCCGAGGGGAAGTGGAACTGCAGGGCCGCCGAGCCGGTGTGCGTTTCAACGCCTTCCTGGCCGGAGACGATGTAAAAGTCCCCCGAGGCGGATTCGGGATTCAGAAAAACCCGCCAGCCCTTCGGGCGGTCCTCTGCGGTGGTTTCAAACGAAGCGTTGGGCAATAGTCCCCCTTCCTGGGCCAAAGCCGGGCAGGTCAGGAGGAGAAGGAGGGGCAGGAGGTGTTTCATGGGATTGCTTTCTTCAAGTGAGGGTTCGGGTGGATTCGCGTTCGAGGAAAAACGGCGGCAGCAAAATCTCGCGACGGTCCGGTTTGATTCCCAGGCAGACGTCCTTGAGCAGGCCGAGCGCGGAACGGGCCAGCTCCCCCACATCGGTCTGGACGACCGAAAGCGAGGGATTGCTGAATTCGCAAAGACGATTCTCGCCGCCATGCGTGAGAATGCTGATGTCGCCGGGCACATCAAGGCCCACCTCGCGCAGGGCGCGCAACATGCCGAGGGCGCCGGTCCAGCACAGACAAAAAACGGCGGTGGCCGGAAGACGGTTGTCATTCTGGAAGAGCCAGCGGCGCAGCTTCTCGTAAGATCCCACAATGGCATCGCGCCCGGGGTCCACCGAGCAATCAATCACCAGATCCTCCGGACGCGACACGCCTGCTTCCCGCAGGGCTTGCGCCCAGCCGTCCAGCCGCTGCTGCATGGCCATCTGTGGCGGCTCGCTGAGAAATGCGGCGATGCGCCGATGTCCCATGCCGAGCAGGCGTTCGCCCGCAAGGCGACCGAGGGCAAAATCGTCATCCGCCACCCGCAGGAGGGATTCACTCCCGGTCTCGCCCCAGAGCATGACGGTTGGAAGCCGCATCTCATCGAGAAGGACGGCCAGACTTTCCACATCCTTCGAGGAGGGAATCGCGACCAGGGCATCGTGGGATCGCACCAGCGACCGCATGTCCTCCCGCCAATGTCCTCCATACTGCAGGATATCCAGATGCAGACGTTGACGCGTCGCCTCCTCCTGCAAGGCGCAACCCACCTCGTCGTAATCCGGCGAAGCCCACTGGGGGCGCAGGAGCAGCACGTTCAAAACAACCTCCTTTTTTCGGCGCGGACCCGTGGCAATCAGCCGCTTTTTTCCCGGAGGGCGCGCAATCAATCCCTTGGACCGCAAGCTGCGCAAGGCCTGGACCACGGTTCCCTGCGAAACTTGAAAGCGGTCCATCAAATCCGTCACCGGAGGAATCACCGCGCCCGCTTCGAGACGCTGAATCTCCATACCCAGATTCTCGGCAACTTGCTCGTGCTTGGGGCGGGTTGGGGAAAACGATGAGGAAAGGGTGGCCACAATGATTTTTGTGTTGACATATTTTTATTAACATGTCAACCATAATTTTATCAATTCGCGCAACCGATGGCCGTCCCCCTCTTCATCCCTCCCCCAATTCTCCGAGGCAGAGCTTTTAGTCTGGTCGAGCTGCTGATCGTGCTGGCCGTGCTGGTCATTTTGGCGACACTGCTTATTCCGGGGCTGGGAAGAATGAAAGCCACGGCGCAAGGGGCGCGGTGCGCGGCGAATCTGCGCCAACTCGGCTCCGCCGTCGCCGCCTATGCCGGGGAGCACGACGGGGCGTTTCCGAGGGGCGGATGGATGGACAGCGGGGGAATCCCCTTCGATCCCCCGGGCATTGATGGCATCGGATGGCTGGCGGACATCTATCCTTACACCGGCGAGCAGCGGGATGTCTTTGTGTGCCCAAGCGGCAAGGACAAGTCCCCAACCGGTCTCACCTCGTGGATTCGCATGCCGGGCGGAAGTTCGACCGATCCAAAATTCCCCTTCCACTATGCCTATAACGCGCACCTTAATTCGAATCGGACGAATTTGCGGAATTTCTCCACATATCCCGGGACCGTGGATCGTATGGCATCCGTGCGAAATCTGTCCGGCCTGCCGGTGCTCATTGACATCGTGTTTCAGAACAACTTTGCCGGGGAGTTCCCGGTCTTTGAACCCACTCCTCCTCCTGGGAACGGACGCGTATTTGCGGACCGTCATGGAAAGACCGGCAACGTGTTGTGGGGGGACGGGCACGTGAGCGCCATGACCTATGACATGTGGGTCAGCGCACCGTCTGATCGGATCTCCACGGGTGCCTGGAAAAACTATCGCTTTTGCACCGGAAACTACTAATGCCAAAAAAAAACCATCCCTTCCAAAAATTCCCCGTTCTTCTGACCCTTTTCCTGGCAATGGCATCAACGGCCTGCACCAAGCCGTCCCCGCCTGTCGGCGCGGACACCCCGGGCAGCCCGCCTCCCTCCGCGACGCCTCCCGCCGCGACGCCGACCTCCGAAGCGGCCGCGACGCCCGTCGCTGAAGCCGCTGCGACGCCCGCCGGAGAAGGCGATCTTCGTGCGATCCTCGAAGCCGCGCTGGCCACCGAATCTCCCGAGATCGTCCTTCCTCCCGGTCGCTATCGGGTGGATCCAAAAAACCAACACCATCTCGTCCTTCGCGGACTCAAAAACCGGACCATCATCGCCGACGGCGTGGAAATGATCTGCACAAAGAACACGCGGGCGCTGACCGTGGAGGATTGTGAAAATGTCACGCTCCGGGGACTCACGATCGACTACGATCCCCTGCCCTACACGCAGGCCCGCATCGTTGAGATCAGCGGGGACGCCCGCCAGCTCAAAGTCCAGGTGCTGACAGGATATCCGCCACTGCGCGCCACCTCCGAAAAGCTGGAAATTTTTGATCCGGCCACCAACCGCCTTCGCGGAAGGATCACCTACTACAACACGCGGTGCGAACCCGGAGAGAACGGCTCCGCAATCCTCACGAAGACGACCAACACACCCCCGGAGGCAAATGGGGAGCGCGTCGGCGACATCGCGGTCATCAGCCTGAAACCGGAAAAGGGACAGAACCCGCATGCCATCTATGCCAGTTCCTGCAAGGGCCTCGTGCTGGAAAATGTCACGCTCTTCACGTCGAACATGTTCGGATTTCTGGAGAACCATTGCACCGGTTCGACCTATAAGAATTGCGTGGTCACCCGGCGCCCGCCGGAGACGGATTTTGTGACACGGGAACTTCCCCGGATGCGCTCGCTCAATGCGGACGCCTTTCACTCGAAAAATGCCGAAAAGGGCCCGCAGTATGAAGGGTGCACGGCCCAATTCATGGGTGACGACGCCATCGCCATCAACGGGGATTTTCACTTTGTTTCGCACGGGGAAGGCAAAATTTGGCGGGTGCTGGCAAAGCGCGACATGACAATGCATGCCGGGGACACCGTGCAGATTTTCACCTACGACGGACACCGGATTTCGGATCGCCGCATTCTGGCAATCACTCCGGCGGGCACCGTCACGGAGGAGGAGAGACACCTCCTCGCGGAGCAACAGATGGATAAAAATCTCAAAACGACGATGATCACCGACGCCTATGATATCGAACTCGATGAGCCGGAATCCGTGCCCCCGGGCACCCTCATCTGCTCGGCCAACCGCATCGGCAATGGGTTTGGCATCCGCAATTGCCGGTTGGGATTCAATCGCTCGCGCGGGATCCTGGTCAAAGCCGGTCACGGGGAGATTCGCGACAACCACATCGAGGGTTCCGTCATGACCGCCATTCTCATCTCGCCGGAATATTGGTGGATGGAAGCCGGCCTGTCGGACGATCTGGTGATCTCCGGAAACCGCATCGAGCAGGGGGGCGGCCTGGGGATTGCGGTCGTGGCCGAAGGCGGCAACCGCACAGTGGCCGCCGCCGGAACATTCCAACGCATCACCGTGACGAACAATACGGTGGTCGGTGGCGCCGAGCCGGGACTTCTTCTCACATCCATCCGGGGGCTTGCGGAGTCGAACAATTCCATCCAACCCGAACCCGGAAAAACCATTTTCCCCTGGCAAATTGGCGCCTGGGGCAAGGGCGGCATCGAACCGGTCATGCGCATCAACGTGGAATGAAATCTTTACTCGCCTTTCTCCTCATTGCGGTTCTGCCCGGCGCGTTTGCGGAGGAGTCTCCCGGGAAACCCCTCCGCCTCCTGACGGTCGGCAACAGCTTCGCCTACAATGCCACCGCGTTTTTGCCCGCTCTCGCCCAAGCGGCGGGACAAAAGATCGAAATCGGTGCCGCCAATTTTGGCGGATGCTCCCTGGAAAAACATTGGTCCGGCGTGGAACTTGCCGAGGCCGGGGATCCGAAGGGCGCCTTCTATCCGGCCCATCAAAAAAACGGTCCCAAGCGCGCGTTGAAGGATTTTCTCGCCGACGGCCCCTGGGACATCATCACCATCCAGCAAGCCAGTCGGCTTAGCGGCGACTACTCGACGTTTCAGCCTTACGCCAGCCAGTTGGTCGCCTATCTCCGCAAACACGCGCCGAACGCCGAGATTGTCATCCATCAGACCTGGGCCTATCGCCGCGATGACCCGATATTCAAGGACGGAAATAACCCTGAAAAAATGCACGCGGCCCTCCAGGCGGCCTACCGGAGACTGGCGACGGACCTCAACCTCCGCCTCGTGCCGGTCGGGGAGGCTTTTGCCCTGGCCACCCGGCAATCGGAATGGGACGGCCAGCCCCCACTCGATGTGGATCGCGCGGCCTATGTCTTCCCGAAAGTGCCCGACCAACCCCCCTCCCTCCAAGCCGGATGGACCTGGGTCGAAAAACCCGACGGCCCCAAATTTTATCTCGATACCCACCACGCCAGTCTTTTCGGAAAATACCTGGGAGCCTGCGTGTTTTTTGAGTTCCTCTTCGGCGGGACCGTGGTGGGGAATCCCTTTGTTCCTGAAGGCATGACGCTCGAACAAGCCGCCTCGCTGCAGAAAATCGCCCACGAGGCCATTGCCGCCAATCCCTCAAAACCCGCTGCCACTCTGCCATGAAGTCCACTGTCACCTTCGAACCCCTTCCCGGTTGTGATTTCACCCCGCTCATCCGCGAGACCCTCCGGAATTCCGCATGTGCGCGCATCGAGTTTCGCCCCGGACGCTACGACTTCCACCCCACCTTCGCGGCGGAACATTACCTCTTTGTTTCCAATAACGACGAGGGCCTCAAACGCATCGCGTTCCCGCTCTTCGGGCGCGAGGGCATCGAGATCGACGGGAGTGGTGCGCATTTTATTTTCCATGGCGGCATCGTTCCCTTTGTGCTCTCGGGCTGTGCCGACGCCAGGCTGCGCGGATTTTCCATGGACTGGGCCATTCCCTTTCACGGCGAAGCCGAGGTGCTGGCCGCCGACCCGCAGGGCGTGGACCTGCACATTTGCGAGGGCTTTTCCCACCGGGTCACGGACGGACGCCTGGAATTCGGCACGGAACCCTTCGAGGTGAAAAACATCCTCGCCTTCGATACCGTGCGTCGCGAGACCGCCTTCCTGGCCCGCGACAACTACGGCATCGGCTCCCGCTGCACGGCGCGCGAAACCGGCCCGAGCCTCGTGCGCCTCGATGCCGCGCTGAGCCAGCCGCTGCCCGCTCCCGGCGACATTTTGGCCATCATGGGCGAGCGCCGCGACTTCCCCGGCATCGTCATCGCGGACAGCGCGAATGTCGAAATCGAGGATGTGGCGATTCATCATGCCGGCGGCATGGGCGTGATCGCCCAGCGCAGCGCGGACCTCACCCTGCGCCAGGTCACCGTGGCACCGCCGCCCGGCAACCACCGGATGCTTTCCACCACGGCGGACGCCACGCATTTCGTAAACTGCCGGGGAACGATCCGGCTCCTGGATTGTGTATTTGAAAACCAGATGGACGACGCGACGAACATCCACGGCCTTTACGCGGAGATCGTCCGCGCCGACGGCCCCGATGCCGTCCTCGTGCGGTTGCGGCATCACCAGCAATTCGGCGTTCCCATTGCCGTTGCGGGCGACCGCCTGGAGTTCGTGCGGGGCGGGACGCTGGCGACTTTTCATGAGGCCGGGGCGGAGAGTGTCGAGGTGCTCAACAAGGAAATCACCCGCATCCGCCTGCGCGAGCCGTTCGCCGCCGAGTTGCATCCCGGCGACGTGATCGGCAACCTCACTTGGAACCCCGACATTGAAATCCAGGGCTGTCTCTGCCAGGGCAATCGCGCGCGGGGATTCCTGGTATCCAGCCGGGGGCGCACCGTCATCGAGGGAAACACCTTCCACACGCCCGGCGCAGCCATCCTGGTGGCCAGCGACGCCTACGATTGGTTCGAGAGCGGGCATGTGCGCGACATGCTCATCCGGCGCAACCGCTTCGACACCTGCAATTACGGCATCTGGGGACGCGCCGCGATCCAGATTCTGCCGCGCATCGCGCACCCCGATCCGGCCCTCCCGCGCTACCATCGCAACATCCGCATCGAGGATAACACGTTCGCCGTCTTCGATCCGCGCATCGTGTTGGCCCGCAGCGTGGACGGTCTCACGATCACCGGAAACCGCGTCACCTCCTCCGACGCCTACCCCGCCCAGAATCCCGGCGCGACGGCATTCGACACGCAGACCTGCACCGGCGTGACCATCGCGGACAATCTCATCGAAACCGCCTCCGCCGCCGCCTGCGCGACACCCGCCTGAGCATGAGCGCCCTGCCGCCCAACATCCTCCTCATCACCAGTGACCAGCAGCACTGGCGCACCCTCGGAAGGAATCTGCCTGGCATCCAAACGCCGAATCTTGACCGCCTCGCCGACCAGGGCACGCTCTTCCGGCGCGCCTACTGCCCGAACCCCACCTGCACGCCCACCCGAGCCTCGATCCTCACCGGCCAGCAGCCCAGCCGTCACGGCGCATGGTCGCTCGGGACCAAACTTCCGGAATCTGCCACGACGGTCAGCGGGCTCCTCTCAGCGTCCGGATACGACACGTCGCTCATCGGCAAAGCCCACTTCCAACCGCTTCGCGGCACGCCCGAGTATCCGTCCCTCGAAGCCTACCCGCTCCTCCGCGACCTGGACTTCTGGCGGAAATTTCACGGCCCGTTCTACGGCTTCGACCACGTGGAACTCGCCCGCAACCACGGCGACGAATGCCACGCCGGACAGCACTACGCGCTTTGGATGGAAGAAAACGGACTTCCGGAATGGCGTGAGCATTTTCAAAACCGCTGGGGCGAATTTTCCTTCGGAGATCCGCCGCACCCCGCGCAGAAACACCGCTGGAGCCTGCCGGAAAAATTCCATCCGAACGCCTGGATCGCCGAGCGGACGAACGCCCGCATCGACACCGCCCGACAGAACGGCAAACCGTTCTTCGCGTGGGCCAGCTTCTTCGACCCGCATCCGCCCTACCTTGTCCCCGCGCCGTGGGACACGCTCTACGATCCGGCAGCCATTGATGTCCCGCATCTCGACACCGCCGAACGCCAGGGCGCGACACCGCTCCACCGCGAAGCCCTCCGCCCGGATGCCGACTTCCACGCCTGGCAGGAAACCCCCTTCGAGAATCACGGCCTCCACAGTCATGTCCACGACCGCGCCACCCTCGCGAAAAACATCGCCGTCTATTACGGCATGGTCAGCCTGCTCGACAAATACATCGGGCGCATCCTCGACCATCTCGACGCCGCCGGTCTCGCCGACAACACCCTCGTGGTGTTCACCTCCGACCACGGCCACTACTACGGTCAGCACGGCCTGATCGCCAAGGGACCGTTCCACTACGAGGACGGCGTGCGGGTTCCCTTTATTGCGCGGGGCCCCGGCGTGGCAGCCGGCTCGGAGACCGATTCCCTGGCCAGCCTCATTGATCTGCCACCCACCTTCCTCCGCGCCGCCGGCCAGTCCGTGCCGGCCACCATGCAGGGCATGGACCTGGCACCCGTCTTCCGGGATGCGACGGCGAGCGTTCGTGACCATGTCCTCATCGAATTCCGTCACCAACCCACCGCGCTTTATCTGAAGACTCTGGTCGAAGCCGACCACAAACTCACCCTCTTCCTCGGTCAACCCTTCGGGGAACTTTACAATCTGAAAGCCGACCCCGGGGAAACCCGCAACCTCTGGGACGACCCGGATTCCTTCGCCTTGCGCGAGGAACTCCTGCGCAAACTCCTCTTCGCGGAAATGCGCGCGGAACCTCTCTGGATGCCCCGCATCGCCGGTGCCTGATGTGCCCTGCGTCTGAATTCCTCAAAAACCGCAAAAAGAGGTGTCTTCCTTCTTGACTCGGAGGAAGCCCCCGATGCTACACAAAACCCTGAGGCGATCATTTTACCGGCCTTTTCTTTATGATGACATTTGTTCTGGTTGGAGCGGGAAATCGTGGACGCGGGATTTTTGGAAAATATGCCCTGGATAATCCCCATCGGGCCCGCTGCGTCGGAGTCGTCGAGCCGGACGAAGCCCGCCGGATGGCCTTTGCGGAAGCCCATGGCATTCCCGCCGGGGAGCAATTTGCCACGACGGCGGAGTTCTTTGCCCGACACCCGCAAAAAGTCGCCGATGCGCTGATCATTGCCACATTGGAAGACATCCGGCAGGAGCCGATCGCACTCGGAATGGCAGCCGGATACGCTGTGCTTTGCGAAAAACCCCTGGGGCTGACGGCGAAATCCCTCGTCACGGTAACCGACGCCGCGAAGTCACACGACGGACTTTTTATGGTGTGTCATCAGATGCGCTACACCCCACTCTACCGACTGCTTAAGAAAATCCTCGCTTCGGGGGAATTGGGCAGCGTCATCAATATTGAGCACAGCGAAAACGTCTCCTTCGAACACATGTCGCATTCCTATGTTCGGGGAGTCTTTAACAACGACTCCCTGACTCCGATGATTCTTGCCAAGTCGTGTCACGACATGGACCTTCTGATTTATCTGATTGGGAGATCCCCCCTCCGTGTGGCGTCGTTTGGCAGTCTCACCCATTTCCGTCCCGAGAACGCCCCATCCGGCGCCCCGAAATTTTGCCTGGAGGGTTGCCCCGCCGCCAGCGAGTGCCCTTACGACGTGCGGAAGGTCTATTTTCGCGAGGATACCGATCCCGCCTACCTCCGGCAAATGGGTGTCCTGCGGGATCAAAGGGAACTTTTCGAGGCACTAAAAACCAACCGTTTTGGAAGATGCGTTTATCACTGTGACAATAATGTCGTGGACCATCAGGTTTGTTCGATTGAGTTCGAAGCCGGAGTCACTGCGTCGTTTGTCATGGACGGACACAGCGGAATCGAACGGCGGCGCACGAGGGTCTTTCTCTCAAAGGCAGAAGTCGATCTGGACACTTCCCGAAACACCATCGAAATCCGGCACTCCAATGGCTCGCGGGAAACCCGATTCCCGATAAAGAGCCAGGGAGGTCACAGCGGAGGCGACTACGCCATCATGGAAAATTTTTCGGAGGCCATTCAAACCGGACGCGGGGAATTTGTTCTCACCTCCGTATCGGAAGCCCTGGACAGTCACTTGCTGGCCTTCGCCGCAGAAAAATCCCGCCTCACCGGCCAGGTTGTCACGCTCGAAGCCTTCGAACGCGATGTCCGCCTGGAAACGGCGTGACAGTTAATACCATTGCCCTCCGCCAGTTTTTCCCGAAAAACCAGCAGGCGCGTTGACGCCTTTTTAACGCCGCAGGGAAGGTCTTTAACTCACGCTCCGTAGCCTCACGGCGCATGATGTCGGCGTCATGTTCGACATCATCTATCTGCTCACCCTGGCGGTCTTCTTCCTCTTCTGCGCGGCGTATGCAGCCGCCTGCGAAACGCTCTGACCCGCCATGGAAACCCTCCTCGTCGGGCTCATCGCCCTTGCCCTGCTCGCCTACCTGACGGTGGCGATGCTGCGTCCTGAAAAATTCTGATCTCCACCACCATGCACGCGACTGACTGGCTTCAATTCGCCCTCTTCCTGGGTGCTCTCACGCTCATCACCAAACCCCTGGGCCTCTATCTCCTGCAGGTGCTCGATCCTGCCGGGCGCACCTGGCTCGATCCGGTGCTCAAACCGTTGGAAAAGCTCACTTACAAGCTCCTCGGCGTCGATCCACGGCGCGAGCAGGACTGGAAGCAATACACCTGCGCCATGCTGGCCTTCAGCCTCGCAGGCGTCGTCTTCACCTACGCGATCCTGCGGCTGCAAGGAGTGCTGCCGTTCAATCCGCAGGGGCTGCCCGGCCTCAGCCATCACTTGGCTTTCAACACCGCGGTGAGCTTCATGACGAACACGAACTGGCAGAGCTACGGCGGGGAAAGCACCGTCTCCTACTTCTCGCAGATGGTCGGGCTGACGTTTCACAACTTCACCTCCGCCGCCGCCGGCATCGGCATCGCCGCCGCCCTCGTGCGCGGTATCAGCAATCGTAAAACGAACTTCCAAGTTCGTTCACCCAACGCTCACGACGGGTCTCCAAACCCAACGAACTTGGAAGTTCGTTTTACGCTCGGCAACTTCTGGGCCGACCTCGTCCGCTGCACATACTACCTGTTGCTGCCCATCTGCGTGGTCTTTGCGATCTTTCTCGTGTCGCAGGGCATGATTCAAAATTTCGACCCTTACACGAAAGTGAAGACGCTCGAAGGCGCGGAACAAGTCATCGCGCAGGGGCCGATGGCCTCGCAGATTCCCATTAAGATGCTCGGCACCAACGGTGGCGGCTTCATGAACGCCAACGCCGCGCACCCCTTCGAGAACCCGACGCCGCTCTCGAACTTCTTCCAGATGCTCGCGATCCTTGCCATCGGCAGCGGCCTGACCTACTACCTCGGCCGCATGGTGAAGAATCAGGCGCACGGCTGGGCCGTGTGGGCCGCGATGATGGTGCTCTTTGTCGGCGCGGCGGTCACTTGTGCTCATTTTGAAGCCGGAGAACGCGTTTTCCAACTCGTTCCAGAAACCGCCACCACCGAACCAACGAGTTTGGAAACTCGTTTTACGCTGGATGGCAACATGGAAGGCAAGGAAACGCGTTTCGGCACTTTCGGCTCCTCGCTCTTCGCCACCGTCACCACCGCCGCGTCGTGCGGCGCGGTGAACGCGATGCACGATTCCTTCACCCCCATCGGCGGCCTCGTGCCGCTGTTCCTCATGCAGCTGGGCGAGGTCGTCATCGGCGGTGTCGGCGCCGGTTTGTATGGCATGCTGGTCTTTGTCGTGCTGGCCGTCTTCATCGCCGGCCTCATGGTGGGCCGCACGCCGGAGTATCTGGGCAAGAAGATCCAGGCCAAGGAAGTGAAGCTGGCCATGCTCTCGTTGCTCGTGCTCACCGCCAGCATCCTCGGCTTCACCGCCTGGGCCTGCGTAAGCGACTGGGGCGTCGTGGGCCTGAACAACGCCGGACCGCACGGCTTGAGCGAAATGCTCTACGCCTACAGCTCCACCACCGGCAACAACGGCAGCGCCTTCGCCGGCCTTACCGCGAACACGCCTTGGTATAACACCACGCTCGGTTTCGCCATGCTCATCGGTCGCTTCCTCATGATCGTGCCCGTCATGGCCCTCGCCGGTTCGTTTGCGGCCAAACAAGCCGCCCCCGCAGGTCCCGGCACCTTCCCGGTGCATGGCGCCACCTTCACCATCCTGCTCATCGGCACCGTGCTGCTCATCGGCGCGCTGAACTTCCTCCCCGCCCTCGCCCTCGGCCCCATCGTCGAACACTTCCTCATGGGGAAAGGCGGGTTGTTTTGAAGGGGGTGGCGAGGCCGCCCGCATGCTCCATGAACCTGCTCAACCAGGCTCTTGAGCCAACCCATCCGGCGTCCTGTTCATGGTGATCTTGTCATGCGGGATCACAAGGAAAGCGCGGGAAAGCATCGGCTCAGGCGTCGGGGATGAAGTAGTAGGCCGCCGGGCCGCCAGGGATGAGAGAGGCGTTAATGCTTTGATCGAAGGTGGCGAAGCGGCCTCCGTGCTTGACGGCGAGGGCGAGAAGATAGAGGTCGGTGAGGGATTTGGAAGCCGGGAGCACGGGGAAAAGCCGGGGATCCGAAAGCGAAATATCGTCGGGCCAGAACTGGTGGCCAGGGGCGGCTCGCAGGGCATCCAAAAGACGGCGCGCTTCGACAGTCGAGCCGGGACCGGCGGGATAGCTGCCGCCGAGGATGCGGATGAAGGCATTTTCCGTCAGCGGGCAGGTGGCCCAACCAGCGAGCGTGGCTGACCTCTCGAAAAAACGGAGCGCAGCAGTCCGGTGCGGGTGATTGGCGTCGCCGAGGGCGATCAACACATTGACATCGAGAAGCTGGATCATGGTTTGCCGGTGGCAATGGCGATCACGCGGGCATCTTCTTCATCGTATTGATGGTCGATCAGATGCTGAATCTCCTCCGCGATCTTTTTGGGGTCGGTGCGTTTCAGGCTCAGGATGCCAAATGGCCCGACCTCATATTTGTCCGGGTCGGGATTTTCCAACTCAGCAGCGGGCCGGACTTCGCGGATGAGGGCGCTTTCCACAATCGCTTTGAGTGTGGTCTTGCGTTGAGCAGCGAGGATTTTCGCCTTGATGAGAAGGTCGTCCGGAAGATCGAGCGTGGTTTTCATATGGGTGACGATATGGTTTTACGGCCAGCCGTCAAGCTGACTCGCTTTTACAGAGAAAGAAAAAGCGGCGAGTTCATCCGCGCAGGATGTCCATCACGCTCTCCAGCCGCTTCTTCATCCCGGTCTTCGGCTCCTGGCCGTCCAGCGTGACGATGGCGGAGAGGATGTCGGAAATCTGCTGCGGGGTGTAGAATTGCCCCACTTCGTTCGCCCTGCGGGCAGCCTTTCGGCTGGCTATCTCCGCTGCGCTCCGGTTCGCCCACCTTCTTGTCACTTCCTGCGGCGAACTGGCCGATCAGATATTCATAGGCATCGCCCAGCGCGTCGATGTCCGTGGAGAACTCCGCCAGCCCTTCGGCGATCAGAGCAGCCGTTCAACCTTACTGACTGTGCGGTAGCGCACCGGCTTTGGTTTGGTGACTTTCGCCAAGACCGTTTCTTCCACCAAACGAGCGAGCCAAGCCTTCGCCTGCGGTTTAGTGACGGCAAGAAGAGTCGCCACTTGTTTGAAGTGTCCCAGCCGAGTTCCTGAAAAACGCGCAGCACGATGCCTTGAGAAATGGCCTGTTCGTTCGGAAACTTTCCCTGACGCAGCCGTGAAGTGATGTCGGCGAGTGTGGTTTCGAGTGACATGAGATTTATGCAGCAGCAGCTATAGCAGTTCTTCCCTTTGAAGTTCTTCGATGGCATGGATTCCTGACTCACCATCCATCAATTGACCGGTCTCCACACCTTCTCAAACTCAAGAACGCCTTGAACAGGTCGGAAATGGAGGTGTCCTGCTCCGCCGCCTTGATGCGTGCCGCCCGATAGACGTCGTCGTCCATGCTGACGGTGATGTTTTCATGGCTGAGTGATGCTGTCACAGTTTCACAGTCCCGGCAAGCAGAGGCTGGTCCCCCAGCCTCCCAGTCTCTCAACAAAACATTGCACTTTTTGCAATATGGTTCTCAAGGAAATGCAGCGCTTTCTCCCCGCCGCCACGGTGCGCGACACGCTCGCCCAACCGCCTTGGTGGCAGTATCTGGCCCGTGTGATTGAAGATCAGGAGCGGCTCGCTCTGGCGGCGTTGTAAAACGAGTTTCCAAACTCGTTCAGTCTTCAGGATGTCTCCGCCACTCAAAGTACGGGTTGGAAAAACTCGTGCCGCAGTCTCCACAGCAGCGACTCGGCATGAACGCGGCGTTTTGACACTTTCTTAACGCCTTGGCACCACCTGTTAATTGGCGCGGAGACGGGGATGAGGTCAGGGTGTGGGCGATGACCCAACGCCGCGCAGCACGGTGCGGCACCTTTTGAAACCAAGAACCCATTGAAAATAAAAAAGCCTACGAGTTTGGAAACTCGTTCTACCCATGTCCCACAAACCCACCCCTCTCTTTGATGCTTCGATCCTGGTGCCTGCCATCGGCGGGGCGTTCCAGAAGCTTGATCCTCGCCTGATGGTGAAGAACCCGGTGATGTTCGTCACGCTCGTCGGCGCGGTGCTCACCACCGTGAGCATCTTCACCGCAAGGACGGATTACGGTTTCATCATTCAGCTTTCCCTCTGGCTGTGGTTCACCGTGCTCTTTGCGAATTTCGCCGAAGCTGTTGCGGAAGGCCGCGGCAAGGCGCAGGCGGACTCGTTGCGCAAGGCCCGCAAGGACACGATGGCCCGCCGTCTGCATAACAGCGCGGAATCATCCGTGCCCGCGTCCGCGCTCGAAAAAGGCGATCTCGTTGTCTGCGAGGCGGGCGATGTCATTCCCGCCGATGGCGAGGTGATCGAGGGCATTGCCAGCGTGGACGAGGCCTCCATCACCGGCGAGTCCGCGCCCGTCATCCGCGAGAGCGGCGGCGACCGCAGCGCGGTCACCGGCGGCACGCGGGTCATCAGCGACCGCATCGTCGTCCGCATCACCTCGGAAAAGGGCAACACCTTCCTCGACCGCATGATCGCGATGGTGGAGGGCGCGAAACGGCAAAAAACGCCGAATGAGATCGCGCTGACGATCCTGCTCTCGGCCATGACGCTGATCTTCCTGCTCGTCACGATCACCCTGAAGCCCTTCGGCATCTACTCGGGCATCACCTTTTCCACGCCGGTGCTCGTGGCGTTGCTGGTGTGCCTCATCCCGACCACCATCGGCGGCCTGCTCAGCGCCATCGGCATCAGCGGCATTGACCGCCTCATCCGGCGCAATGTCATGGCCACCAGCGGCCGCGCTGTGGAGGCCGCAGGTGACATTGATGTGCTCCTGCTCGACAAAACCGGCACCATCACCATCGGCAACCGCATGGCCTCCGACTTCCGCCCCGCCAACGGGGTCACCGAACACCAGCTCGCCGATGCGGCACAACTTGCCTCGCTGGCCGACGAAACGCCGGAAGGCCGCAGCATCGTGGTGCTCGCCAAGGAGAAGTTCAACATTCGCGGCCGCGAACTGGCGCATCCGCACGCCATCTTCGTGCCCTTCACCGCGCAGACGCGCATGAGCGGCGTGGACCTCGACGGTCGGAGCATCCGCAAGGGAGCCGCCGATTCGATGAAAAGCCACATTGAAGGCCAGGGCGGCACGTATCCTGCCGAAGTCGCCAAAGCCGTCGAAGCCGCCTCGCGCGCCGGTCGCACGCCATTGATCGTCGCCGAAGGCTGCAAAGTCCTCGGTGTCGTGGAACTCAAGGACGTTGTCAAAGGCGGCATCAAGGACCGCTTCGCCCGGCTTCGCAAGATGGGCATCAAGACCGTCATGATCACCGGCGACAATCCGATGACCGCCGCCGCCATCGCCGCCGAGGCGGGCGTGGATGACTTCATGGCCCAGGCCACGCCCGAGGACAAGCTCCAGCGCATCCGCGCCGAGCAGGCCGAGGGTCACCTCGTCGCCATGACCGGTGACGGTACGAACGACGCCCCTGCCCTGGCGCAGGCCGATGTCGGCGTCGCCATGAACACCGGCACCCAGGCCGCCCGCGAAGCCGGCAACATGGTCGATCTCGACAGCAATCCGACGAAGCTCATCGAGATCGTCGAGATCGGGAAGCAACTCCTCATGACACGCGGTTCGCTCACCACCTTCAGCATCGCCAACGACATCGCCAAGTACTTTGCCATCATCCCCGCGATGCTCATGGCCACCTTTCCGGTCATCGCACCGCTGAATGTCATGGGCCTCGCCAGCCCGCAGAGCGCCATTTTGAGCGCGGTCATCTTCAACGCGCTCATCATCATCGCGCTCATCCCGCTCGCGCTCAAAGGCGTGACCTACAAACCGATGGGCGCCGCCGCCGTTCTGCATCGCAACCTGCTCGTCTATGGCCTCGGCGGCGTGCTGGTGCCGTTCGTCGGCATCAAAGCCATCGATGTCCTCATCACCACCCTTCACCTCGCGTAAGACCGCGTACGTAAAACGAACTTCCAAGTTCGTTCTTCACCCACCTCCTTGTTCACCACCATCAATGCCAACGAATCTGGAGATTCGTTCCACGCCATGAAAACACTCATCACCGAACTCCGCCCCGCCATCCTCGCCACCGTCGTGCTTGCCGCCGTCACCTGCGGCGCCTATCCGCTGCTCATCACCGCAATCGCGCACACCGTCTTCAAGGACAAGGCCCACGGCAGCCTCATCACCGGTCCAAATGGCACCGTGATCGGGTCCGCACTCATCGGCCAGAACTTCACCGCAGAAAACCACTTTCACCCGCGTCCCAGTGCCGCAGGCTCTGGCTACGACGCCGCCAGCTCGGGCGGCAGCAACCTCGGGCCCACCTCACAGAAACTCCACGACGCCATCAGGGAACGCATCACCGCCTACCGCACCATCAACGGACTCGCCGCCGATGCACCCGTGCCCGCCGATGCCGTCACCGCTTCTGCGAGCGGCCTCGATCCGCACATCAGCGTGGCGAATGCCGGGCTGCAGGCTGCGAGGGTTGCCAAAGTCCGCAACCTCAGCGTCGAGAAGGTGAAGGAACTCATCGCCGCGAACACCGAGCGGAGCATCCTCGGCCCGTCTGTGGTGAATGTGCTGAAGGTGAACCTGGACGTAGAACGGGTTTCCCAACCCGTTTCTCCGATGCCATAATCATCAAAAGGGTTGGAAGACCCGTTCTGCCATGTCACCCGACTTCACCATTCCGGAGGATTTTCAGGGCTTCGATTGCCGTGGCGTTTTTTGGAACTACGAACGCAATCTTCCCCATTGGCGGCAGCCGGGAGCCACTTACTTCGTCACGTTCCGGTTGAATGATTCGCTGCCGTGCAAAGCTGTTGACGAGGCCAAACGCGAAAAGGAGGAATGGAACAGGCTCCTCGCCGGTCAAATCACCCCGGATGAGAGGGTGCAAGAAGAATTCGCCGTCTGGCAGCGCCGGAACTGGCAAAAGGCGGAGGCCTTGATGGATGAGTGTCATGGATCGTGTGTGCTCCGTCAGCCCCCGATGCGCCAGGTGGTCGTGAATTCCCTAACTCACTTCGAGGGTGCCCGCCATCACATGCATGGCTTGGTTGTCATGCCGAATCACGTGCATCTCGCCTGCCAGCCATGGGAAGGGTGGGAAATGGAAGACCTGCTGCAATCGTGGAAAGGATTCACTTCGCGAGCCATTGCCAAAATGACCGGTCAGTGCGGCCGGCTCTGGCAGCATGACAATTGGAACCGCATCATCCGCGACGAAGCGCACTGGCAGCGTGTGATGCGCTACATTGCGCACAATCCAGAGAAGGCCAAACTTTATGAAGACGAAAGCACCTTGTGGATCGCCAAGCAATGCCGGGACGTAGAACGAACTTCCAAGTTCGTTCTCCACGATCTCGAACAGAGCTACGGCCCCGAGGAGGACCAGCCATGGTAAGACCTCAGACAGAAGACGAACTTGGAAGTTCGTCCTACGCCGACGCCCTCCTTGCGGACATCCAGCGGACGGCCTCCACATCCGGCAAGCTGCACATCTTCCTCGGCATGTGTCCCGGCGTGGGCAAGACCTACGCCATGCTGCAGACGGCACGGCAGCGCATGGCGGAGGACGTGGACGTGCTCGTGGGCGTGGTGGAAACGCACGGAAGGCAGGAAACCGCCACGCTGCTCGACGGCATGACCGTCCTGCCACGCCGTCAGATCGGGCATCGGGGCTTCACGCTGGAAGAATTCGATTTGGATGCGGTGCTCGCGCGGAAACCGGACCTCGTGCTCGTGGACGAATTGGCGCACACGAACGCACCCGGCTCGCGCCATGCGAAACGCTACCAGGATGTTCTGGAGCTCATCGACGCCGGGATCGACGTTTACACCACGCTCAACGTCCAGCACATCGAGAGCCAGGTGGACATCGTACGGCAGATCAGCGGGGTGACCATCACCGAGACGGTGCCGGATTCCCTTCTCGATGCGGCGCAGGAAATCCAGCTCATCGACCTCGGCGTCGAAAAGCTGCTCGAACGCATGGCGGACGGCAAAGTGTATCTCGGCGAGCGGGCGGAACACGCCATGTCCAACTTCTTCAGGGAAGGCAATCTCACGGCGCTGCGCGAGCTGGCCCTGCGCTTCACCGCCGAGCGGGTGGACCGCGATTTGGAGGACATCCGCCGCCTCAAACGCGTCAGCAGCCCATGGAAAACCAATGCGCGGCTCATGGTTGGCGTGGGGCCGAGCCCCCATGCGGAAAGCCTCATCCGCTGGACGCGTCGCGCCGCCACGCGGCTGAACTGCCCGTGGCTGGCCGTGTGGGTGGAAGGCTCGCGGACTCTGAATTCCGTCGGGCAGGAACGGCTCACCCGCTCGCTCGCCCTGGCGCGAAAACTCGGCGGCGAGGTTGTTTCCGTCACCGGCGAGGAGGTCTCCGGGGCGTTGTTGCGGGTGGCCCGGGAGCGGAATGTCACGCAGATCGTCGTTGGCAAGCCGGACAAGCCGTCTTTCTGGCGTCACTCCCTTGCCGACCAACTTATTCTTGGCAGCGGGGACATTGATGTGTGCATGGTGCGTCCGCTGGCCTCGGGGGACCCCGGCCGCCCCGTCCGGCGCGAAGCCTTTTCCGAGACACGGATTGCCGAATACGGCTGGGTGTTCGCCGCTGTCTTTGTCATCGCCGGCGTGTGCTGGGAGCTGGTTTCCGTCACCGGCTACATGTTCGTCGCGCTGGTCTTCCTGCTCGCCGTTGTGCTCGCCGCGCTGCGTTTCCGCCGTGGTCCGGTCATGCTCATGGCGACGCTCAGCGCCTGCTGTTGGAATTTTTTCTTCATCCCGCCGCTTCTCACCCTGCACATCAAGAAGGCCGAGGACTGGATCATGTTCGGCATGTTCTTCATCGTCGCCCTGAGCATGGGCAGCCTCACCTCGCGCCTGCGCATGAGGGAGATCGCCGAGCGTCGTCGCGCCCGCCTCACGGACGCATTGTTGCGTGTCACGCAAAGCGCGGCGCTCGCCGCCGAACCGCAAAAGGGTCTCGCCGAGGCGCTGAACACCATCAACGACCTGCTCCATGCCGACACCGCGCTTGTCGTGCGCGAGGATGATCATTCGCTTCCTCCGGTGGCGCATCCCGCGAGCACCTTCCAACCCGACACGAAGGAATGGGGGGTCGCCGCATGGGTTCATGTGAACAAACAGTGCGCCGGACGTCACACGGACACCCTGCCGCAGGCCACCGCGACCTGGTTTCCCTTGCAAACCGCGACCTCTCTTCTCGGCGTGCTCGGCGTCCGACTCGATCCCGGGCAGCGGCTCGATTTCTCGACGCGTCAAATGATCGAGGCCTTCGCAATGCAGCTCGCGCTGGTTTTGGAGAAGGAACACTTCATCCGGGCGATCAGCCATGCCGAGGTGCTTGCGGAGTCCGAGAAGCTCCACCGCACGCTGCTTGACAGCATCTCCCATGAGCTGAAGACCCCCATCGCGGTAATCAACGCCGCCGTTGAAGGCATGGCCGGCACGAGTGGTCCCTACCTCGCCGAGATCACCACCGCCACGCAGCGCCTCCAGCGCGTGGTGGACAATCTCCTGCACATGACGCGAATCGAGTCCGACGTGCTCCAGCCCCGGCCCGACTGGTGCGACCTCCACGATGTCATCGCCGCCGCCCGCCGCGCGGTTGGCCAGCCGTTGGCGTCGCATCCCGTGACGCTCCACCTGCCCGACGACCTTCCGCTCGTGAAGCTCGATCACGCGCTGCTCACCCAGGCGCTCGCGAACATCCTGCACAACGCCGCCGTTTACACACCCGAAGGAACCGGGATCGAGGTGGGGGCGACCTTGAACGACCGCAAATTGCTCATCACCCTGCGCGACCACGGCCCCGGACTGCCGTCTGGCATGGAAGAACGGGTCTTCGAGAAATTCTGCCGCGCTCCCGGCGCCCCGGCGGGCGGCACCGGACTCGGGCTCACCATTGCCCGCGGTTTTGTGCAGGCCCTCGGCGGGGAAATCACCGCGCGGAATCACCCCGAAGGCGGCGCGGAGTTTGTGATTGAAGTAAAACGAACTTCCAAGTTCGTTCCCCCCAACGACCCTTCGCCAACGAACTTGGAAGTTCGTTCCACACCATGACCGCCCTCATCATCGACGACGAAGTCCAAATCCGCCGCCTGCTCAGACTGGCGCTCGAAGCGAAGGACCACACCGTGCGCGAGGCGGAAAACGGCACGCTCGGCCTGCAGACCGCCGTCTTTCACAAGCCCGACGTCATCATTCTCGATCTCGGCCTGCCGGACATGGACGGTGTCGAGGTGCTCAAACGCCTGCGCGAATGGAGCCCGGTGCCCGTTCTCATCCTCAGCGTGCGCGACCAGGAGGCCATGAAGCTCGCCGCGTTCGATGCCGGAGCCGACGACTATGTTACCAAGCCCTTCAGCACGGCTGAACTCCTTGCCCGCCTCGCCGCCATCCAACGCCGTCAGGGCGGCGAGGACTCCGCCGCGCTCGAAGCCGGTCCGCTCCGCCTCGATCCGGTCCACCACACCGCCACGCTCTCCGGCGGGCCCCTGAAGCTCACCCCCACCGAATACGCCCTGCTCGCGCAGCTCGTGAAGCACACCGGCAAAGTGGTCACCCTCCGGCATCTTCTCCGTGCCGTCTGGGGTCCGCAGTCCGAGCACCAGACCAACTACCTCCGCGTCTATGCCAATCATCTGCGGAAAAAGCTCGAAGGCAGCGGTCTCGAAATCCAGAACGAGCCCGGCATCGGCTACCGGCTCGTCGGGCAGGAGGCGTAGAGCGGGTTTCCCAACCTGCGGGGGAAAACAGGTGGGCTCGCCCCGCGTCCCTGCGGCCACGCGGCACGACGCAAGCGCACCATCGTGTTGCCTCAAAAGCAAATGACACCGAAACCATCCGAGCAGGAGGCCGACGAAAAGCATCGGATTTTTTGGTTCTTGAACTGTTCGGGAAACGCTGTCAAGTTGTTCACATTCCTCTGGTGCCAATCTCATGGAAACTGGATTTGAGGGCTCTTGGGTCCGTTTTTCCGGTCAATGCATGGCGTCATTCTTGTTCCTCGCTGTCCGGCTTCCCAAAAGCACTCGCGAGGGGATGCGCATCGCCGGGGGAATCCACCGGCCGGTCCACCCGCACTAATGGGGGGTTCCGGCCATATCAACAAAAACATAATGTCAACTGACTACACACCGAGCAAATCGCGTCGCTCGTCTCGCAGGGGCGGTCGCCGCCCAAATCGTGGAGATCGTCCCGCGACATCCGCCCGCCAGGATGTAAAACCGGCAAAAAAGAAGACCCTCGTCGAAAAAATCCTTGGTTTTTTCAAGGGCAAGCCCGAAACCGTCTCGAAAAGACCCGTCAACGAGTCCAAGCCGCCCTCCCGCACCCGGGAGAAAGCGCCGCGCAACGAACGTCCCACCGGAATGCGCAAGCCGGAGATCGTGGAGGTCACTTCCTCCCGCCTCTACGTTGGCAATCTGTCGTTCGATGCCGCAGAGAGCGATCTCACGGAACTCTTCAACGGAGTCGGAACGGTGCAGAACGTGGAGATTGTCATGAATCGGCATACCATGCGCTCGAAGGGGTTTGCCTTTGTCGAAATGCAGTCGCTCGACGAAGCCAAGCGGGCCGTCGCCGAACTTCACGACAAGGAATACATGGGTGGCCGCAAGCTCGTCGTGAGCGGCGCCAAAGCCGTCGAGGAGCGCCGCAGCGAGCGCACCCGCCAGCCTGAACAGTAAGCCGCCAGCACTTCCCGGGCCCCGTCCCATCATCGTGACGGGGCCTACGGGAGTTGGGAAATCCGCATTTGCCGTCGCGCTTGCGGAAAAAATTCACGGGGAAGTCGTCGGAGCCGACGCCTTCCAGATTTACGAGGGTCTGCCGATTTTGACGGCCTGGCCCGAGGCCGGGCTCCTTGCACGGATTCCCCACCACCTGATTGGTGTTTTGGGCCTTCAGGAGACTTGCGATGCGGCCCGCTACCTCCGCAGGGCCACGGCTGCGATTCAGGAAATCCAGAGCCGCGGGCGTGTCCCGGTGATTGCCGGAGGCACGGGCCTTTATCTCAAAGCCCTCACGCACGGACTTGCGAATCTGCCTCCGGTGGAGGAGTCGCTCCGGCGGGCGGTGGCCTGCATGGAGTTGCCGGAGGCTCTCGCCCGACTGCACGAAGCGGATCCGGCGGCGACGGCGCACATTGATGCCCGGAACCCTGTGCGCGTCCGCCGCGCCCTGGAAATTGTTCTCACCACAGGAAAACCTCTCTCCGCAAGCCGGACAACCTGGAAATCCGGCTCAAAGGATTTTGAAGGGATCGTCCTTGAGAGAGACCGCGCGGATCTTTACCTCCGCATTGCGGCCAATGTCGAGGCCCAGTTCGCCGGGGGGGTCATCGAAGAAGTCCGCCGGGCCGGGCCTGTCGGGGCAGGAGCTTCGCGGGCGATCGGATTCCGGGAAATTCAGGAGTTACTTTCCGGACGCCTCACCCTCCCGGAATGTCGGGCCGGGATGCTCGCCGCCACCCGCCGCTATGCCAAAAGACAAATGACCTGGTGTCGGCATCAGTTTTCCTTTCCAACCCTCCATTTGACATCCGCATCCGGCCAATCGCTCGAAGCCGCCCTTCGACGGCTGGAAGGTTCGGACGCCTGACACCGCGCCCCAGGCCGGCGGTCAGAATTTCCCCTTCGGATACGTCCGGAGATACTCGGCCACTTCCCGGACAAAGGCTTCGCCAAACTCGGCCATCTTTCGCTCCCCGATCCCGCTGATCCCGCGCAGGGCGTCCAATGTTTCCGGATACTGGCGCGCCATCAGCCGCAGGGTGGTATCTCCAAAAATCACGTAGGCGGGCACGCTCCGCTCGTCGGCCAGTTTTTTCCGCAACTTGCGAAGCTTGTCGAACAACGTCTCGTCGCATTCGATCTCGCCCGCGCGCACCACGGGCGATTTTTTCCGCGTCATGGATTTTGTGAGCATGATGATCCGGCGGGATTTGAGTGCCTCCAGTCCATTTTCCGTGAGGGCAATGGTGGGAAACTCCCCCCGTTCCTGTTCCAGCAGGCCCAGACGAATCAACTCGCGTCCGATGGCCGCCCATTCGGGCCGGCTCAGATCCTTTCCGACACCGTAGGTGCTCAGGCGATCATGCTTCCAACGACGGATTTTTTCCGTGTCGGCGCCGGTCAGAATTTCGACAAGGTGGTTGAGCCCCACGCCAAACCGTCCGCCCTCCCGCACGCGATAGACGCAGGAGAGCAACTTCTGGGCCTGCGTGGTGGCGTTGTAGGATTCGCGGGGTTCGAGGCAGTTGTCGCAGGCATCACAGGATGGCGGAGAGAACTTCTCGCCGAAGTATCCGAGCAATTCCCGGCGGCGGCACGTCGGGCACTCCGCGTAATGCATCATCAGGCGGAGTTGTTTGCGGGCGATCTCCTGTTCCTTGGCGCTGTGCATTTCCTCGATGAAGTGCGTCTGCTTGGCGGCATCGCCCGGATTGAACAAAAGGAGGCAGTCGGCGGGCAGCCCGTCGCGTCCGGCCCGGCCGGTCTCCTGGTAATACCCTTCGAGATTTTTTGGCAGATCATGGTGGATGACCCACCGGACATTCGGCTTGTTGATCCCCATGCCGAACGCGATCGTCGCGCAAATGATCCGGACTTCATCCCGGAGAAACAATTCCTGATTCCTCTCGCGCTCGCCTGCTGTGAGGCCCGCATGGTAGGGGAGGGCCGGAAATCCCCGCTCGCTCAGGCTCCCGGCCAGCCGGTCTGCCGTCGCGCGCGTCGCACAATAGACGATGCCGCCATCCATCGGACGCCTGCTGACAAAGTCCGCAATCTGCCGCACGCCCTGGTCTTTCGCGATCACACGATACGAAAGATTCGGACGGTTGAAACTCGCGACGAAAACCGCCGGGTCGCGGAGCTTGAGGTGGCGGACGATGTCCTCTCGGACCCGCTCGGTTGCCGTGGCGGTCAGGGCGGTCACGGGCACATCGGGGAGAAGGGTTCTCAGCCGCTCGAGTTGACGGTATTCCGGGCGAAAATCGTGGCCCCACTCCGAGATGCAATGCGCCTCATCAATGGCGAGCGCCGAGACATTCCAGTTGCGAAGATTTTCCTGCCAATTGTCCAGCATCAGCCGCTCGGGAGCGGCGTAGAGCAGGCGGTATTTTCCTTCGTGCAATCCCCTCAGCCGGAGCTTCGACTCCGCGACCTTCAGCGAGGAATTGAGAAATGTCGCGGCGACTCCCGCCGCCTCCAATTGATCCACCTGATCCTTCATCAGGGCGATAAGTGGCGACACGACGACCGTCAATCCGTCCCTCAGCAGGGCGGGCAGCTGAAAACACAAGGACTTGCCGCCGCCGGTCGGCAGCAGGGCGAAGGTGTCACGTCCGGACAGAGAGGCCTCGATGATCTCGCGCTGCAACGGACGGAAGGCATCGTAGCCGAATGTCTTTTTGAGGGTTTTTTGGATGGCATCCATCCTCAGGACTCCAGAGACAATACGGAGACGGCTCCATCCTCCCGGCCGATGGCGAGCCAATTTTTTTCCGGGTGCCAGGCCAGCGCACTGATCCCGGCGTCGAGACGCAGGCGCTTTCGCAGAGCCTGGTCATCCTGGAAGGTGAAAATGAGGACCATGCCGGTTCCGTCTCCGGTGGCCAGATGTCCGATCCCCGGGGAAAAGGCCGCGGCCAGAACTTCGCCATCGTGCCCCTCAAGCTGGATCGGCGTGACCCCCTCGGGACCCTTTTTTCCCGTGCATGGCCAAATCGTAATCACGGCGCTTCCGCCGGTGGCCAGTCGCCGGCCATCGGCGGAAAAGTCCATCGCCCGCACCTTGGTTTCGTAGCCTTGAATGTGCAGGGGATAATCCCTCGTGAAATCGTAGATGTGGACGCTTGGCGTCTGGTCGGCTGTCACCAGCCATCGCCCGCACGGGCTCCATGCGACCCGCAAACTTGCCCCGCCCCAGTCGAATCGCGCAAACGGCTCGCTCTCCCCGAACTTCCACATCCGGGCGCCACCGCCCCCCACGATGGACACCCGCGAGGAATCCGTCGGATCCCAGGCGAAATCCGCAACCGCTGCGGGAAGTCCCGCGAGGCCTTGCGCGGGATTTCCCTCGCGATCAAAAACCAGCAGGGTCCTACCCTGCCCCCCCCCAAGGCATTTTCCGTCGGCGCTGGCCTTGATCCGCTCGATCATGCCCCGTCCCGAGTGGAGTTCCCTCTCCCGCCAACGGATCTTCCCATCGAATCCGCACGTGGCAAGCGAGCCGCCAAACCAGGCGGACTCGCCGTTCCCGAGTCCATGCCCCGCAAGCGTCGCGATCTTTCCGTTCGCGACATCAAGGATCAGTATTCCCCCGGTGGCGGGCGTTGCCGCCAGCAAGTCTCCCTGCCAGGTCAGACCGAGAATGTTATCATCCGCAGTGACGGATCCGATCTGTTTCATGCCAGGCATTTTCGGAATCCGGCATTGAGGGCGGCCCGGTCAAGATTGCGCCCGATGAAAACCAGCGTGTTTTTCCGCGTCCGCGAGCCCCAGGGACCGCCGTTTGCGGCGTCCATGATCATGTGGACTCCCTGAAAGATGACCCGGTCGGGACTCCCCTTGATCGCAAAAACCCCCTTCATCCGGAAAATATCAACCCCCTGCCCGCTCACCGTCCGGCTGAGCCAGTCATTGAGTTTTTTTCCGTCGCAATCCCCATCCGCCTCGATGCCGACGCTGGTCACCTGGCTGTCATGGTGGTGGTGATGGTGGCCCTCCAGGAAGTGGGGGTTGACCTCCATTGCGTGATCGAGATGAAAGCCGCCGACATCGAGCACCTTTTCGATTTCGATCGCGGCATTTGTCGTCCGGTGGATCTTTGCCAGCGCGTTCATCGAGCGGATCCGGTTCTCCAGGGCGTCGAGTTCCCCCGGTGAAACGAGATCGCATTTGTTCAACAACACGACATCGGCAAAGGCGATCTGCTCGCGGGCTTCCTCGCTGTCGTCCAGGTGCAGGAGGATGTGCTTCGCGTCCACCAATGTCACCACGGCATTTACGAAGAGCTTTTCCTTCATCTCGTCGTCGGCAAAAAATGTCTGCACCACGGGTCCGGGATCGGCGAGCCCGGTCGTCTCGATGAGGATATGGTCGAACTTCTCACGGCGCTTCATGAGGTTGCCAAGGATCCGGATGAGGTCACCTCGCACCGTGCAGCAAATGCACCCGTTGTTCATCTCGAAAATCTCCTCGTCGGCATTGATCACCAGCTCGTGATCCACACCGACTTCCCCGAATTCATTTTCGATGACGGCAATCCGCAGGCCGTGTTCCTCGGTGAGAATGCGATTGAGCAGCGTGGTTTTTCCGGCTCCCAGGAAACCGGTGAGAATCGTGACGGGCGTAAGGTCCATGCCACTAAACAATCCGGACGCGGCTTTCATGCAAGATTCTTGTGCGACTCCAGAAAGCACTCGTAGGCGTTCCGGATGCCTTCCCGCAGGGAAATTTTCGGACGCCACCCGAGAGCGAACAGCTTTTGCATGTCGAGCACCTTGCGGGGCGTACCATCGGGCTTCGAGGGATCGAAGACGAGTTCCCCCCGGTAACCCAGGACCTCGCAAATCGTCTCCGCCAGCTCCCGGATCGTGATGTCCTCGCCGCACCCGATATTGATGATCTCCGGCGAATCGTAGTTCTCGAGGAGAAAAACACAGGCGTCCGCGAGGTCGTCGGAATGCAAAAATTCCCGGCGGGGATTCCCTGTCCCCCAAATCGGAATCTCTGCGGCTCCGGCGGCCTTCGCCTCGTGGACCTTCCGGATCAACGCGGGCAGCACATGCGAGGACTGCAAATCGTAATTGTCGTTGGGACCATAAAGGTTGGTCGGCATCGCGGAGAGGAAGTTTTTCCCGTATTGCGCGGCATAGGCCTGGCAGAGCCGGATTCCCGCGATTTTCGCCAGGGCATAGGCATCGTTCGTGGGCTCCAGTGAGCCCGTGAGGAGGGCACTTTCCGGGATGGGTTGCGGTGACAACTTCGGGTAAATGCACGAGCTGCCAAGGAAGAGAAGCTTCCGGGTTCCGGTCTCCGCCGCCGCGCAAATCACGTTGTTTTGGATCGTCAGATTCTCAACAAGGAATTCCACCGGCTTTTCGAAATTGGCCGCAATCCCTCCCACCCGCGCGGCCGCATCAACAACGATCTCCGGACGCTCGGCCTTGAAGAAAGCCTGCACGGCATGCCCATCGAGAAGATTCACCTCCGCCCTCGTCCGCAGAATCAGGTTGTCATACCCCTTGCTTCTCAAACTCCGGACGATGGCACTTCCCGCCATCCCCCGGTGCCCGGCCACGAAAATTTTTGCGGTTTTGTTCATGCCGTCTCGTGTAGCGGAAGATTTTCCGGATGGAAAGCCTGCTCGCCCGCCCGCCACAAAATCTTGATGACATCCGGCGGAGATTGCGGCGAGTCTTGGCCTGTGACTCTCCGTGCTCTGGTTCTTGTGCTCGACAGCTTGGGCGTCGGGCATGCGCCGGATGCGGCGGATTACGGGGACGAGGGAGCGAACACGCTGGGGCACATCCTTCAGGAATGTCCGAACCTGTCCCTGCCGCATCTGCGCGCAATCGGACTCGACGCGGCGCTTGCGCTTGCCGCCGACAGACCGGCAAAGGCTCCCTGCCGGGGGAGCGTGGGCGTCCTCACCGAACTTTCCGCCGGAAAGGATACCACAACCGGTCACTGGGAACTCGCGGGCGTGAAGTTGGGGGAGCCCTTCCGAACCTACGAGTCGTTTCCTCCCGAACTGGTTGCCGCCATCGAGCAGACGGCGGGAGTCCGATTCCTCGGAAATGTCGCCGCGAGCGGAACGGAAATTCTCTCCCGCTTGGGCGAGGAACATGTGCGCACCGCCCGGCCAATCCTCTACACTTCCGCCGATTCCGTGCTCCAGATTGCCGCGCATGAAGACGTGGTCCCGCTCGACCGCCTCTACGAAATCTGCAAATCCGCGCGAAACCACGCGGAGGGGATCGGGCGGGTGATTGCCCGGCCGTTTTGCGGTGCCAACGGCGCATGGACACGCACCCCGAACCGCCGGGATTTTTCGCTGTCCCCACCGCGCACCATCCTGAATGCCCTGGAGGATGCCGGAATCCCGGTCACGGGGATCGGAAAAATTTCCGACATCTTTGCCGGGAGCGGAATCCGGGTGTCCCACCCGACAAAATCGAACAGGGAGGGCATGGAAACGATCCAGCGGCTTTGGGATACAGGTAATGCCGGTCTGCTCTTCGCCAATCTTGTGGACTTCGACATGCTCTTCGGCCATCGGCGGGATGTGACCGGCTACGGACGCGCACTCGAGGAATTCGATCTCTGGCTGGGCGGATTTTTGAAAACCATCCGGGCGGAAGATCTTGTCATGATTACCGCAGATCATGGAAACGATCCGACGTGGCAGGGTAGCGACCACACCCGGGAAAAAGTCCCAATTTTTGAACTTCACGGAACGAAAAATGCGCTTCTCGGAAATCTCGTGGGATTCGGTTGCGTCGCGACGCGGCTCGCCGGATTCTTTCAGCTCGCAAGCGACTGGAGAGCCCCGGGGAGCGTGGGAAACCGGTAGGCGTATCCGAACTCCTGCGCCACCCGCGGAATCACACGCGAACTGTCGAGAAGGAGCGCGGACAAATCGCCCAGCACGGTTTTTAGAAAAAAGGACGGAACCGGAAAAACGGCGGGACGATGAACGCTGGTCGCCACCGCCCGGGTAAACTCCGCATTCGTCACAGGCTCCCGCATCACGGCATTCACGGGTCCGCAGAGAGCCTTCTCGTGAAGCACCCAAAGAATCATTCCCGCGACATCTTCGACGTGAATGCAACTCATCCATTGCTTGCCCGAGCCCAGACGTCCGCCAAGGCCCATGCGAAAGATCGGCCGAACCAATTTCATGGCGCCCCCGCTTCCAATGACGAATCCGATCCGGAGGCAGACCACCCGCACGTCCGCCAAGACCGCCTCCTGCGCGGCGGCTTCCCACGCCTGACAGGTCCCGGCCAAAAAGCCCGCTCCCTGGGGGGCGGATTCCTCCACGGCACGATCTCCCGTGTCGCCGTAAAATCCGATTGCCGAGGCGTTCACAAGCACCCGCACGGAAGATTGCCCTCCGGAAATCGCCTGGACAATTCGCCGGGTTCCCCGCACACGGCTCTCACGGATTTCCCTCCGCCGGGTCGGTGTCCAAATCCCAAGGACCGACTGGCCCGCCAGGTTGACGACCGCATCGAGTCCGTCCAGATCGCCCGCTTCGCGGAAAATCCGGTAGCCGGGACGTTCCTGCCGCGAAAAACAAACCACCTCGTGCCCGGCAGCCTGCGCCAGCTCCCGGAGTGCGCTGCCGATAAATCCGGAAGCACCAAAAATCCCCACCTTGAGCGAAGCCATGCCGGGAATCTTAGCGGAAATTTCGAAAATGTCCGACCAGAAAATCCCTCAGAATCTGCGAAAAAAGTGCCAGCCCCCACTTTTTTCCCAGGTTCTCATGCGAAGCTCGACAAACCCCCGGACAAATCGCCATCCTTTCCCCCCATGCCACCCATTTCCCTTCGGACAATTTCCCAACTCAGACAAGACAGCCGAACCGGATCCCTGAGTAGCAAGCTCCGCGGGCAAGTGGACGAGATCACTAAAAAGGAATCCGCAAATGGCAAGCCTTTCTGGGAACTCAAGCTCCGCGATTTCGCCGACTCCCTGACCCTGCGCGCATGGACCGACACAGCGGCCTTTGACGCCTGCGAGGAAACGCCCCGCGGGTCCTGTGTCGAGATCGAGGGGGATTTCCTGATCAATGGCGCCTTTGGTCTGGAGGGTCGCCGCTGGCGGATGCGCCTCCTCACGCCGGAGGAGGCCCGGGAACTCTTTGCCGGAACCCCCGAAACCACTGCGGCGACGGATCGGGATTTTTCCTGTCTGCAGGACGCAGCCGCTTCCCTGGCCGACCCCAGACTGAAGGCGCTCTGCGCGCTTTTCCTGGACGAATATGGCGAGCGGTTTCGGCGGGCGGCCGCCGCGCGCTTCAACCATCACGCCCATCGGGGCGGACTCCTCCGCCATACCGCGCAAATGATGCGTTCCGCATCCGCCCTCTGCGGGGTTTACTCCCACTTGAACCGGGATCTCCTGCTCACGGGCGTTCTCTTTCATGACTCCGGAAAGCTCTGGGAAATGTGTCCCCCGGAATTCGGTTTCGAAATGCCCCGGGAAATCCGGGGCGAACTCCTCGGCCATATCAGCATCGGCGTCGAATTGGTGAATGCCTTGTGGAGAAAACTCCCCCTTGAGGATTGGAAATCCCTTGTGCCGGCTTCCGAGGAAGTCCGTCTCCACCTCCTCCATCTCGTGGCCTCTCACCACGGCGAGCTCCAGTTCGGCTCTCCGATCGAACCCAAGACCCCCGAGGCCGCCCTTTTGCACTTTGTGGATAATATCGACGCCCGCCTGGAAATGTTTGCGGCAGCCTACGAAAAACAGCCCGAAATCGCACCGGGCATTCACGAACGGGTGCGCGCCCTGAACGCCTCGCCTGTCCGCCCCCTGCAAAGCATCGCCCCCACGGCCCAGGAATAAAATCCCCCGCCAGATCCCTCACGGGAGCCTGCGCCTCTCTCTCGTCAAAAATGTGTCCCCAGGTGGAGTCGAACCACCATCTGAGCTTTAGGAGAGCCCTGCTCTATCCACTTGAGCTATGAGGACGGCACCTATGAACGGCCTGCATGTTCTCCCTCCGTCAATGTCCCGGTTTGATTATCATGGCCAGTGCCGGCTGTAAAGGTTGGCTCCCTGCAGATCTTCCGGGGATTGGGCGGCTATGCGCTTTTGATCAAGGTGCGAACGTGGGCGGCTTCGGCGGCGGCCTGTTGGATCGTCGCGGAAAGATCGAAGCTCTCGGGCGGACAAATGCCCGCCGGCACGAATTCCAGCGTGGCGTCCACGGAACCTGACAGCCCGGAAAAAATTTCCGGCCACGGCACGAGCCCCTCGCCCAGCCGTGCCATGGACAAGTCCGCCATCCGGCTTTGAAGGTGGAGATGCCGGATGAAGGGACGCTGGAGACGGAATTGAGCCAGAATGCTCTCGCGGCTCAGAAAATTGGTGGGTTGAAAGAGGAGACCGACATTCGGCAGGGCGAGATTCTGAACGATCCGGACCATGATCGCGGGATCGTCAGCCAGCGAGCCGTCGTGCGTTTCCAGGAGGACTTCCCCATCCGCCATGCGGGCGGCCACGCGCCGGACACGGTCCTGGAAAATTTCGACGCCCTCCCTGTCGGCCGGGTCCATTTTGGAACCGGGAAACAGCCGGACTTTTTTGAATCCATAAAAGGCGACGCGCCCGGCCAGTTCTCCGAGTTTTTCTTCGAGTTCGGCATCGGACGTCGCCGCCGGATTCAGATTGAGGTAGGAACTCAGGATGACCGGGAGGAGTTCGTATTGCTCCAGTGCGCCCCGGATTTCCTGCGATTCGACATCCGCAGTCAGGTGCGGCTCGAAAACTTCCAACTCCCGGAAGCCGGCCTTCGCGATGTGCGGCAGGAGTTCGACAAGCGGACGTGTGACGCGCTGCGGGAGCCAGCGGGCGGGTTCGAGTGCAATGGTGTGAAGGAGGATTTTCATGGGGAAATCGGTCTTTGAGGAGGAAGAGGAAAAGGGGTCTCCTTCAGCGAATGCGGTCGCGTTTGGCGGCCAGAAGCGGGAGCACTTGGTGGAGAGGCCGCGTGTTGATCACATCGTCTTTTGTGAGCCAGCCCTTCCGGGCGATACCAACCCCAAAGATCAGATCCTTGAGCCCCTCGGTGGTATGCGCGTCCGGATTGATCGCGCAGCGGACCCCCTTCTCCCGGGCCAGCGGCCACCAGCGCCAGTCCATGTCCAAACGACGGGGGTTTGCATTCAATTCGATGATTGTTCCGGTCTCGGCGGCGGCGTCCAGAATGGCCGGGATATTCACCCTGTAAGTCTCCCGGCCAAGAAGAAGTCGCCCGGTGAGATGCCCAAGCATTGTCACATACGGATTGCTGATGGCCCGGATGATCCGCTGCGTCATGTCCGCCTCGGAAAGCGAAAATGACGAGTGGATGCTCGCGACCACATAATCCAGCGAGGCAAGGACATCGTCCGAAAAATCCAGACTGCCATCCTTGAGGATGTCGCATTCCGTGCCCGCAAAAAGGTGCAGGGAGTCTCCGCTGAGGGATCGGATTTTTTTTACCTGGGCGGCCAGCCGGGCGGCGTCCAGTCCGTGCGCCTGAAAGGAGCTTTTGCTGTGATCGGAAATCCCCAGATATTCCAGGCCGAGTTCCCTGGCGGCCTCCGCCATGTCCTCGAGCGAGGCCCGACCATCGCTCTCATTGGTGTGGACGTGAAAGGCTCCGCGGAGATTCTGCCATTCGATCAATTTCGGCAGGGCGTGCGCCTCCGCGGCTTCGATTTCCCCGCGATCCTCGCGGAGTTCCGGGGCGACGGGTTCCAAGTCCAGTGCCCGATAGATGTCGTTCTCCTCGTGAATTTCCGGGAGGGGTTCCTTCAACGCACGCCCCTCGGCCTCACTGAAGCGATACTCGTTGAGCGACCAACCCCTGGCGAGGGCACGGGATCGGATGCGCACGTTGTGTTCCTTGCTGCCTGTAAAATACGCGAGGGCAAACGGATATTCCCCATCGCTCACAACTCGCAAATCGCACTGAATCCCGGATTTCAGGATCACACTGGATTTTGTCGCCCCTTTCGCAAGGACCGATTCCACCAGGGGATGGGATGTAAAAAAATCCGAGACCTCCGCCGGATGGCGGCTGGTGACGATGAAATCGAGATCCCGAACGATTTCCTTTTTTCTGCGGTAGCTCCCCGCGATCTGGACATGGTTCACCTGCGGATGGCTGCGGAGATCGTCGAGCAGACTCTCGGCGAGAGCGGTCACGTCACCGATCCGAAATTGCCCGGCCCGCGTTTTATTGTGCTCGATCGCCTGCAGGATATTGGCGGCGGTCTTGGCGCCAAAACCCGGCAACTCCGCGACTTTTCCAGACCGGCAGGCTGTTTCGAGCGTGGAGACGGAATGGATTTTCAGTGCGTCCCACAGAACCTTGATTTTCTTTGCGCCAAGTCCCTGGATTTCAAAAAGGCCCAGGATGTCGGGGGGGAACTCGCCGGCGAGCTGATCATAGTATTCGAGCTTTCCCTCGCGCACGAGGGTTGCGATTTTCTCCGAAGTCGCCTTGCCCAGCCCCTCAATCTCCGCGAGGCGGTCCTCCGCCACCAGCGTCTCCAGGGACTCGGAGAGCGTTTCGAGCGCGCGGGCCGCGTTCGTATAGGCGCGCACCTTGAACGGATTCTCGCCCTTGAGTTCCAGAAGCCGGGCAATATTCTCCAGCACGGCAATGATATCGTCCTGGTTCATTGCAAATAGGTTTTGAGACGGTTGCGCCATCCGGGCAGCCACTTGGCCTCGTTGCGCTCGGGCGGGGAGTTTTTTACACGCTGCGTGAGAACCGCGTCGGCCGAGCGGGCAAACGCCGGAAGGGCGGATCCTGTGGAATCCATTTTCGTCAATACCTGGAGAAGCCCCCACCCCCGGTCTCGATACCTCTCGGCGGAGTTGACCCCCTCTCCCTTGAAATTCACATAGTCCATCAGCGCGTAGTATCCCAGCGGTTCTTCCGCCACACGCCGGAAGTTTGTCCGGACTTTTTCCCGGTCGCCGGCGGGGGCGGCATCGAGCATTTTTCCCAGGGCCGCATCGAGTCGCTGGGCGGCATATCTCGCCTGAAGCGGCACGGTTCCCGCCAGGAGCCCGCGCAATTCGGAAAGTCGGGGACCGCTGGCATCCCCCAAAAATTCGGCGCGCGTTTTCCAGGGGCACGGCCCGGACATCCAATCTTTCACGGGTTGTCCGTTCGCCTTCAGAAATTTTACCAGACCCGGAAAGCTCTCCTCGAAGGGGCCGCGCTGGCCGGCGGGATACCAGATGAAATGGCCGATTCCGAGGGAGGCGAAATTTTCCCCGGAGTTCCACGAGGTCAGGCCGGACACCGTCCCGGCGCATTCGTTCTTCCAGATGCGACGGCCAATTTCCGTGGCCTCCCTGTCGGAGAGGGCCCGGACAGAGGGCGAGTTCGCCAGCAGGCCAATGAGCAGCATCATGATAATTTTCACCTTCGGAGCACCCATGCCCACCATGTTGCATGAGCCGGGACATCTGTCAGCAAATGATTTGGCTGTTCGCGCCAACCGGGCAGGTTCACAGGAACCGGAAGGGACACGGAGGATTTGGATCAAGCTTTTCGGCGGGCAACAAAAAAATCCTTGAGAATGGCGGCGCAGCTTTCCGACAGAACCCCCGGAGTGATCTCGCAGCGATGATTGAGTTCGGGCATCTGGAGCAAATTCAGCAGTCCGCCCGCCGCACCACCTCTGGAATCTCCACAGCCGAAAATCACGCGGCGGAGCCTGGCATGCACGAGGGCACCCGCGCACATCGGACAGGGTTCCTTCGTCACATAAAGATCACAATCGGTCAGCCGCCAGTCTCCGACTTCCGCCTCGGCCTGGGTGATCGCAAGCATCTCGGCATGCGCGGTGGCATCCTTGAGCAGTTCCACCTGGTTCCAGGCTCTGGCGATAATTTTGCCTTCCCGCACAATGACGGCGCCAACCGGCACCTCCCCGGCAAGAGAGGCCTTCCTTGCCTGACGCAGTGCCTCGCCCATGAAAAATTCCTCGCTCGCAAGTTCCATGCCCAAGAGCCTATGGTAAACCATGCCTCCACGCAAAACCATCGTTGCCCCCTCCATCCTTGCCTGTGATTTTTCGCGCCTAGGCACCGAGATCGCCCGGGCCACCGGGGGCGGGGCGGATTGGATTCACTGCGATGTCATGGACGGCCACTTCGTGGACAATATTTCCTTCGGCCCGGCCATTGTGGAAGCCGCTTCGCGCAGCACGCACCTCCCCCTGGATGTCCATCTTATGATCGACCGTCCGGATCTCTATGTGCCGAGGTTTTCCCGGGTCGCCTCCTCGATCACCTGCCATGTCGAGGCCCCTCACGATGTCTCACGCACGCTCCAGGCCATCCGCGATGCCGGCTGCCTCGCGGGGCTGGCCATCAGCCCGCCAACGCCGCTGGAAAAAATTCGTCCCCATTGGGGGCAGTTCGACCTCCTCCTCGTGATGACCGTGAATCCCGGTTACGGCGGTCAGCCATTCCTGCCAGAAATGCTGGAGAAGGTGCGCCTTGCCGCCGAGTGGCGGGAACGGGAAAATCAGGATTTCCACATCGAGGTGGACGGCGGGATCACCGTGGACACTGCGGCCCCTTCCGTCGAGGCCGGCGCAAGTGTCCTCGTTGCGGGCACCTCGGTCTTCAAGGCCGGGGATGCCGCTGCGGAAATTGCCGCGATCCGCGCGGTCGGTTGATTTTTTGCAACTTTTTCCCCCCGCCGGTTTTTCATCTTTGTTATGAAAACTCTCACCTGTCTCCCACTGGTCCTCCTTGCCGCAGTGGCACCCCTTCTTCATGCGGGGGAATCCAAGCGCACGGCGGAATACCTTCTGACAACCCCGACGGACTTTGAGGGCAAGGAAGTGGCCCTCGATGTCGCCTTCGTCAAACCCGTCCATTGGAAAACCCGGAATCCGGAATTGGCATTCTTCCATGCCCTGACCCTGGATCGCAGGGATTACAAACCCGGCGGCGAGATCCTGGTTGCCATCCCTTCGAGTGAAGCCGCCAAATTCGCAAAAAAATATGGCACGGATTTCGAGGGAAGAGCCGATTCCCATCCCTTCAGCGGGATCCTCGTCGCCGCTCCCGGGGGAAAAATGCACCAGAGAATCTGGCTTGTGGATGGCACGGGGAAAATTGCGGACCTCGTGAAGCAGAAGAAGCTCGTCATCGAAGAGGACGGCCCTGGTGGCTCCGGCCCGCACCGCCCTCCCGGTCCCTTCGGACCACGTAAACCCGCCCTGAACTGATCCGTTCTAAACTGGAGGGATGACCTCCGTGTCATCCGCCTCGGGGCGTGTCATCCCTCACCATCCGCCCACGGACCAGACGGAGCTGGTCCCTCCAGAGCTCGGCGGGATTTCTGGAGGGGCGGCTTGTCGTCCACCCCACGCGCGAAGCACCACTTCTGGAGGGATGACCTCCGTGTCGTCCGCCTCGGGGCGTGTCATCCCCGCCATCCGCCAGCGGA
>JACSRU010000178.1 GCA_014879575.1 Chthoniobacterales bacterium | reverse complement strand
TCGATACGCCGTCCGCTCCCTCTCCGCCGCCAAACCCTCCTTCTCCTCCGCTTCGTGAATTGGCCGTGTTCGATGCCGGAAAAGGCGGGATGATCCTTGACGAAATGCTCCACGAAGGACCCCGCGCCCATCCGGTAGATGCGGTCGGTGGACGCCCAGGGGATCGCCCCGGTGTACGACTGCTCAAACATGAGCAGTCGCCCGCCCGCCGCGATCCATGCCGCGATCTCCGCCCCGCTCTTCGCCACGGTTTCATCCAGGGAATTGGCACCGATCACCACAACCTGGTAGGCGGCAAGATCCTTGAAGTCCGTGATCGCGGTGAACGGAATGTTCAGGCCCTTGAGGACGCTTTTGGTCGTCTTCCCGCCCAGCCCGCCAAACTTCTCTCCGGCGCTGTCATAGAGGGCCAGCTTCACATCGGGGAATTCCTTCCGCCGGTCTGCGGCCGCCAACGTATGGATATCGTAAGAGTTTTCCGCGATTTTTTTCCCGTCCTGTGTGAGATAGGTTTCGAGGACCGCCTTCCCGGAAGGATAACCCTCGGGAATGGCCAGATCGAACGGAAGGCTCGCGTCCCCGCCCTGCGGCACCGCGACGCCTGTTTTTTCCAGAAGCGTCACCGCCTCGCCGTCCGCATTCCGGAGCAGGACGGTGAGATCCACCACCGCGCCCGAGGACGAGTCATTCACGATCATGATGGGCGCCTTGGTCGAGGCGCCGCTCAACGGATGATAGTTCTCGATTCCGACGAAGGCTTGGACCGGAGAAAACGCTTTGCGGAACGCATAGATCGGATCCATAAGCGCCAACTTTCCCGGCTCCGGCCAGGGATTGATGGACACGCCATACCAGGCATCGGGATCGGAGTAGGCTGCCACGCAATGCGGAATCGTGTTCAGGGAAATTCCGTCGTTGTATTTGCGGTTCATCCGGAACATCTCCAGCCAGCGTTTGACCTGAAGGGTGGCCTTGCGCTTTTTGAACTCCGGAAGGTCGCCGTAAAAGTAGCGCACTCCCCCGCTGTTCAGCCCCAGCCTCGCCCAAGCCTGTTCCTCGTTCTTTCCGGTGATCGTCTTGATGATCAAATCCTTGTCGAACGTCTCCTTCTTCAACTCGGTGCCGAAGATCCGTTGGTTGTCGGGATGAATACGGTCGTCGGCGACATAGCCGGACTCGCTGTTGATGAAGGGAATGTTGGCTCCAAATTTGTCCTTGATCGCCCCCGAGGTGTTTTTGATGTAGGGCACGACGCTCTGGTAGGAACCGTAATAGACGCCGATATATTGGTGGTCGTCCACGAAGTCCACCTTCGCGTCATGCTTGTAGGTCGGGCGTCCGGCGGAGCCGCTGGTCGGACGTTTCTGGAGATCAATCCTGTGGAGTGCCTCCTTGTATTTTTCAATGATCCCGTCGTAGCTGACGCCGGTCAGGAGGTGCTCGTACATTTCGTTGCCGAAGCTGAAGAGACACAGGGAGGGATGATTGTGGAACGCCGTGACGGCCCGTTCAAAAGCGGGCAGGTGTTTCTCCAGCATCGTGACACGGTAGTTCTGTCCTCCGCCCGTGCTGGAATCGAACCCCTCCTTGTCTTCCTTCGGCGTCACGCGCTGAAACTCCGAGCCGGTCCAATCGAGGTACACGATGAACCCGAGTTCATCGCAGAGATTCAGCAAGGTTGCGTCCACCTCCGCGTCCGCGCTGTGCGGACGCAGGGCATTGACATTGGCAAACTTCATGGCCAGCAGATTCTCGCGGAGGCGGCCTTGATTGTTGAGGCTCCAGGCGTCGTGCGGGATCGGATGTCCTTTCAGACTCTTGCCAACCAGCGAATCCGGGTTGAATTCAAACATGCGCAGATAGACTCTTTTTCCATTCAGGTAAAAGTGCTGCCGCCCCTCGGCATCGGCCTTGATCTCCATGGTGCGAAATCCGAACCGCGATTCGCCCGCTTCTCTGCCATCGAGTTGGACTTTGCAGACATAGAGGAAGGGGTCTTCCGGACTCCAGTAACGGGGATTGTCGAGCTTCACGCTGAAAGCGTTCTCCGCACCCTGCCTGGCCTCGAAAACGGTCTCTCCGACTTTCTTCCCGGACTTGGCCTCCTCGATCACCACCTTCGCCTTCGCGGAGGGAAGAGTTCCAGAAAATGCAAATCGTCCGTCCACCTTGCTCCCGGCCAGATCCGGAGCGAGCCGGAGGCCCTCGACAAACGGGACGTTGCGCACCTGCAGTTCAACCGGATTGCTCAGTCCCGAGGTGAAATAATTGGCCCAGCGCATCGCGTATCGGGAATCAACACACTTGACCACAAGGGATGCCGGCTTTCCGGGGGTCAGCAACGACGTCACGTCAAACTCAAACGGTGCGGTTTTGCCGATCTGGCTGCCCAGATAGGTCCCGTTGAGCCAGACATCCGTCCGATAGCCCGCTCCATGAAACTTCAAAAAGACGCCCTGCGTTTTCTGATCGAAAGCGGGGGCGTCGAACGACCGTTGATAAACGGCGACATAGCCCGGTTTGTCCGGGTCCGCCGCATTGGTTCTCCCGCTGAACTCGCCGAGCGGCAGCGGCACGTCGATCGTCTTCCAGCCGCTGACATCGTGACCGGGCTGGAGAATCTCCTCCATCGTCTCGACGCCAAAATTCTTATCAATGTTCAAATAGTCCACGAACCCGCCGATGCGCGTGACCTGGACCTTCCATTTGCCATCCAGCGGGATTCTCGTCCAGGACGGCGGCGTTGGATCAAGGCGCCATCCCTCGTCAGGTTTGCGCTGGGCTTGGAAGTCCGGGATGCGATCCTCGGCGTACACATAGGCCTGATCGGGATCGGGGCGATGGGCGTCGGACGCCCGGACCGGGCTCGCCGCCAGAACGAGGAAGAAGAGAGAGGCTACGGAAATGGCCGTTTTCATGAAAGGATGGGAAAATGGACGGGGACGGACGGGTTTCAATTTTGCTCCGGCTCGTAGGTGATGGTGAACGCCCATTTGGTTTTGGTGCCCGCCGGAATAGTGACGGGATTCGGATGCCAGGGCACCCGTTGGTCGATATTGAGTCGCAGCGCAGATTCATTCCAGGCGCGGGCATCGGCAAAGAGCAAAGACGTGTCTTCGTCGCCCTCGATCGTCACGATGCCGCCCGGGATGGCAATGGCCAGCTTACGGGCAATGGCTCTCAGTTTGTCGGACTCGCTATACTCGACGGGAATAATCCCCAACGTTTCACTGTCCTCGCGATTCGTCACCTTGTAGCCGACACCGGCCAGACTCAGCGGCAGTTCGCACAGCGTCGAAAACACACCCGCATGGGAATCGAACGGCACCCCGGTTTCCAACTCATACTCAACCCGGATGCGATTCGGGGTGAAGGTGATCTTTTCATTGTAAATCGCCCCTTCGGGATACTTCTCGTTGCGCAGGACCGCGTTTGTTTTTTCAACGATCAGGGTGTCGTCGCCGGAACTTTGGATCGTCGCGGGCGACTTCTCCTGAAATTGGTAGAACCGCGCGTCGTGATCCTTCTCCGCCAACGCGTCCCGGTAGTCTCCGACGAGATACAAATGGTTCATGAGTACATGGTCGCCGACCTTGAGATTCTTGACCTCGCCATTGTCCGTGATTTCCGCCGAGAACCCGGAACTGACATACTCGGTGCCTTGGGCGGAAGCGGTCATTGGCATCACCAAAGCGAGGCCGGCGACGGCGATAAGAAGATGTTTCATCGGGCGGTTGGCAGGATGTGTGGCTTGTTTTTTCATATTCGGTTGGAATGAGATGGGAGTCATCTGCCACGGAGTAATTATTCTGCGGTGCCCCGCCAGAAAACATCCGACGAGGACTTGGAAATGTCTTTCAGTTTCCTGCAGTCAATATGCCCGTCGTAAAAGAGGACGTTGCACGCCTCATTGTGGGGGATCATGCCGAAATTTTCCCAAAAATACCAGCGCCCGGTGATGCCATAACTGCTCTCAAGAACCATGGCGGTTGCGGCGGGGTTGGATACCTTGGTCAGGGGGGTCGGGACATCAAAGCCGTTCACCTCTCCGCTGAGCGCATACGAGTATCCGCTGGGGCTGAGAACCGTCCCCGGCACCGGCACGGACCTTCCGGCATACATCACCGGGCAATTAAAGATGTTTTTCTTTCGATCAGGGGCGGTTTTCCATTGGGAGTCCACTTGGGCGCAATTGCCGGGCCAGCTGGGACCTTGCCCGGCATACACATAGGGCCAGATCGCGCTTTGCCAGCCGGGCTGGGAATTCACTCGCACGGGAGGCAGGCACCCGTTGTTTTCTCCGGCATAGAGAAAAAACGCCGAGCCGAGTTGCCGCAGATTGCTGGCACAGGTCACGGTGGCGGCCCGTTTTTGCATCTTGCCGATGGCGGGAGCCAACAAAGAGGCCAGAATGACGAGGATGGCACCGACGACCAGAACCTCGACGAGTGTGAATCCGGCACCCGTCCGGGCCTTTGTTTTGTCAACCGAAAGAAAGAGACCGCTGCGATGTCGGGGCATGGTGGGGAATGGGGACATTTGGAAAAGAAGTGTTATGATGTCCGCCTACGCCGGACCGCCGGTGCTCTCGCGGGCAATGAGCGTGCCCCGAAGGCGCACTTCCTCCTCGGCCCGCGCCTCGCCGCGCATCATGCGGGTCAGAAGGGAAAAACTCTGCCGTCCGATCTCTTCAAACGGGACATGATAGGTGGTCATTGCAGGACGGTGGTTTGCAGCGATGCGAAAATCATCGCAGCCCGTGATCTTCAGGTCCCCCGGCACCGAAAGGCCCATTTCCTCGGCGACATCGGCGCAGGCAATGGCCATAAAGTCGCTTCCGCAGACAATTCCCTCGATATCCGGACTTTTTTCGAGAAACGCCCTGACCAAGAGCCTGGATTCCGCCAGCGGATCCTCAAAATCAGGGCGCATATACATCGTTCGCTGGACGTCAGCCGGCTGCACCTCGATCCCGGCATCCTCCAACGCACAGAGATAGCCTTGATAAAAATCCCTTGTCAGTGCCGTTCCGGCATTGTTTGCAACAAACCCGGCGCGCCTCACTCCCCTCTCCAGAAGATGTTGCGCCGCGCATCGGCCCGCGTGAAAGGCGTCGTGATACACATGCGAAGCCCCCAATCCCGTGAAGGCGGAATCCGCCACGACCACCGGAAACTTGCAGGACGCAAGCATCTGCGAGTAATAGACCTGTTCCTGGGCATTGGAAACCGTGGGAATCAACAGGGCTCCTTTGACATCAAATTCCGACAGACGCCCGATGATCTCGGCTTCCTTGCGGAAATCCAGACCAGTGCTCAGCAAGATGGCCCTCTGCCCGACGGCATCCGCCGCCATCTGAAATTCCTGCACCATCCGCCAAATGCCCTCGTGGCGTTTGCTGCTGTAAATGCAGGCCACGGCGTCGAGATGCAATGCGTTCCCGCCCCCGCTTTCCCCGGCGTCCAGCACCCGCGACCCGACACGCATGCGCCGGTCCACCCGGCCCTCGTGTGCCAACGAGGTCATCGCGCGGTTCACCGTGCCGACGCTGCACCCAAACCGCTCCGACAATTCCAAATCGCTCGGCAGTTTGTCGCCCTTCTTCCATACCCCCGCCTCGATCTCCCGGCGAAGGACATCGTAGATCACGTGCGTCTTTGTCTTTTCTTTCTTTCGAACCGCCATGTCGCCGCACAATTCCACAAAGAATAATCTATTGCAAGGAATTTCTCAATGCCCCGCCCTAAGCCCCCAAGCAGGCGCATCTCCAATAAGTGCAAAAATGGGATGCCCTGCGCCAAAGGCGCATGATTCAATAGCCCGGTCCGAAGGGCTGGGTTATTGAGAGCCGTGGCATCCGGCCTGAAGGGCTGGGATCTGCGTGGCGCAGGTGGCGGACCTTCAGCCCGCTAACTTCGTCTGGCCTTCAAACCCAGGCCTTGCAGTCTGGGCTTGAGAATTGCCGGCCTTTGGCCTTGGAACCTGCACGGATTGGAGATGCGCCCGCCCCAAGCTCCACGGGATCCGCCCTCGCCGACCCCTCTGCATGCCCCGCCGGAATCCGCTCCTCCGCCATGAACTCCATCGCGTCTCCGAAAAAAATTCGCGGGCAACAAAATAATTCTTGCAAAGATTATTTTTTTACGCCATATGCACCCTTGATTTCCTCTCATCCCATCCCACAAATAAATCCATGAAACCCACCCTCTCGCTCCTCCCCGCCGCTCTTGCGCTGGCCACATCGGCCTTCTGCATTCTGCCCGCACAGGCAACCCCGCTGATCTACGAAGGATTCAGCGGCTACACGCCCGGCGTGCTGGAAGGCCAGACCACGACGGCCCTGGGCCTCACCGGCACCTATTCTCAGATGGATTGGGGCAGCGCCACTCCCCTTGTGGCCACTTCGACCGGGCTGACCTTCGGAAGCGGCACCGCGACCCTTCCGGTCACCGGTGGCGCGGTTGCGAGCACCGGCGCGCACTACGACCCTCCCTATGCGGCTGCGTTGAACACAGGGGCCATCACAGGAACACTCTGGGGGAGCTATCTGTTTAACTTTGGCTCCAATGCGTATGCCGGCTCGGCCTTCTTCACCAGTTTCTCCGATGGTCTGGGGACGAAGGTCGCCGACAGTAAAATTTCCATCAGCTATGATCCTCCCCCATTTACCGGGAACGCCAATCCCTACACGGCAAACGCCGTGTATTGGTTCGACGCAAACACAACCTATATGGTCATCACGGAATGGACCAACCTTGGCAATTTGGACAACAGCGGCACGGGTACCGGCACGATGTGGCTTTTGACGGCCGCAAATTACAACAGCCTGATTGCCAATGGACTCACAAAGGCCAACCTCAATACATACAAATCGGCGACAGTGAGCACCACGGGCACCGCCTTCACTTTGGATAATTCCGACTCCGCCCGGTTCGGCATCACAGCGGGTGCCAGCGGATATACTCGCACCCTTGACGAGATTCGCTGGGGCACCACCCTGGCCGACGTGGCATCAGCGGTTCCCGAACCGGGAATACTGGCCTTGGTAGCTGGCAGCATGGGCGTTTTGGCACTCCTGCGCCGCCGCCGCTCCTGAGAAGAACGGTGCGGGCCCGCCCGGCTCCAAGCCTCCCCCGCAACTTGAATGGCACTGAGGTGACCCACCAGCTTCCCAACGCCCTCCGGTGAGCGTGCCCGCAAAACCCCTCGTCGTTCAGGACGTGAAGGGCTACAATTCGTGGCCCATGATCCAGGCCATCGGCGAGACGCTGGTTTGCGTGTATAGCCGGGGCGGGGCGCACACCATCCATGAAGAAGACCGCGCCGTCTATGCGCGCACTTCCCTGGACAAGGGCGTCACATGGACGCCGGAAACCCTGGTCGCCAACACACCAGGCTACGGCGATGTCGCCGTCGGAAAAGGGCGGGATTCCACAGGGGCAATGCTCCTCTGGGTGCGTCGGATCGGATTTTCGAAATGGTTCCACGACCTCTACCGCACGACCGACGGAGTGACGTTCACGCCGGTGACGACGCCAACGCTCACTCCGGCACCCGTGCAGATCACCGATGTCTTCTCGGTCCCCAAGGTCGGCCTCATGGCCCTGTGGTTCGCGGGAGACTACCCCGATGACGGCCCGACCCATTCCTGGGGTACGCTGACCAGCGCCAACGACGGCGCCACCTGGACCCAGACCTCCATCGAGACCGGCTTGACCAAGCAGCAGTGGCCGACGGAGCCGTCCGCCGTTTATCTTGGCGAAGGCCGAATCCTCGCCATCACCCGGACAGAACCCGGCAACCCGCCCTCGGCGCAATCCCAATTCCAGATCATCTCGTCGGACTCCGGCGCGACGTGGACCCGCACCTCCACCAACATCACCGACATTTTCGCCTCCACGCCGAGCCTGATCCTCGAACCCGAAACCGGCTTGGTGAGCAACTACTACTACCAGCGCGGCAAGGGCGGCGTTCTCCGGCGACGGGTCGTTGAGGCCGACACCGTCTTCGCCCAGCCGCTCCTCTGGCCTCCCTCCGAGGCACTCACCACGGGCAGCGAGATCGCGTTCGACGCCGGCAATGTCAACGCCACCGTGCTCGGAAACGCCCACGCCCTCGCCTTCTACTCCGGCAAGGCTCCCGACACGGCGATCCTCCTCTCCACCATTCCAGCCCCCGCCCACCGATAGACACGGCAGCTCCACGCGAAGGTTTTTTTCTTAAAGGAAGAGATGTCATTTTGAGGGGCTCTACAAAATGCCCCCGTGGCAGGTCATGGTCCCCCTCGAAAAAATCGCGGGCAGGCGAAATCTGGAAATCGAAGATGCGCTTACCCGCCCGGCAAAGCATTGCCGAAGTTTTCCTCTGCCCGGCCGCGCTTCCGACCCTATTTGCTCACCACCGGCGAGCTTTCCGACTCCGGAGAATCACGCACAGGGCTCCCGCCGCAAAAAGCACGCACGTGCCAGGCTCGGGCACCGCCGTCGCATTGACGGTCAAAGAATTTCGAACGCCCGAAGTGGAGGTCCAAGTATCCGGAGAACCGCCGCCATACACTCCCCCTCCATCGGTCACGCCCACCGAGCTCAAGGGAGACGGCAGCGGACTGGAAGTATGCCAATAAATGCCAGAAGCGACACTGGCAGTCATCGCCACCCAGTAAGTTGTTGATGCACTCAGAGTCAAACTTGTGGCATTGAAGGTATAAGTCGCAACACTTCCCGTCAGCGTAAAGCTGGACGATGGCGTCAAGGTCCCCAGCAAGGTGCCCGGCGTGTTGGAACCATCATTGGAATACAAGCTTACCGTCATATCCGTGGACGAAGCACTCCCTGAAAAACGCATTTGAACGCTGTTCAAGTCATACGAGGTTGTTCCTCCCGGCAGGAGAGTTGCCGGCATGGTGAAAGCCAGTGCCTTTCCATTGCCGCTGTGGATATTTGACGCGGTTCCATCGTCATTTCCATTATAGGTGTTGTAAATGACTGCGGCATGCGCGGGAACGAAGCTCGCAAAAAACAGGACCGCAACGGTTGAGAGGGAAGTCAGGGATTTCATGGATGAAACAGGTTTCTAGGATCGATACCACTTTTTCCGAATCCCGCAAGAAAAATCTTTGTTCGGAGAAAATATTTTTTTCGCCGACTCGGCATTCCCATTTTGACGTTTGAGAAATCATGAAGTTTTCCGTTTCTGCAGCGAAGGGATCCGTTTGAGTGGTGGCGGGCGTCTGCGCGGCGTGGACGAAGCCCTCGATCAATTCCCGGGCAGGGATCATCTCTTCCCCGCCATCGAACCTTCAGGCGCTGGCGAGGGGAAGATAGCCGGCACCGAGAGACCATCTTCCTCCGCTGGCGATGTGGTCCAGCACGATTCGCTGGAGTGCGGTGTCACGGGGTGCATCCGCCGGGTCCATCCGGCCCCCGAAAACGCGCTCCCACATCTGCCTGTCACAAGAGGTTTTCCTCTCAAGCGACTGAAACCGATTCTGAAATTTCGCGATGTTGGAATCTGGAAGCAACGTGCTGAACTGACGGTCCATGATCCATGACTCACAGTAAAACGCCACTGGGTGGAACTCCGGAAAATGTTCCGGGAAGAACGCCAAGGCCCGCCGCAGAGATTCTCCGCACGCGACATCGTCCAAGGGACCGGTGGCCGGAATGTGGATGTTGAGAATCGGTGAGTCGGCCCCCAGTCCCTCCGGAAGAAGGCAGGTGGCAGGCAGTGTCGTCGGCTCGAACTGGAGGCGCCCCAAGGCAAAGAGCCGCCCCGCGAAGGTCATCCTCGGCCAGAGGATGTTATCCAATCCCCAGAATCCAAAGCGTTGCCGGTAGTCCGCCATCCAAACCTCAAGGTCCCTCACCGTCTCCCGAATGACATCCTCCGGGATGTGGCGCGGGCGGAGTTTCTCCCGCACATGCGGCACGAGAGAAAGGTAAAACAGCGCGTAAAAAAGTGGGGGGCGCCCCGGCTCAGCCACCGGCTGAAAGTCGTCTGTCCACTGCGCCTGCATTCGCACAAGGTCCGCGCGCTCCGCATCCGTCAGCTCCCGGATCGCCTGGTTCAGTGCTCCGGCAACCTCCGGTTGAAAAGAGACCCAGGAACAAGAGTTCCGAAGCGTTTCATCGAGGCTGGGCACCGTCATCACCGGGAGATGACTACTTGTCGCAGATCGCTTCGACTTTGAAAACTTGGATCCTGGTGGTGGGGACAGAGTTGTTCATGAATTTTCCGAAATTGAACCGAATCTCGGAGGCTTTGACCGCGTCACTCATCTCACTGAGGGGAACCACGATATCCCGGAGGAGCGCGGCGTCGGCGTCCATGTCATGAAGCGAAAAGGAAATCGTCTTTGCGGTCGCGCTGACCTTGAACGTGGCCCGGAGCTTTCGATCCAGACCCTTTTCCGCGCTGAGGAAGACGCCGCCAGCCTGGTCGTGCCACTCCCCGCCCCAGTAGGACTGCTCGGTTCCCGCGATCGAGCGCATGAGGGAAAACCCGGAGGCCGCCCCCCACCGAAGGGCCAGCGCGGTATAGTCGGACTTGAGAACATCGAACGAACCCGTGTTGCCATCCTCCGCATCCACCGCAAACAGACCCATTCCACTCCCGTTTCCCTCCCCCAGTTCGAGAACCTTGAACTCCACCACAAACTTCAGATCCCTTCTCAGTTCACCCAGATTGAATGTGTCCGATGTGCGCAGAATCGCCCAGGGAAACACGCCTTCATTGCCCAACGCCTCCAAAATCAGGGTTTTGGCATTCCCTTCCGCCACGATCTCCCCCTTGGCAAACAGCTTCTCGTCCCGGACCCAGTCCGGAACCTCGCCCCGGAACTCCAGATCCCCCGACGATCCCTTGATGTCCTCGCCGTCCTGGAGCTTATCCCCGACTTTGTATTTCGAAAAATCAATGACCGTCGGCGCGGCCACCACGGAAACCATCGAAACCAGAAAAAACGCGGCAATTTTCGAGAGAGGCATAGATCGGAACACAATCTTCATCTCTGCTATCGATGTCAACTCTGAAGTGTGATTCGCCACACGCGGGTGGGACGCGCCCGAGGGATGACGCCGCGGGACGAGCGGCGCACAGACCCAGGGGAAACCGCCTTTTCCCAAAGACCAATGGACCGGAAAAGGGGCCTTGCGAAGAGCGAAAACCCTCCCGTTCTTCCCGCCGCCGACGAAGGGTTTTTTCTTTTAATATTTGACATCGGTGTCATTGTTTTGTAGAAACACCCAAGCCCATCCTCTTTCAGAATCCCTTTCGCATGTCACTTCTGTGAAAACATTCCTCCTCATCCTCGTCACCATGTTCGGCGTCGTCGTGTCCGGCGCGTCTTCCCGCGCGCAAGCGCTTTTTCAAGATTCCTTCAGCAACGGCATTCCCGCCGACAGTGACAACGAGCCGGGCATCTGGACTCCGTATAATTTTTCGCCCAGCACGCACGTTGAGAGCGGTGGGAAATTTGTGCAAACCGCCTCGGACCCGACGTCCGCGACGGCCCTCGCCGCGCTGGCGACCCCGGTTCAGTCCCGGTTCAACTTTTTCACCAACCAATTGAAAATTGGGGCGGCGATCAGGGTGACAGGCATGACCGAGCAGACGTGGATGGCGCGGTCCCGGTTGATTCTTTCGCCGACGGTGGGGCAATCCAGCGTCATACCAACGGCGTTGGGTGTGCTCTTTCGCAAGCAACAGGTTCTGGGACTCTCGCGCAAACAGAATGCACCTTACGTGGAGGTGGACAATACCTCGCACGCCGCCGTCAGCTCACTCATGGGCGCCGTTTACACCGGGGACGACGTCGAGCGATTCGAGTTGGTTCTGAATGATTCGACGTATCAACTCACGACCTTCGGAGGAGGCAAGGGATGCGGGATTTTTCGATTCAGCGGCACGCACGGCATTCAGGCCGCCAATTGGGGCAACGGCAATTCTTCGGTCGCCCTCGAAACCCTGCGGATTGCCTCCGCCGGCGGGACGAATTATGTCACCGGCACCTGGGATGATGTGAAGGTTGATTTCGACTTCAGCACAATTGCGGCGGAACCCTATCGTGATTTTACGGTGACCTATGCGAGACCCGGAGGGACCACCCAGACCGGAAACTTTAGCGTCTGGGTGCCCACCGGGGTGGGAACCATTCGGGGCATCATCTTCATTGCACCGGGCTCGGGAGAGGATTTCCGCTATTTTGTGCATGACCGGGCCGCCCAGGAAGGGGCGCGCGCGATGGGCTTCGGGTTGATTGCCTACACCAACCAGGCCACCATGAACTTGGAAACGTTTGCTTCTTCGGACGCCACGTATATCAAGACAGCCGTTCAGGCCGTCCTCGATCAGGCGGCCAGCCTCACCGGTCGGCCGGAAATTTCCAACGCCCCGCTGTGTTGGACCGGCCACTCCGCCGGGGCCTTCAATTCCGCCACCATGGCCACCCATTGGCCGGAGCGCATGATTGCCTTCGTCGCGCATCGGGGAGCCGGATCAACCCTTGGCGCATTGCCGGAAGCGAGCAAATACGTTCCGGGCGTGTTTGTTGCGGGGAGCACGGATGGCAATTCCGTAACAGGTCCCGCGCAGATGCGGAACATTTTCGAGGGCTGGCGGGCCTTTGGTGCCCAGGTCGCTCTTGCCATCGATTGGCAGGTGGGACACAACCCGCGCGGCAACCAGGGATGGGAGGCCACCTTCGCGTTCTTCCAGGAAATCGCCGCCCTGCGTTACCCCCGCCCCATGCAACCATCCCCCTGTCTCTT
>JACSRU010000134.1 GCA_014879575.1 Chthoniobacterales bacterium | reverse complement strand
AGTTTGTCCAGCTCGTTGCCCTAATTCTCTGTCATTCAGATGGATGGTTGGTTCTCAGAATTGGCCCTGGGCATCGAAAGCGAAATGGCCTGGGAGTCCCCGCTGGGAAGCAACCGGGAGCTTTTCGAGAACTGCATGGAACTCAACGACTCGTTTCTCAGTGTCGCCGCCGTCTCCAGCTACCGCGATCCCGGCGCCCCCAAGGCGGTCATCACGGATCGCAAATCGGGCAAGGGCGAATACCTGATCTCGATGATCAAGGCCACTGACCGCTTCGGCCGGGACGCCACGCTCACGCGCTATGTCGAAAACCTGCTCGGCTACATCATGTCCGACACGATCTCGCCGCATGCCATCCCGGGTGCGGAGAGCGGACCGAGCACGGAGAGAGTCCTTTCCCTGAGCAAGGAGGATGCCGTTTTTGTCGATATCAGCAAGGTGGCGAACCGGGGCTTTACGGACGACGCGGCGCGCAGCGGGTGGACGGGAGCCGGTCCCGATGCCGACCTGCGCAATCTCGCGCCAGGCATGGAGAGCGTCACGGGCCTGGTGCCCTTCAATGTCCTCAACCCGGCGGAAAATGGCGGGAAATCCTGCATCGTCCTCTCCGGTCCCAAGGGGGAGCAATTCCCGTCGGAGTCGGGAGCGATTCCGGTCGGACGCAAATGCAAGAGCCTCTTCTTCCTGCACACCGCCATGTATGTGGCGGCGAAACCCGGCGAGAGCCTGCTTGATTATGTGATCACCTACGAGGACGGGTCGAAGACCGTCGCGCCCATGCGCTCGAAGATGGAGATCGGGGATTGGTGGAAGGGCGAGGATTATGAGAATGCGCGTGTCGTTTTCCGCGACGGGGACAAGACGGTCTTCGCCACGGAGTGGATCAACCCCACGCCCAACAAGGTCATCACCGCCATCAATGCGGTCTCCAAAGGCAACGCCATCCCTGTCGTTCTTGGCATCACCGCCAAGAGCAATGACAAGAGTTCGCGGAGCGACCGGACCGAGATGGACGACAACCGAAAGTAGCCGGTGCGCGTCGCAATGCAGAAACCGCACCGCAGGGGGCACAGGCCGCTGCGCGCCTTTCACCTGGACTTGAAAGGGCTGCCGCCGACGCCCAAGCGCCTGAACGAACTCGTGAGCCTTGGCAAGGCGGCGGGCTTCAACGCGGTGCTTGTGGAGTGGGAGGATCAGTTTCCCTGGAAAGAGAAGCGCTATCGCAGCGAAACTGCGTACACGAAATCCGAGGTCGCCGGATTTCATGCGCATTGTGCCGCGCTCGGAATGCAGGTCATCCCGCTGGTCCAGTGCCTGGGGCACATGGAAACATGGTTGCGCCTGCCGGAACATGAACGCCTGCGTGAGGTCCCGCGATTCGTGGATGTTCTCCATCCCCTGGCCCGTGGGGCGGGGGAGCTTGTGGCGGGGTTGGTGAAGGAGGTGCTCGCGCTGACGCCCGGCCCCGGGTATTTTCACCTCGGGGGGGATGAGGCGTGGACGTTCGGACAGCATCCCGACGCCAAGGCCTATTTACAGAAACACAGCAAGGGGGAACTCTACCTCAAACATGTCGAACCGATCCTGGACCTTTTGATCGCGCGCGGCATCCGGCCCATTCTTTGGCACGACATGATGGTGGAGTGGGACGACAAGGCCCTTCGCGCCATTGCGGAAAAAGCCGATCTCTGCATCTGGGGCTACAGTCGCTATTGTCGCGTGGAGGAGCCCTGGCTCGGGCCGCTCGGAAAGGAGGACGCCGCCTCGAAGTTGCCCGTCCTGTCCGGCGGCGGCAAGCCGATTTCCGAGGCGCTGTGCGCCCGGTTTCAACGTGCCGGAGTGCGCATGTGGGGAGCCGGGGCCTATAAATGCGGATCGCTCAGTTTGTTTTTCAACGACCTGCCCGACCCTGCAAGGCGACTGACCAACGCCTTGGATTGGGGGGCGTATGCCGGACGCTTTCCCTTCGTTGGACTCGTCGCCACCGCCTGGAGCCGCAACACCACCGACGCCCCGCAATACATGCCGATTGATGCGGCCTTGGATGTGTTTGTCGCCACGGGGATCATTTGGAAAAAGGGTCTTGGGACCCCGGGAAGGACCGCTCCCGCCGACAGCATGTTGCGTCTGGCCCGGCACCGGGCATTGGCCTTGCTGAAGAAGCTGGGACAGGAGGAGGTCTTTTCGACCGGTCGCGAACTGATGGCACAACTCACCAAGGCCCGGCACGCCGCCTGGGTGGAAGCCGTTCGGCTTCGCGAAACACTCGCTTGCATGACCGGCGATCCCCGCCGGAAGAGCCTCGTGATCCCCGAAAAGCAACTTGGCTATGTGCTGGAGCACGTCGAAAGAGCGGAGAAAGAGATGGGCCCACGAATCGTGGCTCATTTCCAGGATTTGGTGCCCCGTATCTGGATCAAGCGTTATCTCGCCGAACGCATCGAACCGCTGCGTCAGGAGTATCACGACCTCCAACACCGCATGGCGAAGATGTTTTGATGAGCAAGGGGAACCTGGACAGGGGTGGCAACATCAGAACACCGCTTCGAGTTCTTTCCGGCGTCCGCTTCCTCCGGGAGAAAGGGACGGATTGATCCACGGGTTGCTGAGCCAAAGGCGGGATGCGGTCTCACCGAGACCAAAGACGAGTTCGCGCTCCCCGTCGTGGGCCGCATCCACATGAATCACGAGTTCGTGTCGGCCGCCGGTCAAGGCCGGAGCCGCAAAGATGCTCTTGCCGCCCCGATGAAAAGACGGTGCCGGCGAGGTGAGGCAGGTCGGATCGGAAGGAACGCAGGATAGTGCAACGCCATCCATCCAGACGCGGGTGGATTCCCGAGAGAAGGCCATGACCAACAGGTCCATGGATGCCGGAATCTCGAAAGCCCATCGGAGAAAAGTGCCTGTCTGACCAGTGTGGGGGAGGGCGATCCAATGCCCAGGCACCTCCCGTGTCTCCCAGCGCAGGTTTTCAAAATCGGAAGGCGTCTCCGCGCCGGACGGGGAGGCTTCGGCGATCTGAAGCGGGACGTGCATCACCGCGTCCTCCGATCGGGCCATCCGCCGGGGCGGAACGATTCGAAGAGCCGGACGATCCGCGGCGAGTTGGTCCCGGAGTTCGAGCGTCCAGGTTGTCAATTCCTCAAGGGTGCGGGGCGCGATGATGTCCACAATCGGCGCGGAATACACGATCTCCGTTCCAATCGGTTCGGCCCACGCGGCGGGAATGCAGGCGGGATCCTGAATGCCCAGCAGTGCGCCAAGCGTGGCCGCCGTGCAGTCTGTGTCGTATCCGCAATTGGTGGCGATGCAGATGGCGCGTCCAAAGTCGCCCTCCCCGGCGAGCCATCCCAAGAGCGTGAATCCGACGTTCACCTTCACGTCGGTAAAATTTTCGGTTCCGAAGCGGGCAATCAGGTGGTCGCGGACGGTGGCGATGTCCTTGTGGAGGGTCCACCACCGCCGGGTCTCGGAGGAAACCTGCCGGACAAGACTCTCCTCCGGAAGAAAGGACTCGGCCGTGTCCAGAAGGCGGTCGGGATTGTCCTCGACGAAGGCCGCCGATTGGAGTGCCGCAAAGAACACTTCGGCCCACACCCCTTCCCCGCAATGGTCACACACCGCGTCCGCCCACGCGAATCCCGCCGCGCGTCCGGGTTCCCCCGGCGCCACGCAGGCCCAGATTTCGCTGCGAATCGCCGCCCCCATGCACTCGCCAAACCAGTTGTCAAAGCCGCCCACCGCGCATCCGGTCAATCCGAGTTCCTGGTTTCTCAGGCACACGGCGTATTCATCAAAGGGAAACTTCACATGCGTCCGCCAGGCCGCTCCCAGCAACTCGGGTGTCACCTGCGTCGCCTTTCGGGTTCTCAAATGATGCAGCCACACAAGCTGCAAATCCAAGTCGTCGTTCGGCAGAATGCCGCACGGCACCGGATCGTAAAAATCCAGGTCCAACATCGCCATTTTCCCCTCGTGCGGCGTGCCCAGCGTCCCCCCAATCGCCTTCCCCAGCCAGCACGCGTGAACCTTTCGACGAAAATCTTCATTCTGCATTGCGACACTAAATCAAAAAAGAGGATCGATGTCAAATGACGCGGGCATGCCTGGCCTGCTGTCTGGGAGCGTTTCAAGGGAGGCGGGAGGGGCGATGGTTCCGGGATGGCGGGGTTTTCTTTCCGGTTGTCGATTCTGTCCGAAGGTCGTTACGATGCGCAAATGGTAACGATACACGACATTGCGCGCGAGACCGGCGTTTCGCCCAATACGGTGGCCAGAATTCTCGGGGGGCGGCGGGGGCGGCCCTACAACGAAGGCAAGGTTTTGAAGGCCGCCCGTCGGTTGGGATACGTGCGCAACCTGCAGGCCTCCAATCTTCGTTCCGGGCGCAGTGGGCTCATTGGCCTGCTTGTGCCGGACATCCGCAATCCCCAACACACCGAATTTTTTCAGCTGCTTCAGGATGCGGCGAATCCCATGGGTTTTCAGATCCTGTTGTTTAGTTCCGGAGGTCGCATGCGGCAGGAGCTGCATGCCCTGCAGCGGATGGAACAGAGTCGCGTGGACGGCCTGATTCTCAATGCCAGTGAGGGTGAGACCGATGAGGGGTGCGACGAAATTCTCCAACGCTTTCTGACCCGGAAGACGCCGGTCGTCCTTGCGGGCAGGCCGGAACGCACGATCCGGGCTGATGAAATCGTGATCGACAACCATGCGGGCATGCGCAACATGGTTCGATATCTGGCCAAAACCGGTCGGACGAAGATCGCCTTTGTCTGCGGAGACCGCCAGAGCCTGGCCACGCGCGAACGGCATGAGGCCTGCCTGGCGACCGTCAAAAAGCTGAAACTCGAGGCACGGACGGAGTGGAGTCAGTTCGGTGAATACACGCCGGAGAGCGGAGCCCAACAAACCGCCCGGCTGCTGCAAATGAACCCCCGTCCCGATGCCATTGTGGCCGGCAATGATCTGCTGGCCGCCGGCGCGCTTCGCGTGCTCCTCGACGCGGGAGTCATGGTTCCCGACGACGTCGCGGTGACCGGGTTTGATGACATTCCCCTGGCCAGCCTTGTCTCGCCCCGGCTGACCACCCTCCGTCAACCCCGGGAAAAAATCGCCCGCGAGGTCATGGAACTTCTTCAGGAACGCATCACAACACGCTCGGTGGATGCCCCGAAAAAACTCCATTATGAGCCGGAGCTCGTGGTTCGGCAGAGTGCCTGAACCGGCATAAAAAAAGTTTGTTCCTTCAGAAATCGTCCGCAAATACGCCAGAACGCAACCGGACGCATGAAAAATAAACAATGAATGCGTGTTGCATGAAAACAATGAAGGGATGCGTGTTGATTAACTAACGGAACAAAAGTATATTACAACAATAGCAACCAATTGCATATTTCATGAAGTTTGTTGTTGACAGGAAAAGGAATTCCTGAGAAGAATGTGTCCCATGAAGAAGCAGATGCGCAAAATGAGCATCGTCACGCTGATCGCGTTGTTGCTCATCGGTCATGAGATCTGAGGCCTGGAGATTGAAACGTCATGGAACCTCCCCCCGACAAAAAGAAAATTGGGGATCAGAATGCCCCGGAAGGCGGTGGCGACATCCCCTTCCCGGCGCGAAGGCTGCCGAATGCCGCCCTGTGCCGGGTCAGAAAGTTGTCTGGGGAATACTATGAGTGCATGGTGCCGAATCCGGAAAGTTGTCGTTATGCCATGAGTTTCGGCGATTCCTATTTTTGCCTCAGCCCGCTCGCGCACGAAAAAAAATCCGTGGAAAACTCGGCGGATGGCGAAGGGTAGGCCGTCAGGAAATCCCATTGACAACCTGACGGGTTCGAGGAGTGGCTGCGCTGCGGTTTTTCCCAGAGGGATCGTCGCGTGTTTGCCGGGAACCTGTCCGCAAAAATTCCTCTGCAAAATTCGATGAAAAATGGCTTTCATTGCATGGGAAAAGCTGAAAGGTTTTCCCCCTTTCACAGTCTTTCCCCCCTTATGTGTACTTTTTTCCAAGTCTCCAACGGTCTCGCCATTTCGCTTCTCTGTGCCATTTTCGGTCTCTTATACGCGGTTTATCTGATCCGATGGATTCTGAAGTCTCCCTCCGGCAACGACCGGATGCGGGAGATTGCCGAAGCCATTCAACTGGGAGCCAAAGCCTACCTGAACCGGCAGATCATGAGCGTCGGCAGCATAGCCGTGATTATTTTTGCCCTGGTTTGGTGGGGGCGAGGATTGGAGTCGGGAGTCGGATTTTTGGTGGGAGCGATCTGCTCCCTTGCTGCCGGCTACATTGGCATGAACGTGGCGGTTCGCGCCAATGTGCGCACGACCCAGGCCGCGACGATTTCGCCCCGCTCGGCACTGCGGGTGGCGTTCAATGGCGGCGCGATCACCGGCTTGCTCGTTGTGGGCCTCGCGCTTCTTTCCGTCGGCTTCATGTTCCTTGCGGTAAAATGTTTGACCCCCGATCCGGCGGATGCGGTGCGGTGCGCCTTGGACGCCCTGATCGGAACCGCACTCGGCAGTTCCCTGATTTCGGTTTTCGCGCGTCTCGGGGGGGGGATTTATACGAAAGCTGCGGATGTCGGCGCCGATCTCGTCGGGAAGATCGAGAGCAAGCTCGACGAGGATGATCCCAGAAATCCGGCCACCATCGCCGACAACGTGGGAGACAACGTCGGAGATTGTGCCGGGATGGCGGCGGATGTCTTCGAGACGTATGCCGTTTCGTTGATCGGGGCGATTTTGATCGGCTCCCTGACCGCCTCCGGAGCCTCTGCGGAGAGCGCGCTGATCTATCCGTTTCTGGTGGGTGGGGTTTCGGTGATCAGCGCGATGGTCGGAATCTTTTTTGTCAATCTGATCAATGCCGCCCCCGCGCGGGCCTTGCAGGGGGGCGTATTGGTCAGCACGCTGCTTTCCGCAGCGATCTTCTGGCCGCTGACCCAGACACTTTTTCCGAACGGAGTTGCCATCACGGGAAAAGGCGACTGTTCGGCCTCCAGTATTTTCTTTGCCTCGTTAATCGGTCTCGTGATGACGTATGTGGTGCTGTTGATCACCCATTACTATACCTCCACGGATCACAAACCCGTGCGGTTGATTGCGCAGGCCTCGGAGACCGGGCATGCGACGAATATTATCTCGGGACTTGCGACCGGCTTGCATGCCACCGCGCTCCCGGTGGCGTTCATTGGCATCGCGATTTTTCTGTCCTACCATTTTGCCGGTCTCTACGGCATCGCTGTCGCGGTGATGGCGATGTTGTCCATGTCGGGCATCATTATTGCGCTGGATGCCTTTGGTCCGATTACCGACAACGCCGGAGGTATCGCGGTGATGGCCGGTCTCGACAAAAATGTTCGTGAGACAACGGATGATCTGGATGCGATCGGAAACACCATGAAGGCGGTCACAAAGGGATACGCCATCGCTTCCGCCGGTCTGGCGGCTCTTGTGCTCTTCGGAAGCTATGTCGAGGAGTTGAAGATGGCCTACGAACGACTCGGAAAGCATTTTAATCTCGCTTTTGATCTTCAGGATCCAAACGTCATTATCGGGCTGTTTATCGGTGGGGGGTTGCCCTTTATTTTCTCCGCCTTCAGCATGGACGCCGTGGGCAAGGCCGCCGGGGCGGTCGTCAAGGAAGTGCGGCGCCAACTGACCGCGAAGCCCGGCATCCTGGAAGGCAGGGATGTGCCGGACTATGGCACCTGCGTGGATATCGTAACGAAGGCGGCTTTGCGGGAGATGATCGTTCCCGCGATCCTCCCGGTGATCGTGGTCATCGCGGTGGCGTGGGCTCCGTTTTTTGGCCCCAAGGTATTGGGAGGCGTCCTTGTCGGAACGATTGTTACAGGGCTCTTTATCGGAATCGCAATGACCTCGAGCGGCGGCGCCTGGGACAATGCCAAGAAATTCATTGAACTTGGCAACCACGGAGGGAAGGGGTCCCATGCGCATGCCGCCAGTGTGACGGGCGACACGGTGGGGGATCCTTACAAGGACACCGCCGGACCCGCCGTGAATCCGATGATCAAGGTGGTGAATATCGTGGCCATTTTGATCATTCCGGTCTTTATCAAGCTTTGGATCGCAAACTGAGAGATTCGATTTTTAAGAAACGGAACCTCCCGAGTCATCTCTCCAACGCTCTCGCCGCCTCGATCAGACCGGCTGGGCTGCCGATATCCAGCCGTTTTCCCGGCCAGGTGACTCCCAGCATTCCCGTTTTTTGGCGGAGTTGTTCCATCGCATCCGTCAGCTGGATTTCCCCCGCGAAGCCGACGGTTGTCTTTTCGAGACAATCGAAGATGTCCGGCGTAAACAAATAACGCGCCGCAAAGGCGTGGCAGGACAGAGGGGTGCCGTTTTCGGATTGAAGTCTCGGGGCTTTTTCGGCGGCGGGTTTCTCGATCAGTTCGGACAATTCAAACACGCCCCGCCCAATTTCCCGCCCTCCGGCCACGCCATAGCGGGAGACCCGATCTTCGGGGCAGGGTTCCAGGCACACCGAAGGTTTGTGCCGGCTTCTCCATGCCGCAACCATCGCGGGCAGGGGGGAACTGTGTTGCATGACCGTATCGCCAAGGAGAACCGCAAAGACAGGCTCACTGCCGATAAACTCCCGGCCAATTTTTACGGCATCCCCGAGTCCGCGCATTTTTTCCTGGTAGGCAAATTCGATGCGGGCCATGGAGGAGACCCGGCGAACCGTCTCGAGAGCGGCCTGTTTTCCCGCGGCTTCGAGGTGGTTTTCCAAGTCCGAATTTGGGGAAAAATACTGTCGGATGCATTCCTTGCCCCTGCTAAGGATGATGAGAATCTCGTCAAACCCCGCTGCGGCGGCTTCCTCGACAACATAATGGATGACCGGCTTGTCCCCGAGGGGCAGCATTTCTTTCGGGACGGCCTTTGCAATGGGGAGAAACCGCGTGCCGAGCCCGGCGGCGGGAATGATGGCCTTCACGGTTGCTCTCCGGTTGCCAGTCCGGGTGCGATTTCCGGCTTGATCACGCGAATGCCGGTCGGCGCGAAGGCGGCTTCGAGTTTTTTGAACATGGCGTCATCGTCATAGACGCCGACAATCGCTCCTCCGCTTCCGGCAAACTTTGCGCTGGCGCCCGTTTTTCGCGCTGTCAGGACCATGCTCCGGTTTCCCTCGCCGACATCGTAGAGACTGGCCCGCTTGTCAAAATTTGCATTGAGAATTCGATGCATGGCCGACCGATCCCCGGCATCAATGGCCGCGCGCAATTGCACGGTCAGATCCGCCCAAAAGTCCATCGCCTCAAGCACCTCGGGCTCCCCCCGCAGCCAGCGCGCGCGCAGATCGTTGTGATAAACTTCCGTGCCCTCGGAGAGGTCTTCCCGGTAGGCGATATACAGAGGCGGAAGCTTTTCCGTGTCGAGGGCTTCATATTTTCCGTAGCCGCGTGCCTCCATCACCTTTTTGTCGAAATCCATATAGACCGCTCCCTGGTAGGACTGGGCCACGCGGTCCTGCAGACCGGCTGGAATCCCCAACTCGTTATTCTCCACCCGCAGGACCAAATTGGCCAGGGAGTGCCGGGAGATCGAGACGTCGTAGAAACTCATCAGCCCCCGGACGCAGGCCGTGATGAGCGCACTCGATCCGGCGAGGCCCACCCGATTCGGAATGTCGGATTTGTAACGCATCGTAAAATTCTTTTCCGACAGACCGATTCCCCGTTCCGTGGCGTATTCGTAAAAGGCCTTTGAAGCGGCCTTCAACAGGCGGAATCCTCCGTAGTAGCCGTGGCGTTTGACGTCCTGGTGCAGATCCTTGAGTCCCGTAAAAACCGAGTGGTCGCGGCGGCTGGGAAGGAGTTCGAGCTCGGGCGATTCCCAGAGTTCAATCTGTGCGGAAAAGTTCCGGAAGGCAAAGGCGATGGTCTTGCCGAAATAGCCGTCGGACGGGTTGCCGATCAGACCGGCGCGGGGATAAGCAATGGTGCGGATAATCATGGGAGAAACCGCATATCCTGAGCCCAGTCCGGCTCCACGGCAAAGCAAATTGCGGAAATTGCGGGGGAATCCCTGCAAATCTCCCCTTGACCAAATCCCAGCAAATCCGAGCATGACGGCATGGATTTTTCCGACAGGGTGCTTTTTGTGAATCGGGAGCTGAGTTGGCTGGAGTTCAACCAGCGGGTCCTCGACCAGGCGTTTGACGAAAAGAACCCCATCCTCGAACGGCTGAAATTTCTCTGCATTGTCAGTTCCAATCTCGACGAGTTTTTCGAAGTCCGTGTCGCGGGGTTGAAGCAACAACGGCAGACCCACTCCTCGGAGAGCGGACCGGACGGACTCTCAGCCTCTGAGACGCTGGTCCGGGTCAGCGAGCGCACCCGCAGGATGGTGGACGACCAGTATCGGTGCTGGCGCGAGCGGATCATGCCGGAACTCGAGGCCAACCGGATCCGCTTCCACACCTACCCGGACGTCCCGGAGCGCGAAAAGGAACATTTCGCGCGGTTTTATGAAAGGACCATCCACCCCGTTCTCACGCCGATCGCGGTGGATCCCTCGCATCCCTTTCCGCAACTTCTGAACAAGAGCCTGAATGTGATCGTGGAGTTGGAGGGCGAGGGGTTGGAGACGGATATCGCCGTGGTCCAGGCGCCGAGAATCCTCCCCCGCGTCGTTTCGTTTTCAGAAACCAAAAACGGGGACGACTATGTCTTCCTCGGCAACATCATCCAGGAACATGTCGCCTCACTCTTTCGGGGAGTGACCGTCAAGGGAGCGCACCTTTTCCGGATCACCCGCAACAGCAACCTCTATTTTGACGAGGAGGAGGCACAAAACCTCTTGCATGCCATCGAGGAGGAACTCCGCAAGGTCAAGCGCGGGGCGGCTGTCCGGCTGGAAGTGCAGGACGATTGCCCGGATCGTGTGGTCGAACGCCTGTTGGAAATTTTCAACCTTGAGGCGGAGGACGTCTTTCGCATTGATGGCCCGCTCAACTTTTCAAGGCTCATGCCGTTGGCCCTGCAGATTGACCGTCCGGAGCTTCGCTACAAGCGATTTTCTCCCTGCACGGTCGTCTCGCTGGATACCGAGAGCGACATCTTTTTCCACATCCGCAAGGGCGACATCCTCCTTCACCATCCCTACGACAATTTCCAGACGGTCGTGGACCTGCTTGCGCAGGCGGCGGAAGATCCCACCGTGCTCGCCATCAAGCAGACCCTTTATCGCACGAGTTCGGATTCTCCGATTGTTCACTCTCTCATTGATGCCGCCCGAAGCGGCAAACAGGTCACGGCGGTCATCGAGTTGAAGGCCCGCTTCGACGAGGCGGCCAACATCAAATGGGCGCGCATGATGCGCGAAGCCGGAGTGGATGTCATTTATGGTGTCGCCGGACTCAAAACCCACGCCAAGGCGATGCTGATCATCCGCAGCGAGGGCGATGGCATCCGGCGGTATGCCCACCTCGGCACGGGGAACTACCATCCTTCCACCGCAAAAATTTATACCGACTTGAGCATGCTGACCTGCCGCGAGGAGATCACCAGCGATCTTGCGGAGACCTTCAACTGCCTGACAGGGGTGTCCAAATTTCCCGAAATGAATCAACTTTTGGTCGCTCCCTGGTCGTTGTTTCCGGCCTTTCAACAAATGATCGAAACCGAAATCGAACACGCGCAGGCCGGACGTCCCTCCGGCATCTATGCCAAGGTCAACTCGCTTGTTGAAGAGGGAATTATTGAATCCCTCTATCGTGCCTCGGCGGCCGGAGTTCCGGTCCGACTTCTTGTCCGCGGCATGTGCGCGATCCGTGTCGGAATCCCGGGAATCAGCGAAAATATCGAAGTGCGCAGCATCGTTGGCAGATTTCTTGAACACAGTCGGATCTTCCGCTTCGAGAACGGCGGAGATCCAAAAATCTATCTGGGAAGCGCGGACTGGATGCCCAGAAACCTTTTCAAAAGGGTGGAGACGGTTTTTCCAGTGATCCAGAAACGGATGCTCGAACATCTCGAAGAAATCTTGGATTGGTTCTGGAAAGACAACGTGAAGGCCAAGGTCATGCAGCCGGACGGGAGTTATCTTCCCCGAATGACCGTTGAGGGGGAGCTGCCATTTGATGCCCAAGCGGAGTTTCTTGCGGAGGCGCAAAATCGTCGCAAACGCCACACCCTGGCCGCCCAGGAAAATGTCCTTAAAAAACTCTCAAAGGATTGATTTCTTGAAAGTTATTCTTGCTCGCAAAGTCTGCGAAGCATAGGGTATTCGGATCATGAATGAGACCTTCGGTCAGCTTGTTCGCTCCTTACGCGAGAAGAGGGGATTGACCCAACGGGTGCTTTCGCAGGCCGTTGGGTTTAGGAGTCTTGCGCACTTGAGTGATATTGAGAGCGGGAAGAGAAATCCGGCAAAGGAGACGCTGCCGAAATTTGCGAAAGCCCTTGGCGTGAGTTTGGAGGAACTCGAGTCGCATGACACGCGGGGGCCGATTGACGCGGCGAAGGCGTTGTTTGCGCGGAAGCCGGAAATGGTGGGAGCCTTTTTGAAGATCATTGAAGCGGCAAGGAAAATGGACGCCGAGGAACTGGTGGAGCGGGTGACGCGGAAGGCCACCCTTTCGGTGCCGGTAGTGCAACCGGTGCCGACGGCCAATCCTGCGCCGCCATCTTCTCCGTCAGTCCCGGTGGCTGTCGTGGTTTCCAAGCCGGAGCCCAAGCCGGAGCCAAAGCCATCCGCCCAGCCGACATTATTCTGAGAGGGCGCATCTCCGATCCGTGCAGGCTCCAAGGCCAAAGGCCGGCGATTCTCAAGCCCAGGCTGCAAGGCCTGGGTCTGGGGTTTGGACATTTTTTCACGCCGGAGGCGTATTCACCTTCAGAAGCCGGGGGTTGCGCGAAGCGA
>JACSRU010000043.1 GCA_014879575.1 Chthoniobacterales bacterium | reverse complement strand
TCCCGTGAAGCTGGACGCGCTCGGCGGCACCATCATCGCCCTCGCTCCCGAGAAGCTGGACAAAATCGCAGTCTCCGCCAAGACCTCCGGCCATCTGGGTGAGCCCTCCATCGTGTCCGTCGATTTTCGCGACGCGAAGGGTCGGCTCGCCAAGGGGCTGCAACCCATTCGCATCGACATCATTGATCCCAAGGGCAACATTCACGAGGACAGCGACTGGGTCTGCCTTGAGTCCGGCACTGGCACGCTTTCCTTTACTCCCGCCTTGAATGATCCCGTCGGCGAGTGGAGGATCAAGGTGTCCGACCTCACCGCCGGCCGCTCGGCGGAAACCACCGTTTCCTTTAAACCCACCGAATCCTGATGAAAATCCTCCTACCTCTGCTCCTGTCCGCCGCCTTGGTTCATGCCCAGACGGACGATCCCCCCATCCTTAAACCCGCCCTCGACAGTGCCGAGATCGAGAGCGGCGGCGTCCCGAATGAAGGTACCCTCCCGGGCGAGTTCTCCGTCCGCAAGGGGGACGGAACGATCAGCATCGTTCCGAGTGATCGGGGAACAAAGGTGCTCAAGCTGGAACCCACGGCGGACGCCAGCAAGGAGACCCTGCTTCTGCCGTGTCTGGTGTATCGCAATATGCCCGAGGAGTTTCCGAATGGCGTCACTTTTCAGGCCCGGATCAAACCGGACCCTGCATGGCAGCTTCCTCAAACCGAGATTCTTTCGGGGCGAGTGTCGGACCGCGGCACGGGCATGGCGCTTTCCTTCCGACCAACCGACAGGCTGGTGGATGTCGTCAGCGGTTCGGGTGACACCGAAGGAGACGTCTGGGGCATCATTTCGAATCTTCAGGCGAAGATCACCACCGACGGCTGGACTCATGTCGCCGCCGTCTATGATGCGGAAAAGAAACAGTTCCGCCTCTACTTCGACGGCCAGATGATCGCCGAGAGCGCGACCGACCTTGCCCTCACCCCTATGAGCAAGAACCTCACCATTGGGGCCTACCGGGCCGGGTACACCTATCCCTTCCGGGGGGAGATCACCGACATCGCCGTCTATGATTACGCCCGCAGCGAGGATCAAATCCAAGCGGATGCCAAGTGAGGCGGGTCGGGGGTGCCAAGGCCCAGGTCAGAGCAGTTCCCTGTCTTGTCGGAGGGACCGCTGGAAGGCCGCCCTCTCCTCCGGGCGGATCGTGTTTCCCTCGCCCAACTCAGGCATGAGATATATTCCGGGGGCATCTTGGGATTGATTCCGGATTCTTTCGATCAACATTTTTGCGGCGGCTTCCCCGATGGTCCGCATGGGCTGCTTCATGGATACCAGGTGGAAGGAATCGTGTTTCACCGTCTTCAATCCGGTCCCGCCCACCACGCTCACATCCCCCGGCACCGATCGCCCTGCCTGTAACAATTCCCGCATCGCGCCCTCTGCCAGCAAATCACCAAAACAATAGACCGCGTCCACCTCTTCCGGTCCCTGCTTTTCCAGATGCCCCTTCATGAGGTGGCGGCCCATTTCCATGGAGACGCTCGAGAAGCGATGTGCCGGTCGCGTATCTTCCAGCACCTCGATGCGGGCATCGGGGCAGGAGGCGAAGGCCAGCGCAAAGGCGGAATACGTCTGAGCGGACGAAACCGACTCGGTGACCGGCGCGGCCATTACCAACACGATCTTCCGGCGTCCGCTTCCGCGCCAGGCTAACGCCAAATGATGAGCAAACCCGAAATAATCATTCGACGCGAAATTGGCCGTGGCATGAAAACGGGTCGGGTTCACATGCACCACCGGCAGATTGTTCTCGGCGCAGATCCCATCAATCTCGTGCGCATGGCCCAAGTCTGGGAAGGCAATCACCCCGTCCACGCGATCCAGAGCTTTGCGCACGCCCGTCAGGGACGGATCTGCCGTCCGCAACGCGCCCAGCGCCGTCACCATGATGTTTTCCTTGAGTGCCTCGCCCGTCACGCCGAGAAAAATGCTGCCCCACCAGCCCTCCATCGGTGCTTCGGCGGCATTGATGCCGATGCAGTGGTGAAGGGCGGGCGTGTCGGCACCCGACGAATGGACCAGAAACGTGCCCCGACCGGGAACCGCATCCAGACGCCCCTCCCTGGCCAGCACCTTGAAAACCGACCGCACCGTGGACGGACTGACCTTCAGGTGCCTCGAAAATTCCTGGATGGTTGGCAGACGCGAAGCCGGGTTCGCATGAGGATGGAAAAATTTCGCCTCGATGTACTCCCG
>JACSRU010000070.1 GCA_014879575.1 Chthoniobacterales bacterium | reverse complement strand
TGGCCGTCCCGGTAAATCTCACCGAGTTTGGTGAGGCGACTCCGGCGGGGGTCGAAGATGGAACCGAGGTGGTATTCGTCGCCGACGCGGTCGGCGAACCACGCGTAACGTTCGACAAAGGGCAGTCGCTCCAGTAGGGCGAGGAGCTTTCTGAGAAAATTGCGGGCCATCGTGGGAGTCGGCTTGCGGAGACGGGGCTGATGCCAGGCTGCGACATCCGCTGCGCCGCATTCGGTGAGCCACACCGGCAGACGAAATTTTTCCCAGGCATCGTGGAGCATGGCTTCGATGCCATCCACCGCGCCCGGATCGCTGATGTCCGGATACCGGTGGACGCAGACGAAGTCCACCCGGAGTCCCAGCCGTTTGGCTTCGGGCATAAACTCGTTCAACCAGGAGGCGGTGGCGGGCGCCGGGCTGCCGAGGCGTTGCGGGAGGGCCATCAGCTTGGGCCAGGCGGCCAGGCACTCTGCGGGGGTCATGCGGGCCTGCCCATCCATGTCCGGTTCGTTGAACCCAAGCACATGGGTCGCGGGGCTTCGCCGGACGGCTTCGAGATTTTCCGGGGTCAGATCATCGCTGTTCCAAAACATCGGGACAAACTCCACGCCCGGGGCCTCAGGGATCTTCGGAGCCGGACGCCAGTTGTAATACCACCCCACGTTGAGCCAGCCCAGTTCTTCGGGGGATGTCTTTTTGTGCCAGGAGGCGATCCCTTTTTTGAGGGATTCGGTGCGGGGGGAATCAACCAATCGTGTTGTCATCCTGCGAAATGATCCCTCAAACGCCAAAAGAAGCAAACCGGATGTTGTCGGTTGTGGCGGTTTCGGCAACTCCCTCCCTCCGCACGACTCCGGCGTGCGGGGCGGCGGACATATTTTTCTGGCGATAAATTCTGGTGCGATCAGATTCGTTTCCGTCATGCCTCCGCTCCGCCACCCCCTCATCAACTCCCGATATCCCCACCTCCTCCACGGGGGGGATTACAATCCCGACCAATGGCCGCTTCGTCCGGACATCCTGGCCGAGGACATCCGCCTCATGAAGCAGGCGGGCTGCAACACGCTCTCGGTGGGAATTTTTGCCTGGGCGACCCTTGAGCCCGAGGAGGGCCGCTTCGAGTTTGAGTGGCTGGATCGCACGATGGATGACCTCGCGAAGGCCGGACTCCACGCCATCCTTGCCACCCCCAGCGGAGCGCGTCCGCACTGGATGGCACAAAAATATCCGGAGGTCCTGAGCGTTGAGCCCAACCGCACGCGACGGCTGTTCGGGCTTCGCCACAACCACTGCCCGACCTCTCCCGTGTATCGCGAAAAATGTGCGCAGATCAATTCCCTGCTCGCCGAGCGCTACGGGAAACATCCCGCCCTCCTCGTCTGGCATGTCTCCAACGAATACTCGAGCGGCTACTGCCATTGTCCGCTGTGTCAGGAGGCCTTCCGGGACTGGCTCCGCAGACGCCACGGAACCCTCGAAGCCCTGAACCAGGCGTGGTGGACCACATTCTGGAGTCATACCTACACGGATTGGTCGCAGATCGAATCCCCGGCCCCGCATGGGGAACATTTTCTGCATGCCCTCAATCTCGACTGGCGGCGGTTCGCGACCGACCAAACCGTGGATTTCATGAAAAACGAAATTGCCCCGTTGCGGGCGCACTCTCCGGAGATCCCGGTGACCACCAACCTGATGGGTTTTTTCTACGATTTGAATCCCTGGAAGCTGGCTCCGGAACTGGATGTGATTTCCTGGGATTCCTATCCCGATTGGGGTGCCCCCCAGGGCGATGTCGCTGTCGGCTTCCGGACGGCTTTTGCGCATGACCTGAACCGCTCGCTGAAGGGTGGCCGTCCGTTCATGCTCATGGAAAGCACACCGTCCGTGGTGAACTGGCGGGATGTCGCGAAACTCAAGCGTCCGGGAATGCACCTCCTGTCTTCGTTGCAGGCCGTGGCGCACGGGGCGGATACCGTTCAGTATTTTCAATGGAGAAAAAGCCGGGGCGCCTCGGAAAAATTCCATGGCGCGGTCGTGGACCACGTCGGCCACGAACACACACGGGTCTTCAAGGATGTCGCCGAGGTGGGAGGAGTTCTTGCCAAACTGGATGCCGTGGCCGGCAGCGGAGTCCCGGCGGAAATCGCCCTCGTCTTCGACTGGGAAAACCGATGGGCTTTGGATGACGCGCAGGGGCCGCGAAAATCCAAGGGATACGAAGACGCCTGCCACGCGCATTACCATGCCTTCTGGAAGCGGGGTCTTCCGGTGGATGTCCTGCACATGGACGGCGATTTTTCGTCATACCGTCTCGTGGTGGCGCCCATGTTGTATCTGGTGCGCCCCGGCGTGGCGGAACGCCTGGAAGCCTTTGTGGAGGCGGGCGGCACGCTGGTTGTCACGTATTGGTCGGGGATCGTGGACGCGAACGACCTTTGTTTCCTGGGAGGATTCCCGGGTCCCCTGCGGCGACTTCTGGGAATTTGGGCGGAGGAAATTGACGCCCTCCACGACGGCGAAACAAATCGCGTGCTCCCCAGCGCCGGCAACCGTCTGGGCCTGGCCCGCCACTACGAGGCCCGGGAACTCTGTGATCTCATCCATGCGGAAAGTGCCGGGGTGCTCGCGACCTACGGGCAGGATTTCTACGCGGGGCGTCCGGCTCTCACGGAGAACCGCTTCGGCAAGGGGCGCGCCTATTACGTGGCCGCCCGCCTCGATGCCAATTTCCATGAGGATTTCACCGGCGCCCTGGCCACTGAGTTGGGTCTGCGTTCCGCGCTGCCGGGCACACTCCCGGAAGGTCTCAGCGTGCAGATCCGCAGCGATGGCACCCACGATTTCCTCTTCCTGATGAATTTTCTGCCACACGAAAATACGGTGGATCTCGGGACCGAGACCCTGGAGGATTTGCTCGGCGGAGGCGCCCTGCGGGGGCCGCTCACGCTTCCCGGTTTCGGTTGCAGGGTTCTCAGGCGGCTCTCCACATCCTGATCCCTTTCGCCGAGGCCCGCACGGTGCGCGGGGCAGGGCTTGTCGAAGGAGGATTTCCGGCTAGGGTGTGGCCATGATTTCGATTGATCCAGAATCCGTTCCGGATTCCACCGGGCATTTTGGTTCCTATGGGGGGATGTTTGTGCCGGAAACGCTCATGACCGCCCTGCAGGACTTGGACCGCGAATACCGGGCGGCGACTGCGGATCCGGAGTTCCAGCACGAACTGGACGGATTGCTGAAAAATTTTTGTGGAAGGCCGACGCCGTTGTATTTCGCGGAGGGTCTGACCCACCTCCTCGGCGGGGCAAAAATTTACCTGAAGCGCGAGGATCTCCTCCATACGGGCGCCCACAAAATCAATAATGCGATGGGGCAGATTTTGCTGGCCCGCCGGATGGGCAAAACAAGGATCATCGCGGAGACCGGCGCCGGCCAGCACGGCGTGGCCACGGCGACGGCGGCGGCAAGGTTCGGCCTGGAATGCGTGATCTACATGGGAGCCGTGGACATGGAGCGCCAGGCACTGAATGTCGCACGGATGAAATTTCTGGGCGCCAAAGTCGTGTCCGTCACCGCCGGGCAGGCAACCCTCAAGGAGGCGATCAACGAGGCCATGCGGGATTGGGTGACGAATGTGCGCAACACCCACTACATCCTCGGCAGCGCGCTGGGCTCACATCCCTACCCGATGATCGTGCGCGATTTTCACAAGGTGATCGGGGAGGAAACCAAGCGCCAAATTCTCCAGATCGAAGGACGTCTCCCGGATCACCTCGTCGCCTGCGTCGGCGGCGGGAGTAATGCCATCGGCTTTTTCCATGCCTTTCTGGGAGATCCCTCCGTGCGCCTCACGGGCGTCGAAGCGGGCGGCCGTGGGATCACGCGCGGCCAACATGCGGCGAGATTTCAGGGCGGAAAACTCGGTGTCCTCCAGGGCACAAAAACCTGGGTTCTTGCCGATGAAAACGGACAGATCGAACTGACCCACTCGGTTTCCGCAGGCCTGGACTACGCGGCGATCGGCCCGGAACACAGCTATTATCGCGACAGGGAACGCATCGCCTACGATTTTGCCACGGATGACGAGGCACTGGCCGCCTTCCAAACTCTCGCGAAAAATGAGGGTATCATTCCCGCCCTCGAGTCGGCCCATGCCATCGCCCATGTGATCAAAATCGCCCCCTCGCTTTCCCGGGAGACACTTCTCATCGCGAACCTCTCCGGTCGCGGAGACAAGGATGTCCAGCAGGCCGCCGAATTCCTGCTCCAGGCTCCATGATTGCCTCCGCGAGAAATCTCGTCCCTTTCGAAACCCGCCACCCGGCGACAGACGAAATCAAGGATGCGATTCTCAAGTATTCTCAGGGATCCGGGACGGGTTTGCGGGATTGGAGGATTTCTTCCTGGCTGGGCAGCTCGGGGGGGCTCCCCCGGCCCCAGAGCAGGCGGGTTGGACGCTCGCACAAGTCTCTGAGGAGAATCCGCGAGTAGGTCGAGGTCACCTTCAGGTTCTCGGCGGACACCCGGAGACCGGAAAGCGTGTCCGACAGATTGCGGGAATTGTTCTGCAGGAGGCTCTCGCCTTTTTTGGCGAGGGAATCCATGGAACCTGCGGCGCGGTTGATTTGAAGGATGGCCTGCTGGAGGCGGTCCTTGTTGTCCGAGAGAAGCGAGCGGGCTTCCGACATGGTGAGCTTGGCGTCGCCGACCATGTGGTTCGCATCCTTGACGACGGGCTTCAGTTCCGTGAGCAGGCCCTGCGTATCCTCCGCGATACGATCCATCTTGCTGATCAAATCTTTGGCATTTTCCGAAGCACCTCCGCCCAGGACATTTCGCAGCCCCACGAGCGTGTCATCCAGCTCCCGGACCAGCCTGTCGAAGGTGACGGGGGTCGTGCCCTGAAGGAATTCCCCCTGCGCGAGAAGCGGGGCTCCGGGATTTTCATTCTGAATCAGGACAAACTTGTCGCTCAGGAGGGTGTCCGCCGAGACACTCACATGGGCTCCGGCGGTCAGAGGTGGCACGGTTCCGGCAATGTGGAGAGTAAGCTCGATGGCATTCCGGCGATCTTTCTCACGCTCGGCGGCGGTCAGGATGCGAATGCCGGAGACCGTTCCGGCCGACGCTCCCGCAAATTTGACCTGGGAACTGACCTTGATGCCGGTGATGTCGGGGAATCGAACTCTCACCATCCGGCTCTCACGAACGAAAACCTTTCCTTCGAGCCCAAAGGACAGGGCAAGGAAAAGCACGATGCTGCACGCGATCACTGAGAGGGCGATCCACGCATCGGACGGCTTCTTTTTCACGGCAATGACACCTCCATGTCGTGTCTTGTCTAGGCAGCGGGAGACATCACTTCAAGGCTGAACTGGATTGAAACGGGGAAACCTGCCTAAAGTGTCAAAAATGTCCGAGAAGTCTCCTCATCCAACACCCGCACGAAGGACCCGTTTGAAAGCCTGGCTGTTGGCCATCCTTGGCATCGCCGCAGTGCTCTGGATTCTGCACCCGTTCGCACTTTCGTGGGCTCTGACAAAGGCGTTGCAGACCTGGTCGTCGGCAAACCATCTTTCCTTCTCCGCCGAAAAAGTTTCCGCGCGCCTGGATGGGCCGGTCACCATCCGGGAGATCAAATTTCGTTCGCTTCCGGGCAGCCATCTCGCCACCTCGTTGGACATTCGGCTCGTGGAATGGCACTGGACGGGGATCACCTCATTCTTTTCGGACAGCGAACGATTGCTGCGCGACCTGAAAATTCGTGGCATCTCTGGTCTGTGGGACCTTTCGGGCGAAGGGAGGCCGCAGGATGCCCCGTCGGCGGGCGCCCTCGCCCGGTGGATGCCGGAAGAAATTCTTCTCGAAGTGCCATCGCTGGACCTGGTGAAAAAAGGCGACCAGTGGGGGGTTCGGGATTTCCTGCTCGACGTCAGCGAGAACCGGGGCGGGGAGCTGAAGGTGGGATCCTTTTTCCTGTATCTCAGCGGGTATTCCAAATCCTTCGGCCCCCTGCAGGCCCGCACCGCGTGGAAAAATGGCACCCTTTGGCTCGCAGACATGGAGGTCGCGCAGGGGATCACCATCGAGAACCTTTCATGGAATTTCCTGAATCCCGCCGGGGCGGAGATTTCCCTGACGGCGAATTGTTTCGGAGGGTCGCTCCGGAGCGATCTGACCTTCCAGACCTCCGGCGAGACGCTGGACCTGGCGGCCTGGGCCTCCAACATCCCGCTCGATCGCCTTGCCCCTCTCATGGAAATTCCCGGGGAAATTACCGGGAAGCTGGCCGAGGGACGGCTGACGTATCGGGGCCGTCCGGACCGGCCCGCCGACGCGGAGGCCTCGGTGCGCCTGATGGCAGAGGACTTCCATTGGAACAAGCGGGGCTGGCAGTCTTTGGAGGTCGGCGCCAGTCTCATCCATCGGCGGCTCGTCGTGACAAGCTTCGACCTGCGGCAAAGGGAAAACAGCCTGAAATTCCACGGCGAAATCTCGCTGGCCGAAGGCTGGGCCCAGATCGCCCGCTCGCCCTTTCTGCTGAATTTTCAGGCCGACATCCGGGAACTTGGCGCACTGGCCGGGCTCCTGGGCGATCCCTTCGGCGAGGCTTCCGGGCGGATGAGTGCCTCCGGTTCGCTCACCGGCCACCCCGGAGAACTGGAGGGGTATTTGAGCATCGAGGCCTCGAATGTGTCCTTCCGAAAACTCCCTCCCAGCTCCCTGCGCATGGAGTCTGTCTTCCGAAATAACGAAATGGATGTCGTGCTCTGCGACCTGTATTCCCGCAAGGATTCGGCTTCGCTTCGCGGCAGCATCGGCATTGAGGCTCCCCACCAATATGCGGCGGAACTCAACGCCAAAATCGCCGATCTGGCGGCCTATCTCACGCCATTCCGCACGCCGGCGGCCGGACGGGTTTACTCGGGCGCGCTGGACGTGAAGTGGCAGGGGGATGGAAACTTGAAATCCCATTCGGGAGCTTTTGATGTGAAGCTCCATGAGTTTGTTTCGGGGATCACGCCCGCGGGACTCACTGGAAAATTCCAGGGAACCTATTCCCCGCAGAATTTGTATTTTTCCAGGATGGAATTTGAAAATGGCTCCCTCCGGCTGGGCCTGCGGGCCACGGTGGCCGGATCGGGCATCACACTGAAGGATGTGGAATTGAAATCCGCAGGCGCATCGCTTCTGGAGGGCGCCGCCTTTGTTCCCATGAATCTTTTTGCCGTGTTTGGCGGGAAGCCCTGGGCCGCTTCCATTGACGCGGAGCGGGAAACCTACATCCGCCTGTCCACTCCCAGGGAACTTCCCATTCGCTCGCTTCTTCAACTGACCGGACAAAAGATGCCATTGGAGGGGCAGATGCGATTGAACGTCGAGGCGGGAGGGTTGCCCGCGCGCCTCGACATGAAGGGGGAGATCGTTGGCCGCGACCTCCTCTGGAAATCTCCCGGCACGACGGTCCCTCCCTCCTCGCTCAAGGTCAAAATCTCCACAGCCGAAGGATCCGCCGTGCTGAACGGATTGCTGGAGACGCGAAATCTTCCCCCGGTCACCCTCACCGCGCACATGCCGTTTGGGCTCGTCCAAGCGGAGAATGGCGAATGGAAATGGTCGAATCCGGCAGGCGCGTTTGATGCCCTGCTGGATTTCCCGCGCACCGATCTCGGGGTGTTCCGCCCGTTCCTTCCGAAGCTCCACCGCTTGAGCGGATCGGTTTCCGGAAAAATGGAATTCTCCGGGACCATCGGGGCGCCGCGCGTCAATGGCAGCCTGGATTTGCGGGACGGCAGCCTGGAAATTTCCCCCCGGTGGCCGGCCATCGAAAAAACCGATGCCGCTCTCTCGTTTGACGGACAAAAGATCCAGATCGAACGTTTCACCGGCGAGGTGGGTGCCGGGCCCTTCCAGATATCCGGTGGTATCGGCATTTCTGATCCCGGCAATCCGGCCTGGGATCTTCATCTCCACGGCGAAAAAATCCTCCTCGCGCGCGACGCCGGCCTGAGAGTCCGCGCCAATCTTCAGGCCGGATTTCAGGGAAACAACGCGGCGGGCGAGTTGCGCGGGACGGTCCGCCTGGTGGAGGGACGGATTTTCCGGCGCTTTGAAGTCACTCCGTTCCTTGTGGCGGCACCGGTGGAGTCCTCTCCGGAGGATTTCCAGGTGCCGGTATCGCCGGGATCCGTGCCCGCCCCGTTCAACCGATGGGCCTTGGATGTGAAGGTGGATAATGAAACCCCATTCCTCATCAGGGGAAACATTGCCTCGGGGGAAATCATTCCGGACATCCACCTCCGGGGAACCCTGGGGGCTCCGGTTCCTGTCGGGCGCATTTCTCTGAAGGATGTCCAGGCGTTTCTGCCCTTCACGACGATGACCATTCCGGACGGGCGGATGGACTTCCTTCCGGATTCTCCATGGATTCCGTTCCTCGATGTGCGCGGCATGGCCCGGACACCGGACTTTGAGATCCATGCCTACGCGCTCGGGCCGCTGAGCGAAAAGAAGTTGATTCTGCGGTCGGAACCACCCCTGCCCCAGGAGGCCATCCTTTTGTTGCTGACCACTGGCATCGCCTCGGATGGCCGAATCTCCGGTCCAGGTTTTGGTGAGGCGGCCGCCGGGCAGGGGGCGCTTCTCCTCCTGCGCTCGTTTGCCCGCCAACTCGATGTCCCGGGACTCGACACGGACGCCATTCTTAACCGGCTCCAGGTCCAGTCCGTCCCGGCGCGGGCACTTGGGGAACGGGCGACGATGCGCGGCAAATTCCGGCTCTTTGACAATGTGGACCTGGTGACAGAACGCGATGGCTATGGATTTTTTAATGCGGGTGCGACCTATACCTGGCGGTTCCAATAATGAAATTCCCCCGGGTGCTGGCCCTGGTTCTCCTTGGCCATTTTTTTGGCGCCGCCGAGGGAACGGAGTGGGTATTTGAAGGAAATGGCCGGTTCTCCCGCGACCGGATTCTCCAGGCTCTGAGCCGCTTCGACGCGACCCCGGCTTCCGCAAACGACATCACCGCCGCCGATGATGCGGCGTTTTTTCTCCGGGAGTTTTATCGCTCACAGGGTTTTCCGGACGCGGTGGTGACCTACGACTATTCCGCCTCACGGGTGGTCTTCTCGATCGCCGAAGGCGACCGCCTCTGGATTCGCAAACTGACTTTTGAGGGCGGCACCTCCCTGCCTGGCGACCGCCGCGAAAGGATTTTTACCGCCGCAGTCCGGCAGGCGACCCGCATGCCCTTTGGCAGACTCCGGTATGTGGCTTCCGCTGTTGAACAAGCCGCAGAGAGCCTCCGACAGGCGTTTGTCAACGAAGGATTCCTGGAGGCCTCGGTTTCGCTCTTCGATCAACCGGCGGCGGATTTCCAGTCCCTGGATTTGACGGTTGTCATTGAGGAGGGAATCCCGCACCGGATCGGACGCGTTCGCCTGGCGGGTCCGGCCTTTGAGGAATCCGAGGCCCTGGCGCAAACGCTCGCGACTTTTGAGGGACAACCCTTCCGCCCTTCGGATCCGTCACTTTGCCGGTCACGGGCACTCGATTTCCTCCGCGAACACGGATTTTTTTATGCCGCCGTCTCGGTGGAGAGCCTGCCCGGCAGGGAGCCGGGGGTCAGGGATTTTGTGGTGACGCCCACACCCGGACGGCGGATGCACATTGGCGACGTGCGGACCTCCGGGAGGCGGCGCACGGCGGAACGTTCCCTGCTCCGGAGATTCGGCATCCGCCGCGGCGCCCTCTACAATGCCTCGGCTCTCGATGCGGCGGAACGTCGCCTCTGGTTCTCCGGGGCGTTCTCCTCCGTTGATGTCGCCTTCCGCGACGCGCCGGGTGATGCGCTGGATGTGGACCTCCGGGTTGAGGAGGGGGACCGCAAATCCTTTGCGACCACCCTTGGCTACAGCCAATGGTATCTCGGCTTCGCCAATGCCACCTACACGGACAGAAATCTTCTGGGCACATTGAATCGGCTCAAGTTGACCGGCTTCGTCTCGCAGAAGAGCTATGGCGGGGAAGCCGAAGTGGCGGCTCCCTGGTTTCTCGGTTCGGAACTTACCGGCTCGGCGGAAGCCTTTGCCTTTCGCAAGGAACTCCCGGCGTTTGAGGCGACGGAATTCGGCGCACGGATCGGCATCCGCCAAAAACTCAACGAACGCTTCCGGACCGGCTGGGGGCTCGTCTATGAGTGGAAGTCGGTCGCCAACACCGTGGTTGCCTCTGACACCGAACCCGACACCCCCCGGGACTATCGGCTCGGGCGTCTGACCTTTCATCAGGCTCTCGACCGAAGAAACGATCCGCTGATTCCCATGAGCGGCTACGACTTGCGTTACGAGGTCGGCGTGGCGGCTCCTCCGTTGCTCGGGGATCTCACGTTCCTGAAAGCCGCCGCGCAGGCGACATGGTATCTGCCGCTTCAAAAAATTTCCCCCGGTCGGCCGTTTGTTCCCTTCCTCACCTTCCATCACGGCGTCGGTGCCCTTTTCCCCTTCGGAAATACGACCGCGATTCCGGTCCCCGAACGCTTTTTCCTGGGCGGACCGGATTCCGTCCGCAGCTTTGCCTTCGACGGCATGGCCCCACGGGACCGCAAGGGCAATCCGCTCGGCGGCGAGGCGTTTTTCCAGGCCAATGTCGAACTCCAGTGGCCGGTGGGACGCGGATTTTTTCTGGCGGTCTTCACAGATGTCGGCAATCTCGCGCCACGCCTTGAGGATATGGAATTTTGCGAGACCCGTATCGCCCCCGGTGTCGGCCTCCGATTCTTTACCCCGCTCGGCGCCCTTCGGGTGGACTATGCCTGCAACCTTGTCAGGCGCGATGGAGATCCCCTCGGCGCCTGGCAGCTCGGGCTGGGCGTCACCTTCTGATCGGATGGGCGATTTTCTGGATTTCCGAAACGAAACCCCACATCCTGTCCGCTCGATGACGCAATCCCTCCGCCACGAACTCCACCGCCGGATCCTCCCCGGACACGCCGCGCTCGCGGCGCAATTTTTCAAATCCGGCGCCGGGGAATACGGCGAGGGCGACCGCTTTCTCGGAATCCGTGTCCCCGACATTCGCGCGGTCTCAAAATTGGACGACGGAAAATCGGACATCCGGGAGCTCCTGCACTCGCCGTGGCATGAGGAACGCTTTCTGGCACTCCTGGTTCTGGTCCGGAGATTCGAGCGGGGAAATGCCGCCGTCCAAAAAACCGTTTTCGATTTCTATCTTTCCTCCACTCCTTGGATCAACAATTGGGACCTCGTGGACGTCTCGGCCTATAAAATCGTCGGCTCCCACCTTCTCGATCGCCCGCGCACTCCACTCTGGAAACTCGCCGCCTCGAAAATCCTCTGGGAACAAAGAATCGCCATCGTCTCGACGTTTGCCTTTATCCGCCAGGGCGACCTCGCGGAAACATTCGCCCTCTCCGTCCATTTCCTCGACTCCCCGCAAGACCTCATCCACAAAGCCTGCGGATGGATGTTGCGCGAAGCCGGCAAACGGGACTCGCGCCAGTTGGTGGACTTCCTCGACACCCACCGCCTCTCCATGCCCCGGACCATGCTCCGCTACGCGATTGAAAAATTCCCGGAGCACCTGCGGAAACATTTTCTCTCCCGACAATAACCCACCCGCCGCCTGCCGCCACATCGTGCCCCTCCCCGCAAAAAAGAAGGCCGGGCACCCCTCTCCAAGCGGTTCCCGGCCCCATTTCGTGAGCTTGAAAAATCTCAGATCACACCCCGCCCACCCGCCGCCGCCGCAGATTCCAAAGCCCAATGGCGGCCCCCAGGCCGATCAAGAACCAGGTTTGGGGTTCGGGGACCGCGTAGTTGGCATACGAAATATTGTCCACCGTTAGATTCGCAACGTTCCCGGTGGAATTTATACCGTAAAACATGAAGGAATCAATGTTCGCAGCATCAGCCAACTGGGCCTTCGCGAGGTTGTTTCCAACTTTTGTGCCGCCGATCCAGAGATCCCATGTATTAGCCGCCAGTGTGTTTACACCTCCCTGGTTATAATTGATGCTGGACGCACTATTATTTCCAATCACTTGGACCGTATAGTTGGTGTCTTGCGCAAAGGGTGTCCCCGAGAGGCCGGTTGTTACCCAATTCCCGCCATTACGCACATTTGTTATGATGGCACCCGATGCTCCATATTGCCATTGAATTCCTGTGAAGACCTGAGATCCGTTGAAGCCACTGTTATCACTAAAAGTCGTCCCATCACCCATGAAGAAATAAAACGTTCCGGAATCTCCCCCGGATAAACGCAAGTCATAGCTGATGGAAAATGTTGTTGCGGCGGATGTATAGTCGTATATCGAGAACTTGTTCACCGACGTTGACGTTGGCGCGACAATCCGAAGTTCCGATCCGCTTCCCAGGCTGCTCCCCGGGTTCTCGAGATTAAAACTGCCTCCCCCAGAACCAACGCGAACTCTTGCCGTTCCTCCATTCACGGGAGGAGTCGGCAGGAAGGTCGTGGAGGCACTGCTGGCCGTATTGAAGGTTCCCGACCCCGTTCCGAAATCGTAGTTCCAAATTGTCTGCGCCTGAATCCCCGCCAGCGTGGCCGCCGCGAGGCCGATGATTGAAAGAATTTTTTTCATGTGTTTGTTTTGATTGTGTGTTGGCTGTCTGCGTTTCCGACGGACTCGAAACCCGGAAGCCATTCCGTGCATCAAATCCCGAGGGTGATGAAGAGCGAAGGGAGGAAGTGGGGATCCTCCCCTCTTCCGGCAGCGTCCCGGAAGCGACCTTTGACCGCACACCGATGAGCGGCTGCCCACAGCACCAGATCCTTGCCGCGAGCACTTATGTCGGACGCAAGAATGACAAGACCGCCCCCCTTCTGGCAACGAGAGATATGTAACATTTTTGTTGCTTTTGCAGCCCATCCCGCCCGCCACGGACCAGACGGAGCAGGTCCCTCCAGGGCAGGGCGTCTCTTCTGGAGGGACGACCTCCGTGTCGTCCG
>JACSRU010000173.1 GCA_014879575.1 Chthoniobacterales bacterium | reverse complement strand
AATTCCGGGGGAGCGAAATCGGGCTCAAAATCGCAAATTTCTTCTTTGCCATAAGAAACTTGGGTTAAGATCGCCCTGGCCAACAACGCCGAGTTGCTTGTCTATGAGGCGGAAGTGGCTGCCGCCAAGGGTCAGCGGACACAGGCCGGATTCTTCAAAAATCCGGAGGTGTCCGTGGAATTCGGCGGGCGCGAAGTGCGGGATTCCGAAAATGTGCTGCAGGGCAACGGAACGACCTTTTCCGCATCCCTCCTGCAGACCTTCGAGTTTCCGGGAAAGGGAACCCTGCGCAAGGCGATCGCCGACAAGAACCGGGAAATCGCGGAACTCGCGCTGCAACAATTTCGCATCGCCCTGGCTGGCAAGGTCCGGCTCCTGGCCCTGGAATACCTCGCGGCGGAGACGGAAGCGGCAGCGGCGGAATCCGTTTACCGGCAGACCAACGAACTCGCCAGCCATCTGGATTCGCGTGGCGATTTTGGTGCCAGACTGCAAATCGAAACCCGGCTCGTGCAGGCGAGCCTGATCGGGCTGGGGGCAACCATCAAGGCCGCTTCGCTCCGACGCGAGGAATCCCGCACCCAGTTGAATGCCCTGCTGGGGCACCCGCAAAATCTTCCCCTCTCCATCCGCGATTCCCTGTCCGCTCCCCCAAGACAGTTCGCGGAAAACACGCTGATCTTTTCGGCCCAGAAAAACAACCTGCTCCTGAAGATCCGCCAGCGCGAACTGGAGAAGGCGGTGCGCGACCTGACGGCCACACGCCTGGATATCGCCCCCGATTTTTCCATCGGACCGTTTTTCAGTCGCGACGTGGCGGGCGACACGGAGCAAAACCTCGGCGGTGCGATCAGCGCGACCGTTCCCCTTTGGGACTGGAACATTGGCAACATCCAAAGCGCAAAAGCCCGTCAGGCAGCAGCCGAGGCTCTGCGGATCAAGGCGGAACGCGAGGTGGAAGCCGAAATTTTAAGCCGCCTCAAGGCCTACGAACTGACCAAACGGCAACTCCAAAGGATTCCGTCGGAGCTTCTGGAAAATATCCACGGGGCTTCGACGCTGGCGGACACCCAGTTCCGAAACGGCTCGATCGGCGCACAGCTCTATCTCGACTCCCAGTCCGCCTACCTTGAAGCCCTGCACGCCTCCCAGGCAGCCGTTCTCGATGCCTGGAAAATCCTTATGGATCTCGACTTGCTCAACGGCGGATGCCTCGAAGCCCGGGAGGACAAACCATGAGAATCATCGCCCTGATTCTCACTGCGCTCCTCGCCATCACGCTGCCGGGTTGCTCGGACAGGGAAAAACAACCTGCCGAAGGCGGACACGATCACCCCGGCGAAAAGGGTGAAGGGGCCGAGTTCGCGGAGGGAAAAGGCATCGTCTTGAGGGAGGAAACCGGCAAGGCGATCGGTCTCGAACTCGAGGAGGCTCAGGAAAGAAAGCTGGCGGCAACCATCCCCGTGGAAGCCCAAATCTACCGGGCAGCGGGGGAACCCACACGCCCGGACGCCGAGCAGACGGAATTCGCCTACGCTGTCGCCTACATCAACACTACGGCAGCCGGTCAGTTGAAGCCCGGGGACAAAGCCAGGGTAAAAATCGAGGGTTTCGAATATCCGGCCAGACTTTGGCGCATTGACCCTTCCTCGCGTGAGGCCGTCGGCAGCCCGGAGGCCATCCTGGAAATTTCGGATCCCCGGGAGATTTTGCAGGTCGGAGATTTTGCCTCCGGCGACGTGACCGTCACCGAAGCAACATCCGATGTTCTCGCCGTCCCACGTCCGGCGGTCCTGGAGACGTTTTCGGGGAAATTTGTGTATGTCCAGAATGGCGGATATCTCCTGCGCACGCCGGTTTCCACCGGAGTCGAAGGCGCCGGCTACATCGAGATCACCGACGGTCTCTACGCGGGCGACGTTGTCGCCAACAAACCCGTCGAAACCCTTTACCTTATCGAGCTGCGCGCCACCAAAGGCGGCGGGCACTGTCACTAGTCATGATCGAGAGCATTATCGAATTTTCCCTGCGCCAGCGGCTCTTTGTCCTGCTTGGCACTCTTGGCCTGTTGCTTGCGGGCTTTTGGTCATCCAACCGGCTCCCCATTGACGCCGTCCCCGACATCACCAACGTCCAGGTCCAGATCAACACCGAGGTGAAGGGACTCGCGCCCGAGGAAATCGAAAAGCTCGTCACCTATCCGCTGGAAATGGAGATGTTCGGAATTCCGCAAATGACCGAGCTCCGCTCGCTCTCGAAATTCGGGCTCTCGCAAATCACGCTCGTCTTCGAGGATGGCGCCGACATCTACCGGGCGCGCCAACTGGTCAGCGAGCGTCTCCAGAATGCCGGTGACGACCTGCCGGCTGGCATCTCCCCCAAACTGGCGCCGATCACAACCGGCCTGGGAGAAATTTATTATTATGTCGTGGACTACCTGGACGGCTACGAGGGTCCGGACAAACCGAAAAACCGCGCCGAGCAGCTCATGGAGTTGAAACTCATTCACGATTTCGTGGTCAAGCCACAGCTGCGCAGCGTCCCGGGCATCGCCGAGGTGAATGCCTCCGGCGGCTATGAAAAACAAATCGTGATTCTCCCAAAACCCGAAAAGCTCCTGGCGAGTGGAATCACTTTCAAGGAACTCTCGGATCTCATCGGCGAGAATGTGGAGAACGTCGGCGGGAGCGTGATCCAGTTGGGGGGCGAGCAAATCGCCATCCGCACCAACGGACGCGTCCAGTCCGCCGACGAGATTGGAAACCTCCCGGTGAAATTCCGCGGAGGAACCGAGCCATTGCTGGTGAAGGATCTTGCCGAGGTCGGCATCGGAAAAAACATCCGCACGGGATCTGCCACCTTCAACGGACGCGAAGCCGTGCTGGGCGCGGCCCTCATGCTGGCCGGCGAGAACAGCCGCCTCGTGTCCAAGCGCGTGGATGCCAAAATTGACGAACTCCGGGAAAAGCTGCCAAAGGGCGTCGGGATCACCACGGTCTATGACCGCACCGAACTGGTGGACAAAACCATCGCCACCGTGGAAAAAAATCTCTTCGAAGGCGCCCTGTTTGTCATCGTGGTTTTGCTTCTGCTCCTGGGAAACTGGCGGGCCGCCCTCATCGTTTCCGCCACCATCCCCCTTTCGTTTCTCTTTGCCATTACGGGAATGGTTCAAACAAAAATCTCTGGGAACCTCATGAGTCTGGGAGCCGTTGATTTTGGCCTCATCATCGACGGGGCGGTTGTCATGGTGGAAAACATTGTGCGCCGACTCGGCCTGCGACAGCACGATTTGAAGCGGATGCTGACCCCGACCGAACGACTGCATACCGTCCGCCTCGCGGCTCTCGAAGTCGGAAGGCCCGCGTTCTTCGGCGTCCTCATCATCACCATTGTTTATATTCCCATGCTCTCCCTGGTTGGCGTGGAGGGGAAAACCTTCCATCCGATGGCACTGACCGTCGTCTATGCGCTGGTGGGCGCCCTGATCCTGACCCTCACGCTCATGCCCGTGCTCTGCTCCTATTTCCTCAAGGGCCGCATCCGCGAGGAGGACAATGCCGTCATCCGTTTCCTGAAGGGGCTCTATGAGCCGGTGCTGCGACTGGCCCTTTGCCATCGCCTCCTCTTTCTCGGCGGCGCCCTCGCCCTCTTTGTCGGGTCGTTGCTTCTCTTTGGGCGTCTTGGCGCGGAGTTTATTCCGCAGTTGGATGAAGGGTCGTTTGCCACGCACATGATCCGCACCACAAGCATCGGTCTCGATGCCTCCGTCGCCATGCAGGAACGGGCGGAGCAGGTGCTCAAAGAAAAGTATCCCGGAGTCACCTACACCTTCTCCCGCATTGGAACGGCGGAGGTCGCGACAGATCCGATGGGCGTCAACGTGTCCGATACCTATATTTTCTACAACCCGCTCTCCGAATGGGCAAAAAAGGATGGCCGGACACTCTCCAAGGACGAGCTAGCCGACGAGATGAGTGCCGAGCTGGGTGTGCAGGTGCCCGGACAGGCCTATCTGTTTTCCCAGCCCATCGAGATGCGCTTCAACGAGATCCTCGAGGGCACACGGGCGGATATCGCGGTCAAGGTCTTCGGAGACGAATACGGGGAGATCGAACGGATCGCAACCGAAGTGCGCGAGATCCTCGAAAAAATTCCGGGTGCGGCGGATGTCGAGTTCGATGCGCTTGGGAAAGCCCCCCTTCTGGAGGTCACTCCCAACCGCGAAGCCATGGCAAAATACAACGTCCATGCCGAGGAAATCAACCAGGCGGTGGAGAATGGCATGGCGGGCGGAGAACCGGGCACCATCATTGATGGCAACCGCCGCTATCCCATTGTCGTCCGGATGCCGGATTCGTTGCGGGTGAAGATGGATGAACTCAAGAAACTCCCGCTTCGCACGTCGGACGGCGGGCTTGTGACGCTCGGACAGGTGGCGGATTTCAAGGTTGAGGAAAAGGTCAGCACAATCACCCGGGAAATGGGCCAGCGGCGGGCGGCCATCATGGTCAACCTGCGCGGACGCGATGTGGAAAGCTTTGTTTTGGAGGCCCAAAAGCAAGTCGCGGAAAAGGTCAAGCTGCCCAGTGGCTATGGGGTGGAGTTCGGAGGACAGTTTAAGAACCTTCAGGAAGCCCGGGCGAGGCTGGCCATTATCGTGCCCATCGCGTTGGCGGTGATCTTCCTGCTCATTTTTGTGGCCTTTGGCAGCTTGCGACAGGCCTTGCTTATCTATACGGGAATTCCCCTGGCGGTCACGGGCGGGATATTTTCGCTCTGGCTCCGCGGCATGCCTTTCAGCATCAGTGCGGGCGTCGGATTTATCGCCCTCACGGGGGTGGCCGTGCTCAACGGCTTGATGATGGTCAGCTACTACAACCAGCTCCGGGAGGGAGGAAAATCGTTGTGGGATTCCGTTGTGGAGGGCTCCCTCACCCGCCTTCGTCCGGTGATGATGACTGCCATGGTCGCCAGCCTGGGCTTCCTCCCGATGGCGCTTGGTCACGGGGCCGGCGCGGAAGTGCAACGTCCGCTGGCGACCGTTGTGATCGGCGGGATCATCAGTTCGACTTTCCTCACACTGGTCGTTCTGCCGATCCTTTACCAAATCTTCGAATCCCGCATCGGAACACGCAACGCGAAGGAATCATGAAACACCTGCTCTTCTTTTTCACAGCCGGAGTCCTTCTCGCAGCGGATCCACTCACTCCGGATCAACTCGTCAGGGAGGCACTCCAGAACAATCCGGAACTTCGTTTTTACGAGAAACAAGTGGCTGGTCTGCCGAAGGCGACACCGGGCGAACTCCCGATGATCGTGCGCCCGCTGGCATTCCCTTCGCAGGAGGCCTTTCGGAGTGCTGTCCTCAATCTCGATGCCGGGTTGGCCCGGCTCTACCTGGAAGAGTTTCGTTTTGTTTTGGGCGGCGAGGTGAAGCTCAAGGCCATGGAATATCAGGCCGCTTCGGAAACCGCCGGTGTAGCCCATGACCTTGCGGCACGCATCACGGCACTTGTGAAAATTCTGGAAGACCGGCCGACCGCCGGGGTCGAGTCCCTCATCGAACGCCGGATTCTGGAGGGAGTCGCCCTGCCGTTCATCCGGCAGGCAACGGAATCCTCCCTTCAGGTCTCCCTGCTCCGCGCAGAACTTAACGGGCTGCTCGGAAGACCGGCCGACACAGCCCTGACGGTTGCCGGAAGTTTTGAGCCGATTCCGGAGCAAATGCCGGAAAGTTCGAAAAACCCTCTCCTTCTGAAAATTCGGGAGGCGCAAATCCAACGCGGACTTCTGGGAGTGGAGGCCGTCGGCACAGTGGAGGCCTTTTCCGTGGGGGGGTGGTTTACCAGGGAGGGGCTCGGATCCTACGACGCCATCAGTGGGATCACCCGCCCCGGCTCGACATCTGGCGGGACTTCCGCTGAAACCCAGGCCCGCTTGATGACCGACGCCCGCACAAAGCTGGCCGACGAGGGGGACAGGCGGAGGCTCGCCGTAAATGCGGCCCGGGAGATTTTGAAATCCATTCCGCCAACCCTCATTGAAAATTTGCGGAAGGCCTCGGATCTCGCAGAGCGACAATATCGCATGGGCTCTCTTGAAGTGAACCTTCTCTTGGAAACCCATCGTGGATATCTCGATGCCCTCATGACCCGGAATGAGGCCAGCCTTCAGGCGTGGCGCAACCTGCTGGACCTCGAACTTCTCTGCCTCGCCTCCAAATCCTCCGAAAATCACCCTCAACCCACAACCAACCAAAAAACCAAAACACCATGAAACCACTCCTGACACTTCCCCTCGCCCTCCTTGTGGCCACATCCGCTTTCGCGGAGGATGACCATCAGCGCGACAAGCCTGTTCCGGGTCCGAATGGCGGCCGCGTCATCGAAGCGGCGGGACACCACGCCGAATTCTTTGTCCGCCCGGATCGAAAAGTCCTGATCACGTTCTACAACCATGACATGAAACCCCAGCCGCCCGCTGAACAACAAATCTCGGCGATTGCAGAGGCGCCCGCCGGAAAAGCCAAACTGGAATTTGAAAAAACCGCCGATGCCTTTGTCTCCACGACCCCGCTTCCGGAGGGCGACGGCTACCGGATCGTCCTGCAAATCCGTCCCGATGCCGCCGCGAAGCCCCAAAATATCCGCATCAACTTCGACACGAAAGTCTGCGGCGAGTGCAACCGGGCGGAATACGCCTGCGTGTGCTCACACGGTTGAAGCGGAGATCCGCCGCCCCTACGGGTCTCCACTGACGGGAAACCCCCGCAGGTCAGATCACGGCCTGCGCCCGGCGCGTTCGGCAAGAATCCCGGCGGCGACCCGTTCAGCCAACCGCTGTCTCACGACCGGCGATTGGAGGTTTCGGTTATCCTCTGGGTTGGAAACAAAGCCCAGCTCACAGAGGATGGCCGGACGCCTGTTGTTGCGCAGCACGTAAAATCCCCGGTTTTTAATACCGCGGTTCGGCGTGCGATACGCACCCACGGTTTCGCGAAGCACATTCGCGGCCAGCCGCATGGAGCGACGGCTGTTGTAGTAGATCTCGATCCCCTGGGCTCCCCGACGTTTGGTCCAATTGTAATGCACGCTGACAAAGACCGACTGGGGTGTCTTGTTCGAGAGGGCCACTCTCCCGGCAAGGGACACAAACCGATCAGATGTCCGCGTCTCAACAACCCGAATCCCATTTTGTCGGAGAACGGTTGCGAGCCTTTGGGCCGTATCGAGCGCAAGGACTTTTTCCGGAGCCCCGGAGCGGGCCTTCGCGCCCAGGTCATGGCCGCCGTGCCCGGCATCCACAACAACCGTGTGAAAAAATCCGGCCCCGGGACCGTAATTCCTGCCTGTGGTTTCACAGGATGTCAGCAAGGCCATCGCCAGGCCGCAAAAAAGGAAAACCGCCAGAAGCGGCCTCTTTTCCCGGCAGACAGGATTGTCAATCTTATGGTGGTCCATGCGCATCTCCCCGCCCCTTCGACGGGATTGTCACCGAAACAATAGAAAGGCAGGGGCTCGGCGCAAACATTTTAGTCTCGATTTTCCGGACACTCCGCGCATGGATACAAAACCATGTTGGCCAAACGCATTATTCCCTGCCTCGATGTCACGGCGGGCAGAGTCGTCAAAGGAACAAAATTTCTCGAACTCCGTGACGCCGGAGATCCCGTGGAGTGCGCAAAAGCCTACGACCGCCAGGGGGCCGACGAGCTGGTCTTTCTCGACATCACGGCATCCAGTGACGGACGCGCCACGATGGTCGGAGTCGTGGAACGCACGGCGGAGCAGTGCTTCATGCCACTGACGGTCGGAGGAGGAATTCGGGAGGTGCGGGATTTCCGAACCATGTTGCGCGCCGGGGCCGACAAGGTCAGCGTCAACACATCGGCCCTCCAACGCCCGGAGCTGATTCGGGAAGCCGCCCAGGCCTTCGGCTCCCAGTGCGTCGTGGTCGCAATCGATGCCAAACGCGATGGCCCGGGAAGCTGGAGAGTCCATACGCATGGCGGACGCAAACCCACCGAACGGAAGGCTGTGGAGTGGGCGAGACAGGCGGAGGAACTGGGCGCGGGGGAAATCCTTCTCACCAGCATGGACGCCGACGGCACATGCGATGGCTACGATCTCGAACTCACCCGGGCGGTCAGCAAGGCCGTGCGTATTCCAGTCATTGCGAGCGGTGGGGCCGGGACACTCGACCATCTCGCTGATGTCTTGGAGAAAGGGGGCGCGGATGCCGTTCTGGCCGCAAGCATTTTTCACTTCGGCACCTTCACCGTCGAAGAGGCCAAGGCCCACCTGAGCGCCCGGGGACTGCCGATGCGAAAACGCTTCGGGTGTTGAGTCCACTTTTCAGTTGTCAGCGCGGTGACGGATGCGCTGTAATCCGGGCTGATCGCCATGGATACGATTCTGGAATCACGCGAACTCCAGGTGGAGCGCAAACACTTTTTCATTGAATACCGTGAAAATGAACGCGGAAGATTTCTTCGGATCACCGAAGAGGCTCATGGACGGAGAAACACGGTGATCATCCCCAGCACGGGATTGGAGGAATTCCAGCGAATGCTCGCGGAGGTTCTTTCCGCAGGGGAATAAAGGTGCCCCAGATCTGCGGGGAGCGCAGGGTCCCCGTTTGAATCAAACGCCCTGCTCAAGCCGCTTGGCTGAAAATGCCGGAAGACCGGCCTTGCGAATGGCACTCTGGGCGGCTTTGACGTCGTAATCCACACGCCGAAACTCGACATGATGAGTGGCCGGAAAATAGAGTACATAGCTGGCCCGGGAATCCCCATCGCGGGGCTGACCAACAGACCCGACGTTGATCGTGGTCTTTCCCGTTTTCACAAGATTCTGCGGATCCTCGTTGGGAACCAAAACGTCGAGTTTTGCGGCGCGTTGCCAGTGGATGATCATCGGGCGGTGGGTGTGACCGACAAAACACAGGGGGATTTTTTGCGCAAGAAAATGCAGCAGGGCGGATTCGACATCGATCAGGTACGGCCAGTCTTCGGACGCATCCAAAGAAGCATGCGTGAAAATGGTGTGCGTCCGATGATACTTCATGGGCAAGCCTTCAAGCCATTGGCGGTTCTCGGCGGAGACATTCTTCTCGGCAAAACGGATCCCGGCATTGGCGACATCGTTCATCTGCGCTTTGGCGGACGGATTATCGAGGGCGATATCGTGATTCCCGAGCAGGGTGGGCCAACCACGCTCCCGGATCCGATGGATACACTCGTCCGGGAAGGCGGCATAGCCGACAACATCTCCAAGGCACACGACATTATCAATGTCCGCCGCATCCAGCTCGGCAATGACGGCGTCGAGGGCGTGCAGGTTCGAATGGATGTCGCTGAGAACGGCCAGAGGGCTGCGGTGCATAAGAAGTTTGGTGTGTGTGCCGATTTCGTTTCAGCGGGGATTAAAATTTATCGATTCCAGTTCGGCAAAGACATAACCAATAAAAATATCCACCTCGGCGCGAAGCGGAATCCTGTCGGCATCGTTCGACAACCAAACGGTTCCGCTGCGGAATTTCCCGTGGGGCTCCAGCGTCTCTCCCTTCTTCAGGTTGATCCGATGAAGACGGACATCCAGCTTGTGCGCGTCCCGCGGAGTGCCGGCTATCGGGATTTTCTCTGTGCCCAGACACTTCAACTCCACCAGAAACGGGGAATCTCCTGGAAAGATGATCGTGGAAATCGTTTTGCCCGGAGTGAACTCCTGACTCCGGACAAACAGCATGCCGGAAAACAAATCCCGCAATGGCGCAATCTTGATCCGCTTCCACCTGGCGGCATTTTCCCCCTGTGGAGCATTCTCGCGAAGCCGCCAAATCCCGTCCGGACGGTCCACGATTTGCGTCGTAATGGACCGGTTGGCGTATTTTTCCACCTGAAGCGAATAGATCGTTTTGAAATCCGGTTTCGAGGTCTTGGCTTCCAGTGTGGCATCCAGTTGCCAAAGGAGCCGCGCAAGCCCGTTGGTGCCACCCGATCCGTTCAATCGAATGGTTTCTCCCTGAAAGGAGACCCTCATCCTGGCTTTCGCGGCCTCGAGATCCGACCACCCGATCCGAAATTCCGCCTCGAAGGGCCGCACAAGAGGAAACGGACCTGCAACATTTGAAGTCAAGTCGTTCTGCCATTTTGCCTGGAGAAAAGCCGGGAAACAGAAGAAAACTGCCAGACAAAAGGGTCTCCGGATTCTCCCTGGGATATGCCGCCGGCTTGTCACAAATCAGGCGGGGGGAATCACCGGGACGATTCCCTCGGTCAAAAACCATCCCTTTTTTCCATTGGGCAACTCCCCGTAAAACCAGCGCCCACGCTGGGAGAGAACCCTCAGGAGGGTGCCTTGTGGCAGGGCGGCAATTTTTTCGGACTGTTCGGCGGGTGAAGTCAAAAAGGAAGTGCCGCCATTGGTGAGAACCATGGCGGAGTTGGCAAGGGAAATCCTGGGGTCACACAACCAGACCACAAGGAGAAGAACTCCTCCAAACAGCAACACCACAACCCCTGAAAAAAGTCGTCGTCCGCGAACACCCTGCGAAAAAAATGCCGCAAGCCCGACAAAGGCACCCACCCAAAAAAGAACGGTCCCCGCCAGCGTCAGGGCATCCAAGGGAATCCGCTCCACAACCCTGTCCTGCCAGGTTCGCCGCGACGCCGGAAGACCCAATGCCACATTGGCCGCCTGCAAGGCGGAAGCCGCCGGAGCGAATCGGGGATCCAAAACCAGCGCGCGCCGGTAGTTCAGCGCCGCCCGGGCCTCTTGTCCGGACTTGGTCAGCGCCCGGCCCAGCTCAAAAAATCCGGCTGCGCCGGGCGGGGATTCGTCCAGTGCCTGTTCGAACAATTTGGCCGCCTGTTCATACTCTCCATCCTGGAACCGGGTGCGGGCATCCGTGAGGACATCCGCTCCCGCCAGCATGCTGACAAAAAAGCACAGTGTTACCGTTACGATCTGCCTACTTTTCATAACTGGCCTCCAATTGCTTCAGCGTTGTCATGATCGCCCGACGTTCCTCCACCGAAGGCGGAGGAGTCCCCCCTGCGGCATATTTGGACTCGCCATGCCGTTCGAGAATTTGGAGGAGGGCGTGTTTGAGTTCGGGAGACAGACGGGAGGCTTCAATCCCTGCCAGCGCGGCCAGGTCATCCTTTCCACCACTTACCCGGAGAACCAGATGATCCCTCGCCTTTTCATAGAATTCCCCGGGCTCCACCTTCTTCAGGGCGGCAAACGAATCCTTCAAATGCTTTCTGCGGGCCATCTCAAGACCCGCCCGTGAACGGGTGAATCTGCGAACGATCAAAATCAAGGCGATGGCAAGCCAGGCCACGGCGAGCGCTGCGTTCGCGATCAGGAACTCCCTGCGGACAATCAATGCCGTCCAACTCGCGGCCCCGCCGGCCATGACCGCGATGTCCGGTGTCGAGGCGGGAGTCGCCGACGAAGGTTGCGTGTCTCCCGGAGCGGGTGCCGTGGCAGGGACAGGCGTGGATGGCGCCCCTCCTCCGGCTTTCGCCTGAACTCCGAGAGGATCCTGAGTCAGCACGACAAACTTTTCGCTGGCAGGATCAAAAAAGGAAAATCGCACCCCCGGAGTTCGCGTCTGGTCCTGCCTTGCGATGAGGGGAAATTCAAAGACCTTCTCCCCGGTGAATCCCACGGCATCGGTTGACTGAAATTTGTCCGAGGGGGGGTAGGTTCTCCACCCCTCTTCTCCGGTGAGAACCGGTGCTCCCATGCCCTCAAAATTCCCCTGTCCCGCCACCACCACCCTCAGTGTCACCGGTTCGCCTGCTGCGGTCTTCTTTGGCGATACGGACGCCTCCATGGTAAATTTGCCGACAGCTCCCGAGAAGTCCTCGGGACGCCCTTCCTTGGGCAACGGGAGCACTTCCATCTGCGCGGGTTTCGTTTTCAGCGTGACATCCCTGTTGTTGGTGAACATCCCCTGCGGAATCGGGAGATTGCCGAAAAAGTTGTCAAATCCCTGAGGCATCTGCCCGGGAAGTTGCAGCCGGGCATCCAGGGACGCCTCCGGAATTTCCAAGGGGCCCGGCTTGACGGCAGTGATCGCGCTCTGGAAGCTGAACACGACATAACTGGCTCCATTGACAACCTGCTCGCGCTTCACCGCATTGGAGAATTTTTGAACGGTAAAGCCTTCGCCGCCAAACGTCGGTCGTTCCCCCACCTGTCCACCAATCCGCGAGTTGAAATAGAATCGCAACTCGACCGGCACCACCTCCCCGACAAAGACCTTCTTTTTCGAAAGAATGAGATCGGCAAAAAACGGCTCTCCCTCCCCGGATGGGACGGGAGGTTGATCGGATGGCATGGGCACGCTGCTCTGGGGATACCCCGGCGCCGGATGGGCCCGCGGATCCGCGCTCACGGCAAGCTTCATCGCCTGTGTGCGAAAAACTTTGTCTTCGACCTTCACTTCGAAGGAGGGAATCGTGAACTCTCCTTCGATCTGAGGCACCACAAGATACGTGTAGGTCAGGGTGGAACTCATCTTGAAGTTCCGCATTTCAAACTGGGTGGAACGTCCGGCGAGATTGATCTGAAGTCCATTGACCTGAAGCTTTTGCGGGATTTCGGCACCTCGCGCCCCACGCACCGTCACCATGAGCTGAATGGGCTCCCCCACTTGCGCCTGATGGGCCGATAAACCGACCGCAACTTCCTGCGCGGAGAGGCAAATCGGAAGAAAGAAAGCCAGTGCCAAAAATAAACGTTTCATAGTTTTACCAGTCGCGCAAAACCTCCTGGGAAGTCGGCTGTTGGATCAGATTCACTTTTTCCTCCTCGGAATTCAAGGACTTGAGAAGTGCCCTTGCCTGCGCGGCACTCATCTCTCCATCTTTTCCCTGCTCTTCCGAAGCCGCTGCGGCCTGCCCCTCCGGTTTTTGCTCCTTTTTCTCTTCTCCGGCATTGGCCTTCACATCGCCCTCCTTTTTTTCTCCGGGAGTTGGCGTGGGGACAGGTTTGGGCGTGCCATCGGGCTTCTTTTCCCCGCCCTGCTGATCCTTGTTCTGCTGGTCCTGTTTGCCCTGTTGGTCTTTCTGATCCTTGTTCTGCTGGTCCTGTTTGCCCTGTTGGTCTTTCTGATCCTTGTTCTGCTGGTCCTGCTTGTCCTGTTGATCTTTCTGATCCTTGTTCTGCTGGTCCTGTTTGTCCTGTTGATCTTTCTGATCCTTG
>JACSRU010000025.1 GCA_014879575.1 Chthoniobacterales bacterium | reverse complement strand
GCGCGGAGACGCAGAGGGAGAGAGGCGGGCGATCCGGTTTCCGGATCGGGGTCTGTGCGGTCAGGCGACCTGGCAAGCGAGCTTGTCGAGTCGTCTGATCACACAGACCCCCGGCCTTCACTGCGTGAAGTCCGCCCGCCTCTTCTTGGTTCAACACACCAACAAATCCTCTGCGCCCCTGCGTCCCTGCGCGAGAATGTCTTTCACAAACCGGAGCCCGAGGCCATTGGCTCGGGCCGATGAGTGGTCGATCGGTGGTTCTGATTTCTGCATGGGGAAAGCAGATGGCGTTAGGTTCCGGGATTGGTTGAAAAATGTTAATATGTCATGCCAGCCCCCTTTTTCTTTCTCCCAATTCCCAATCCTCGTCGGACGGGAGTGCTTGCCAAAATGCCCGAGGCGAGCATGCTACCCTCTCAACTCTAAACCCTCAACTCCCGCATGAGCCTGTCTGATCATTCCGCACCGCTCCGGCTTCTCTCCATCGTCATTCCCGCCCGGGACGAGGAGGGTTGCATTGCCTCCACGGTTGAGCATCTTCACCTCGAGTTGGAGTTGCGCGGCGTTCCGCATGAAATCATCGTGGTGGATGATGGCAGTTCCGACCGGACCTGGGAAATCCTCGAAGCGGAGCGCACGAAAGTTCCGGCCCTTCGACCGGTCAAGAGTCCGGGGCCGCACGGTTTTGGCCGGGCAATCACCCGAGGGCTCGACGCCATGTCCGGCGATGCCGTGGTCATTATGATGGCCGATGAAAGCGACGATTGTCGGGATGTGGTGCGATATTGGGAGAAGCTCAACGAAGGCTACGATTGCGTCTTCGGCAGCCGGTTTGTCAAGGGCGGCGGGACGATTGACTATCCCCGCTTCAAACTCTTCATGAATCGCATGGCGAACCTCTTCGTCCGGCTCCTCTTTGCGCATGGGCTCAATGACACGACGAACGCGTTCAAGGCCTACCGGAAGACCGTCATCGAGGGAGTCCGCCCCATCCTCTCGCCGCATTTCAACATCACCGTCGAGCTTCCGCTCAAAGCCATCGTGCGCGGTTACAACTTCACCGTCCTGCCCATCACCTGGCGCAACCGCCGTCATGGTGTCGCGAAGCTCAAAATCAAGGAAATGGGCAGCCGCTATCTCTTCATCTGCCTCTATGTCTGGTTGGAAAAATACTTCTCCCGCGGCGACTACCGGGCCGCGCCAAAGGGGAAAGGGAACCCCGCACCATAAATTATCGAACCCCTTTTCCTCATTTTTATCATGCCCGCCACCATTGTTGTTCCGCAATCCATCGGCCAGATTGGCAATCGACTCGAGCAGTTTTCCCACCTCATTGCCTTTGCGAGGGAAACCGGATGCCGCATTATCAACCCATCGTTCTCCCTGTATTCCGAGTTTTTTGCGGGCACGCACGATGATCTCCTTTGTCGCTACCCCGCCGTGCATTCCGGAAGCACAAACAAGGCCGGTCAGCGGCTTCTTTATTACATGATCCGCATGGCCGAGCGGCTCGGCGTTCTGTCTGCCGTGCCCGGTTCCACCCGTGTGGACATCCATTGGTCGGCCGGACCCTACGACCTTGGCAATCCCCAGTTTCGGTGCCTCGCTCAGGAAAGAAAGTGGATTTTTCTCATGGGACATTGGAAACATCGCCATTGGTCGGGCTATGAACCCTCGATTCCCGCCACGCGTGAGCATTTCCAACTCATTCCGCAATTGCGGGAAAAAGTTGTCCGTCACATGCAGTCGGTCCGTGAGCCCGGAACGATCCTGATTGGCTTCCATGTGCGCCAGGGGGACAATTTCACAGATCCGGTGCGGCGCGATGCCTTCACATCGGAGGAACATGCTTCCGTGGCCCGTCAGATTGCAGCCCTCTTTCCCGGGAAAAAAGTGGCCTTTCTTCTCTGCACAAACAAGCCGCAACCCAGGGAGCTGTATCAGGGGCTGACGGTGTTTGATGGCCCGGGAGATTTTATTCTCGATCTCCACTGCCTCGCCGAATGCGACTACATTGCCGGAGCCGGCCAGAGTTCGTTCTCCGGGTGGGCGTCGCTCATGGGGCAAAAACCCCGATACCGTCTTTTTGATCCCCGACAGCCCATCACCCTTGACGACTTTTCCGTTTGTCAGGGCGTGGAAGATTAATCATTCTCAAAATCCATCCATGCACAAACCCTACATCCTCGTTGCCGGCGCCGGTGGCTTCATTGGCGGGCATCTCGTTAAAACACTTCTTGAGCAGGGCCACAAGGTCCGGGCCGTGGACAAAAAGCCCCAATGGCAGTGGTATCAACGCTTTCCCGAAGCCGATAATCATACGCTGAATCTTGAGACTGTCTCTTATACACATCTGACGCTGCCGACGACGGA
>JACSRU010000017.1 GCA_014879575.1 Chthoniobacterales bacterium | reverse complement strand
AGGGCTGGGTTATTGAGAATCGTGGCATCCGGCCTGAAGGGCTGGGATATGCGTGGAACGGGTGGCGGACCTTCAGCCCGCTAACTTCGTCTGGCCTTCAAACCCAGACCTTGCAGCCTGGGCTTGAGAATCGTCGGCCTTTGGCCTTGGAACCTGCAACTATCGGAGATGCGCCCATGCGGCTTTCCAGTCGAAGCGGCAGTTTTTGATGGAGGAGGGCTTGCCCGGCGATCTCTGCCCATCACCCCATGATCCGGCGTCAGAGCCGGACGGAACGGTTCTTTGCGTCCGACTCGAAACAGGCATCCAAAACTTTCTGGACCTCGGCTCCGCGGGCAAAGTCCGCCTCGCCGGGGGTTCCGGATCGGATGGCGGTAATGAAGCGTTGGTAGTTCGTGGGCACCGGTTTGCAGGCGACCTCGCGCCACTCGGCTTTGTTCAATCCCTTGCCATTGCAAATCTTGAACGCCGTGGTCGAGAGGTCGGAGTCAATGGAGACCGTGCCTTTGGAGCCTGCAATTTTCAGGGCCAGCCGGTTGGCGTGACCCGCGACCCAGCGGCTGGTGTGGATCGTGCCAAGGGCACCGTTGGCGAATTCGACGTTCAGAACGGCGGAATCATTGGCATCGAGTTTGTATTCGCCGATGCGGTCTCCCGGTGCCTTGTGGAACGCGCGCAGCCGGCAGTAAACTTCCTTGAGCGGACCACAGGGAAAGGTCGCGAAGTCCACGATGTGGACCCCGACATCCCCGAGCACCCCCTTGCTGCCGTGGGAGGAGGAGAGTCGCCACAACCAGGCGGGCGTCGTCCGCCAATCCCCCCAGATACCCGAGGCCAGCCAAGCCTGCAGATAACTGGCTTCCACATGGCGGACCTCGCCAATCTCCCCGCTGGCAACCACCTTGGCGACAGCCTGAATGCAAGGCCAGTCCCGATAGGAAAAATTGACCATGTTCACCACGCCAGCCCGACCGGCACACTGAACCATTTTTTTCGCATCCCCGTGGCTCAAGGCGAGCGGCTTTTCGCAGAGGACATGCTTGCCGGCTTTGAGACAAAGAAGGGCAACCGGCAGGTGAAAGGCATCCGGTGTGACAATCGTCACGGCATCAAAATCCGCGTCCGCCAACAAATCTTCCGTGCGGGAAAACGATTGCGGAATTTTGTGTTTTTCCGCGAACGCCTTCGCCCGCGTCCCGTCCACATCACAGGCGGCAACCATCCGACAGCCGGAGATCTTTTGAAAATTCTCGGCATGCACATTCGCCATCCCCCCGGTCCCGATCACGGCCAGCCTCACAGTTTTTTTGGTTTGTTTAGTCATTGGAGAGAGGTCCGGTTAGCGAAATCCCTGTGTCGGGCGGCTTGCGGCAAAAGGATCCTCCGGCAGGGGCTCCAGCGCGGGGGAGTTCGGACACGCATCGGGAATTCGCACTGTGGGTCGCGCCCAAAGCACGCCGTTGGCGATCACCTTTTGAACCTCGGCCTGATGGTAGGTGGGATAGGTTTCATGTCCGGGACGGAAGTAGAACACGCGTCCGTTTCCACGCCGCCAGGTGGCGCCACTCCGGAAAACCTCCCCTCCGGTAAACCATGAAATGAAGATCAACTCGTCGGGTTCCGGGATGCCAAATGGCTCGCCATACATTTCCTCCGCCGGGATTTCAAAATAGTCTCCAATCCCCTGGGTGATCGGGTGGTGGGGCGCAATATTCCAGACACGTTCCTTGTCGGTGGATTCCCGCCATTTGAGGGAACAGGTGGTTCCCATCAAAGTTTTGAAAATTTTGGCGTAGTGCCCGGAATGGAGGACAACCAACCCCATCCCCTCGAGGACACGCGTCTTCACCCTGGCCACCACATCGTCGGAGACATCGCCATGCGCCATGTGCCCCCACCAGACAAGCACATCGGTCCCCTCAAGGAGATCGCCGCCAAGTCCGTGCTGGTCGTCCTGGTCGAGCCAGGCGGTGGAGACATCGAGTTCGGGATTTTTTCGGAGCGAGGCGGCGATTGTCTCATGCATGCCCTTGGGGTAGATCTCCGCCACCTTCGGATTCTTCTTCTCATGGCGGTATTCGCCCCAGACAACAATACGGGATTGGGCATTCACAGGTTTTGTATTCATAGGAAATTTCCGCTGATCATTGGTCGAAAGCCCCCGATTTGCAAAGGGAGAAAGTAGAAATTCTCCGCAACTTATGGGACATTTCCGACATACCTTCCCGACATGTCGGATGTCGTCCGCTTTTATTCCGATCTGCTTGATGCCACCCTGGGCCGCGTGACCGCCGGGATGGTGCGCATTGTCATCCCGGAACCGGTCGGCCTCCACCCCGAAGGCGTGGAGAATCCAGGCGACACATTCCAGGCCATCCGCTCGGAAAAGGTTGGCTCCCCACGGAGATTTCTCTACGGTTTCGGCGTGATTTTCAGACAGATGCGTC
>JACSRU010000172.1 GCA_014879575.1 Chthoniobacterales bacterium | reverse complement strand
CGCCGCTTCCTCCGGCGTCTGAAATGCGAGGACGCCATCGCCCGAGGGGAGATGTGCCGTCCATCCGGTATCCTGGACAACCACGGGCTTTCCGGCGGCAAGGTAGCAAGCACTCCGACAACTGAACCATCCGCTGCGGGATCTCACATAGCCGTTTTTGGCAATGCTCCACTCGCCCTTGGAACGCGTCAGAAAATCATGATAGCTTGCGTAGTCGGGGATATGGATGTCCGGCTCGATAATCGTCCAGCCCTTCTCCTCCAGTGTGGCGGTTGGGCGTTTCTGGCCGACACCCTGTCCCATGGCCATGACAAACTTTTCCCCGGTCAGAGCCGGGAGGTTCATGAAACGCTCAAACTCGATATCCTTCTGCCCATAGGTTTTTCCGGAGAATTCCTTCGGGGGATAGCTCGCCCAGTTCATCACCGTCGTCCAGGCACCCTCGGCGACATGACCGGCTCCCGGAGGCATGAGGGTTTTGCTCCACCAGTCGAGAGCCACAGGCTGGACGGTGGGTCGCCAGGTCAGGCCCGCTGTGGGAACCTCGCAACCGGGTTGTCCGATATTCAATCCAAAAGAATAGTGTCGTTCGTGCAGACGGACCCGCCTTGCAAATTCCGCATCCTGATCATTCGCGAGGAAGATTTGGGTAAACATCGGATCGCCATCCAAAAACAACTTCAACCGGATTGCCTCCGTAGGCTCGCGCAGCCAGCAGGCGCCGGAGACATTGGCCAGCACGTCGGCGGATTTGATGATCTCCTCGGCTTTGTCCACGCTCTCCACGCCGTGGTAGGTTCCATCCGCCCCATTGCGGTAGATCCAGCGATCACCCATGTCGAACTCATGCATCACACGGCTGAGGTAGCTGGTATTGTGAGAGCAATCCGCACTGGGCTCCTGTTTGACGGGATCATACGCCCAGGTGGAGGTGTCCTCGAGATACCACACCTCGTGCCCGAGTGCCTGAAACCCAAGGACATACTGCATGTAATCCCATGTCACCCCGCCGAATGCGTATTGGCCGATCAGCCCGGTTACAACAATTCTCATCCCCATTCTCTCTACCTCCAAAACGGCCTTTTGACAGCAACAAGATACTCTCTGCCGCTCCGTTCGTGAAATCGCGGCTTTCGGCGGGATCGTTAGGCCTGCTCCACGACGATCGCCTCACCGGAAATCGAGAGGATGCGCACCGGTCGGCCGGACTCGATAAATTGCCCCTGGGTGACCACATCCACAAGAACCCCGCCGATCATCGCCGTGCCGGCCGGTCGCAGGATTGTCAGCGCGGTTCCGGAATCCCCGATCGAAAGCTCCGGGCAGTTTACCGTGCCCGGGGAGGTTGGAATGGAGGAACCGGTTGGTGATTGGGCGGAGAGAAACAGGCGGCGAAAGACCGGAATGTCGGGAAGGAATCGGGCCAGGAGGGCGATGCCAAAGACTGAAGCGATGATCGCAAGCGAGAGGTTGATCATCGGTCTCGCCATCACGGAAAACGAAAAGTCCAGCGGCTGGGCGGGATAGAAATCCACCATGGCAAAGAACAAGGCGCCGACCATGAGGGTGGCTCCGAGGGCGGCGACGATCACAACCCCGGGAAAGAAGAGGAGCTCCGCCAAAACCAACAGGAGCCCCAGGGCGAAGACTCCCACAACTTCCAGACCGGTGAGTCCGGCGATGTAGTGCCCAAAAAAGAACAGAATCAGGCAGACGGCGGATACGATGCCCGGCACGCCGAATCCCGGAGTCTTAAATTCCATGTAGGCACCGATGATTCCTCCCAGAAGGAGAACGGGGGCAAGGAGCGTGAGCCATTGGGCGAGAACCTCGAAACCGGATGGCGGGATTTCGATCACGGCTTTCGGATCCCATCCCGCAGCTTGGCAGACCCCGTCAACATCCTTGGCAATCCCGGTGGCCAGCAGGGGCCGGTCGCCGATCAGTTTTACGGCTTCCTGGGCGCTCAGCGTGAGGAGGGCACCCTTCGGATTGATGACCTGGTCGCCCACCTTGACCTCCTTGTCGAGGTTCATGAAGCCGTCCACAAGTTCCGGGTGGTAGCCGTTGAGTTCCGCCACACTCCGAAAATAGCCGGAATAGTAGGAGACGATTTTGGCGTTCATGGTCTCCGAGATTTCCTCGCCGGAGCCGGATACCGGAGCCGCTGCGCCAATCGCGCTCACCGGGGCCATGAATATTTTCTTTGTTCCCAGGGCAATCAAAGCGCCGGCCGATCCGGCATTTGGGTTCACGTAGGTGTAAACCGGAAGGGGGCTTTTCATCAGCATCTGGATGATTTTTTCGGTTGCCTTGAGCGAGCCTCCGGGGGTGTCCATGTTCAGGATCAGAGCCGAAGCCCCTGCCGCCTCCGCCTTTTTCAGAACCCGGCGCAGGAAGACGAACTGCGCTTCCGAGACCACCCCATCCACCGGCAGCACAACCACTGCCCCCTTTTCGATCTGCGGTTCCGCCGCCTGCAGCGGCAGGATGACCGCAAGGATGAAAAAAAGAATGCGCATCGTTTTTTTGGAATCTCCCTCGCGCTTCCCAGGTCCGCAAGGTAATTTCAGGGCGTGGGACTGATATCCGAAGAGACAATCCGACGTGTGGCCGAGGCAAATGATATTGTCGAGGTCATCGGGTCGTATTTTCCGCTCAAGCGCGCCGGCACGTCCCTGCGCGCCCTCTGTCCCTTTCACCGGGAAAAATCCCCGTCGTTTCACGTGAATCCCGCCCGGCAATCGTATCATTGTTTTGGCTGTGGAGCCGGAGGCGGCGTCCTTCGGTTTGTAATGGACTATGAGCACCTGGACTTCCCGTCCGCCGTTCGGAAAATGGCCCAACGGGCCGGGGTGCCGGTCCTCGAGGATGCCGGAGCGGATGATGACCGGCAGCGCGGGCTCCGGGAGCGTCTGCTGGCCCTCCATGCGGAAGCCGCCGGGTGGTTTCACCAAAACCTGCTAAAATCGCAGGCGGGCAGCGCGGCCCGGGCCTACCTGAAGTCGCGGGGGATCAACGGAGAAATCGCCCGCGCCTGGCAACTGGGCTATGCGCCGGATTCCTGGGACGCGCTCCTGGTCTTTCTCCGGGAGAAAAAATTTTCCAGAGAGGAGGTTCGTCAAAGCGGTCTGGCCAGCTCAAAGGAGGACGAGAAGACCCTCTATAGCCGGTTCCGCGACCGCATCATGTTTTCGATTCGCAACGACTATGGCGAGGTCGTGGCATTCAGCGGACGGGTGCTTGATCCCGAGGCCAAGGCCGCAAAATACGTCAACTCCCCGGAGACCCCGCTTTTTACCAAGGGTCGGATTCTCTACGGACTCGACAAAACCAAGCGGGACTTGATTGCTCAGAACGCGGCCATTGTTTGTGAGGGGCAGTTGGACCTCATCTCGGCTTTTGAAGCCGGTGTCCGCCATGTCATCGCCCCCCAGGGCACGGCCTTTACCGGTGATCAGGCGCGTTTGCTGCGCCGGTTCGTCGAAACGGTGCTCTTGTGCTTCGATTCCGACAATGCCGGGCAGCAGGCAATCGCCCGTTCCCTCCCGGCCCTGTTTGGGCAGGGGCTCTCCGTAAAAGTGGTCGAACTTCCGGAAGGGGAGGATCCGGATTCCCTCATCCGTCGGAGGGGGGGCGGGGCATTTTTGGAGGCGGTCTCAAGGGCCAAAGACTTCTTTGATCAGGCCACCGACCGGGCGGAATCCCTCGGTGAACTCAATAATCCCGTCGGGAAGTCCCGTTTGGTGCGTCGGCTGGGCCCCCTGCTTGCGGCGATCCAGGATGTGGCATTACGGGAATCCGTGCTCGGACGCCTGGCGACCAGGCTGGCTCTTCCGCACTCCGCAATCCGGGCGACAATGAAGGCACCAGCCACCACGGAGAGCAGCGTGGAGCCCTCCGCACCCAAAACAGAAAATTTGGTGCTTTCTCCGGGATTGGGGATGCTTTGTCGGCTGGCACTTGTCAGCTTGGAAGTCCGGGAATGGCTCCGGCAAAAGGGCTCGGCCAAGGGGCTTGATCCCCAGGGAGAGTTGCTCGATCAGATTGCCCTCGCCGACTATGAAGACGAAAACCCCGTTGCGATCACCCAATTTTTGAGCACGCTTGGAGGACCGGAGGAACGCGCCCTTTCGTCCCTCGACTTGGTTCGCGCGGTTGAGGCACCCCTGCTTCGGGCCAGGGAAACCTGGGGTGGGCTGGAGGCCCAAAAATGGCTCCAGGAGGTCGAGGGACTCAAAAATCGGCTTGCCCAGCCGGGGATTTCCATCGAGGAAAGAATAAAAATTCAAAAACTAATCCTTGACCTAAAAATCCGTGTAGAGGATGTTTCTCGGCCCTTTCAGTGAAAAGGTCACCCGGCAAAGCTGCTTGAAAACCAAATCCAAATCGTCAAAAAGCCAAGTCCGTTTGGCATCCAAACCGAAAGCAACCAATAAGCCGGCTTCCAAGAGTCCGTCGAAGAAGGTTTCCGGAAAAACTCCGTCTGTCGCAAAGAAGACTTCCGTGAAGGCCGCCAGGCCATCAAAGCCCGTCAAACCTGCGAAGAATACCCTGCCCGCGAAGGACAAGAAAAAACCCGCTCCCCAGGAAAAAGCGCCCAAGGCGGTTCAATCTTCCAAAGCGGGCGGCGAGAAAAAGCCACCGGCGGCGGCGGCTGTCCCTGCGGGACCTCCGTCACCCCAGGATCTGCAGAAAGCCATCCAGGACAAGGTGCGCGAGCTGATCAAGCTTGCCAAGGAGCAGGGCTACATCACTTTTGACGACCTCGAAGAGCACCTCCCACCGGGTGTCAACGATCATGAATCGTTCGAGACCATTATCGCCCAGCTGCGCGCGGTGGAGATCCAAATGATCAACTCCTCGGACGTGGACCGTCTCAAGGACGTTCGCACAAAGGACAACGAGGAAGAGGAGGAGGAGAAGGAGGAAAAGAGCGACTCCAAACTCGACATCCTTGATGATCCCGTCCGCATGTATCTCAAGCAGATGGGGCAGGTTCCCCTGCTCACCCGCGAGCAGGAAGTCGAAATCTCCAAACGGATCGAAGACGCGGAACTCAAGGTCCAGGAAACGCTTTACCGGTTCGGCTTCATTGCCCGCGCCCATCTCGACCTTGCCCAGAAGCTCATCGACCAACGCGAGCGATTCGACCGCGTGATCCTCGACAAAAAAATCGAGAGCCGCGAACGCTATATGAAAGCCCTCCCGCGTCTGTGCCAGCAGGTCAAGCGCCAGGCGGATTCCGTGGCAAAGATTTACAGTTCCAAACTCACCGTGGCGGCTCCCTCAACCGCCAATCTCAAGAGTTTTGACCGGGTGCTCCAGAATTTGCAGAAGCTCTATCCGAAGTTCTTCTTCAAGCAGAAAGTCATCGAGGATTTTGTCCTGCTGGCAGACGAAAACCTTCGTGCGCTTCAGAATTTGCAGCAGGAACACAAAAAACATGCCAAGGATTCGAACCCCAAGCATCGCAAGCATTTTTCGCAGGAAATCAAGGACATGCAAAAGCGGTTTTGGCTCACGCCGGACGAGCTTTTCAGCCACCATCAGGATCTCAAGCAATGGCACAGGAAGGCTCTCAAGGCGAAGACTGAGATGGTGGAGGCCAACTTGCGGCTCGTGATTTCGATCGCAAAAAAATATACCAATCGTGGGCTGTCCTTTCTGGATTTGATCCAGGAGGGAAACATGGGTCTCATGAAGGCGGTGGAAAAATTCGAATACCGTCGCGGCTACAAGTTTTCGACCTACGCCACATGGTGGATCCGGCAGGCGATCACCCGCTCGATCGCCGACCAGGCCCGCACCATCCGCATCCCGGTTCACATGATCGAGACGATCAACAAGTTGATCCGCGTGCAAAAGCAACTCGTGCAGGAATACGGACGCGAACCCTCCCCGGAGGAAATTTCGGATGAAATCCAGCTGCCGGTGGAGCGGGTGCGCGCCGTGCTGAAGATGGCGCAGCAACCGATTTCCCTGCAGGCACCGGTGGGGGACAGCGATGACACGAGTTTTGGGGACTTCATCGAGGACAAGGGAGCCGAAAATCCGGCCGACATGGCGGCCATTGTGCTCCTCAAGGATAAGATCAAGGATGTCCTCGATACGCTCACCGAACGGGAGCGCCAGGTGCTCGAACAGCGGTTCGGTCTTGTGGACGGCTATAGCCGCACGCTCGAAGAGGTCGGACGTCAGTTCAAGGTCACCCGCGAACGTATCCGGCAAATCGAAGCCAAGGCCTTGAGGAAAATGCGTCATCCGACCCGCATTCGCCAGCTCGAGGGATTCCTTGAGGCGCAGGAACTTTAAGCATTTTCGCAACTTTTTTGCCGGATCCGTGTTTGATCAGGTACCATGAAAGAAGATTGGGATCAGGATGATCTCTGGGATCTGCTGGGAAAAACCAGGCCGGTAACGGTTTCGCCATTTTTCGCGCGCAATGTATTGCGGGAAATCCGGCGGAATCCCGAACGTCCATGGATTTCGCCTCTTGTGCTCCGTTGGTTGGGTGCGGGGGCTCTCGCCGTTCTCATGGCGGGCTTTTTTCTGAATCTTGTTGGGGAGGGGAATTCTTCCCCGTTGACCAAGACGGAGGGGTTTTCGGAGGTGTTCGACGCGGCGGCCGGCTTGGACAACGTGGTGGCTCTGGAGGAATTTTCGATTTCAACTTATACGGTCGGCTTGTAGGTCTGGTGTCTTCTGGTGGGGGAAAATCGTCTGAATTTCCTCCTCGCGCTGTGGCGGGAGCGATGGTTAGATGCGCCTGTAATGATTCAGGATTACATTCCCGTGCTGCTGCATGCCTGCGTGGCTGTCGGTTTTGCCAGTGTGGCACTTGTTGCCAATCTGCTTCTCGGTCGCGCCGGTACAACTAATCCAACAAAGAATATCGCCTACGAGTGCGGAATCCGTCCGGAGCCCGGACCCCAACCACGGTTCAGCATCAAATTTTATCTCGTGGCGATGCTCTTCATCCTCTTCGATATTGAGATCGTGTTCATGTATCCGTGGGCGGTGGTGTTCAGGGAGTTTGTCCAGATCTTCGGCAGTGGGATCCTCTGGAGCATGCTCAGCTTCGTGATCATTCTCATGGTCGGTTACATCTACGCGATCAAGAAGGGCGCATTGGACTGGTCGAGATAGGCCTGATGATCGAGCATGTGGTGCTTTTCAATCTCAAGCCCGGGCTTGAGGAGGCGGAGATTGAATGGATTCTCCGCGAGACCCGCATCCGTTTGCTGAAAATTCCTGTTGTCCGGGGGCTGCGGTGCGGATACCGGATTGATCCGGAAGCCGAGTGGGCATTATTTTTACTTGTGGAGGTGGATTCTCCGGAAAAACTTGCCTGTTACAAGAACGACCCAGCGCACGTCCGGTTTGTCGAAGAGGTGATCCGCCCGAACACCACCAATCGGATCGCCTTTGATTATCAGAGTGATCCTGGAGGAGACCCTCTCCTGAGCTGATCAGAGCAAGAGTGTCGCTGGAGTTTCCAGACTCTTCTTCAAGGTGGCGAGAAAAGCAGCGCCCGCAGCACCATCCACCACCCGGTGGTCCCCGCTCAGCGCGAGTGTCATCCGTTGTCCAACGACAATTTGATCGCGGGCGTTGACGACCGGCTTTTTTACGATGGTGCCAACGGCCAGGATGGCGGCTTGCGGAGGATTGATGATCGCGTAGAAGCTCTCGATCCCGTAGGCTCCGAGATTCGAGACGGTAAGCGTTCCGCCTTGGTATTCCTCGGGTTTGAGCTTTTTGGCGCGAGCGCGGAGGGCGAGATCTTTTACCGCGCTGCTGATCTCCCGCAGGGTGAGACTCTGGGCATTGCGGATTACCGGAGTGATCAGGCCATCATCAACGGAAATCGCGACGGAGAGGTTCACCGTCGCGTATTCGACGACGGAGTCCCCGGCGAATGCCGCATTGATTTTTTGGTGCTGAAGTGCCGCGCGCGCGGTCGCAAGCAGGACGAAATCGTTGACCGTCACCTTCGGTGAGCCGGAGGACTCTGCGGCGGCATTGAGATCTTTGCGCAGGACGACGAGCGGGTCGGCGTCGATTTCCACTGAAAGATAAAAATGAGGAATCTGGGTTTTGCTGGCCAAGAGGCGCTCGGCGATCGTTCGGCGCATGCCAGAGAGGGGGATTCGCTTGTCAGCTTCCGAGGAAGGGACGTCGATTTTCGCCATCGGCGTTGTTGTCTGGAACGTGGCGCGTGCGGCGGGTGCCATCCCTTTTTCCGGAACGTCCGCCGCGACAATGCGTCCGCCGGGCCCCGTGCCGGCGACACCGGAGAGATCGACCCCGCGATCGGCGGCCATTTTCCTTGCCAAGGGGGAGGCTTTGACGGGTGCCCCGCCGGTGCGCACCGTGGCCCGGGGTTTGGGAGTTACGGGAGCCAGGGGTTTTGAAGCGGTTTTCTGGGGCGGTGCAGCAACCGGTTTGTTGGCGACCGGCGTCGAAGGGGTGGGGGCAGGCTTCTGCACGGACGCAGCCTCTCCGCTGAGGGTGGCCAGACGCTCGCCCACTTTGACCACGCCACCTTCCGGAACAAGGATCTCCAAAAGTGTCCCCTCATCAAAGGCCTCCATCTCCATCGTGGCTTTGTCGGTCTCCACCTCGGCCAGAATGTCTCCGACCTCGATTTTGTCCCCGGCTTTTTTCAGCCATTTTACGAGCGTTCCCTCATTCATGGTATCGCTCAACTTCGGCATGGTGATGTCTGGCATAGTGTGGATGAATGGTGGCGGTTGCTTAGCAAATATCCAGCGCTTTTCTTACAACCCGCTCGGGAGTCGGTAACTGGATCGGTTCGAGGGCCGGCGAGTAGATCGCCGGGGCATCCAGCGAACAAACCCGCTGGACGGGAGCATCCAAATCATCAAAGACATTTTCCTGGATCGTGGCGGCAATCTGGGCGGACACGCCACAGAAGGGCTTGTTTTCATCCACCAAAACGACCCGATGGGTTTTTCGCACGGTGTCGAAAATCGCCTCCTCATCCAGCGGACGGATGGAACGCAAGTCCAGGACCTCGGCGCGGATGCCATGATCGCTTTCCAAAATCTCCGCCGCCTTCAGGGCGGTGAGAACCGCCCGGCCATGAGCAATCAGGGAAATGTCCGATCCTTCCCGCTTGAGATCCGCCTGGCCCAGGGGAATCACATATTCCTCCTCGGGAACCTCCCAGGACTCCCCGTAGAGGAGGGTGTTTTCCATGACACAAACCGGATCGTTGTCGCGAATGGCCGCCTTCATGAGCCCCTTTGCATCGTAAGCCGTGGCCGGGCATACGACCTTCAGCCCGGGCGTGTTGGCAATAAAATTTTCCGGCGTATGGGAGTGGGTTGCTCCCACGTTTGTGCCGCCATTTGCCGGCCCCCGAATCACAATCGGGCAGTTGATGAGCCCTCCGCTCATGTAGCGCACCTGGCCGGCATTGTTGATGATCTGATCCCAGGCCACGTAGGCAAAACTCCAAAACATGAGCTCCATCACCGGTCGGATGCCAAGCATCGAGGCACCAATGCCCATTCCGATGAAGCCGGCTTCACTGATGGGCGCATCCACCACACGCTTGTCGCCGAATCTTTCCCAGAGGCCTTCGGTGACTTTGTAGGCGCCATTATACCGCGCCACTTCCTCGCCGATGATGACGACATTCTCATCCCTCAGAATTTCCTCGGAGAGGGCTTGGTTCAGGGCGGTGCGATAGGTGATACGTGGCATCTTAAATTTTGAAGTGCGAAGCTTGGGCAACGGGGCGGGGCTTGTGTCCGGCAGGCGGCGGATTTTGTTTTTTGGATGGCATTTTGCTAGTCTCCAAAAAAGTGGCGGCCGGTTCCTCCCGCCTCGGTCTGATTGTCAACCTCCCAATAGACGTCCTCAAAAATGCTTTCCGGAGCCGGGTCTTCGCTGTCCAGGGCAAACTGAACGGCCTCGGCAACTTCCTGTTTGACGGCGGCATCGAGTTCATCGGCGGTCTCCCCGGAAAGGATTTTTTCATCAATGAGATGCTTGCGCCAGAGCCGAATCGGATCGTGGTGGGTTTTGTAGTATTCGATCTCCTCCGCACTGCGGTATTTTTTGGCATTTGCGTCCGCCACCGAATGTCCGTAGTAGCGGTAGGTATCGACTTCGAGAACAAACGGCAGCGATTCCTCATGCGCGCGCTGGATGGCATTCCAGGTTTTGGCCCGAACTTCGAGAAGATCCTCCCCGTTGGCGACATCCCAGGCGATCCCGTATCCCTCGGCCCGTTCCGCCAGGCAGTTCCTCATGGCGGAGGAACGTTCCAGGCTCGTGCCCATCGAGTATTGATTGTTTTCAATGACGTAGATGACCGGAAGTTTCCAGAGTGCGGCGAGGTTCAGGGACTCATGGTAGGCACCCTGATTGACCGCCCCGTCTCCCAAAAAGCAGAGACAGGCGCCCTTGAGTCCCTTGTATTTCAGTCCGTAGGCAAGCCCCAGCCCCAGGGGCGTCTGCCCGGCAACAATCCCGTGCCCACCCCAATAATTTTTGTCGGGAGCGAAGTAATGCATCGAACCACCTTTGCCGTGCGAACAACCGGTGGCCCTCCCAAACAACTCCGCCATGCAGGCCTTCAGATCCATCCCCACAGCCAGCGCATGTCCATGGTCGCGATAGGCGGTGATGACATGATCGTGCGGTCCCATCAAGGATACCGTCCCCACAGCAACAGCCTCCTGGCCGATATACAAATGGAGAAACCCCCCCATCTTTCCCTGATTATAATATTTCAGTGCCGCTTGCTCAAAGCGCCGGATCCGCAACATCTCGACGAAAAACCGAATTTTTTCGTCTGCACCAAGCGTGGCATTGATGGCCGCGCTTGCGTGGTCAACTTGATGAACGGCGGGTTCCTCCTTGGTTTCACTCATGAAAACTTCCTCGATTGGTCACTGGCTTTTTCCCTCGTAATGGGATGAAATGCAAGCGGCAGAGATTCCATCAGAACCCGCACGGTTGCAATGAGGAAATTCCGCCCCGGCCAAATTGACGAACCGACAAACATTCGTAAAAACGCAGTTGTTTTAATCAGATTCTTCAGAAGATACCATGATTCGGGAATATATCGCCACGCTCAGAGCCCGGCAGTATCACGCCGGCACGCTGACTTACACTCTGGCAGGGCTTTACGCCCTGATGTTCTGGCTGCTCTGGGGAGACTTTTGTTTCACGCTGATGAACACCATCTGGAGGACGGTGTTGCCACTCCAGATCAAGGCGTTGGAGATGCCGAACTGGGTGATCGGGGTGATCGTCATCAGCATTCCCTCGATTCTGAACTTTTTGCTGAACCCCGTCATCAGCACGGTCAGTGATCGCACGCGGACCCGATGGGGAAGACGTCGGCCGTTCATGATGGTTGCGGTGCCGTTTATTTCCCTGTTTCTCTGCCTCATGGGGTTCTCCGCAGATCTTGGACAGTGGCTCCATGGTGGCTTTCTGGGCCAATGGTCCGGCTGGAGTCTGGGGGCGATCACGACGGGTGTCATCGCCCTGATCGTGTTTTTATTTTATTCGGCGGACCTCTTTGTCGGCACGGTCTTTTATTATCTTTTCAACGATGTGGTGCCCACCGCAGTCATGGCACGCTTTCTTGCGCTCTTCCGCATGGTGGGGACGGGGGCGGGAGCCCTCTATAATTATTTTATTTTTCCCCATGCGCTCGAACACATGCGGTGGATATTTCTTGGTGTCGGGCTCCTTTACTTCACCGGATTTTTGATGATGTGCCTCATGGTCAAGGAGGGAGATTATCCCCCGCCAGCCCCTCGCGCAAAATCGGGCGGCAATCCCTTTTTCATCGTCTTCACCTACATTAAGGAATGCACGCATAAGAAACTGTTCAACCTGCTTTATATTCACCTGATCATTTGGGCGTTGGCCAATGTCGGAGGAAGCATTTACGGGATGTTTGTCAATCTTTCGCTGGGGCTCTCGATGCAGAATGTCGGAACGCTCGCTGCAATCACGGGAGTGACTACGATGGTTCTGACTTATCCGGCCGGGATGTTCGCCGACAGATTTCATCCGTTGCGTTTGATGATCATTATCAAACTGGCGATCACCGTCATCACACCACTGGGATTCCTTTGGCTGTTCGTACAATTCCGACCGGAGGTGAATTTTTCTATCATATTGACTATCAATGTGATCAACTTGGCATTGGGTGTTGTTTACAATGCCACAACCATGCCTTTGCTCATGCGGTTGTTCCCCCGGGAACGCTTCGGGCAATTTTGTTCTTTCGCTGCGATTTGCCAAGCTGGCGTCAGCGTGTTGGGAGGATTCCTGGTCGGGTTTTTTCTCGATACCATGAAAAATCACTATCCGGACGCGATCTTCGGAAAGGACTACTTCTACCGACTGATTGTTGCCTGGGATCTCTTTTTTTCCGCGCTTTCGCTGCTATTTCTCGCCCTCCTTTTCAAGGAGTGGATGAAGCTTGGTCGTCCGGGAGAAACCGAGGAGGCACTCGGAATAACTCCCGGGGAAGAGGCGGAATCTTGAGTGCCGCCCGCAAGGTGGGATCATCCCATTTCTGAAGGCGAGTAGTCCGCGTAGCTGGGCACATACATCCTTCCCGCCACATGGGTCTCGATGTCGAGCGGACGGGGGAGTTTCGCGTAACCCAGCTCGTAGGCGCGTTCGGCAACGGCTGATGCGATTTTCAGAGAAACGTCCCGGATGCGCGTCAAGGAAGGGTAAACACTCCCCCTGGCCAAATCCTCCTTTGTCACCTCGCGAGCAAGCGTTTTTGCCGCCGCGAGAAACATCGAATCATCCACCCGCGAGGCCGCACAGGCCAAGGCACCCAGGCCGACCCCCGGGAAGACGTAAACATTGTTTCCCTGGCCGGGGTACAAGGTGCGACCTTGATGGGAAACGGGCTTAAATGGACTTCCGCTTGCGAATATGGCGCGTCCCTCCGTGTGAAGGTAGGCCTCCTCGGCCGTACATTCGGCTTTGGAAGTTGGGTTGGACAGGGCGAAGATCACTGGCCGCTCGTTGAACGCCGCCATGGCACCCAACACTTCTTTGTGAAAGGAGCGTCCGACCCCGGAAACTCCGATCAACGCGGTGGGTCGCACTTGGTCAACCGCCTCCATCAGCGTGCTGACATGTTTCGCTTCATGCGCAAAAGGAAGCTTGTGTTTGGGAAGAATGTCTCCGCGGCCCTGAACCAGCAGCCCCTTGGAATCCACAAACCAGCAGCGCGTCCTGGCGTGCGCCTCATCAACGCCCTCTTCTCTTAGCGCACTGACAAAAAGCTCACCGATACCGGTGCCTGCCTCTCCGGCACCGAGGAAAATAATTTTTTGATCGCGGAGAGCAATTCCCGTTTCCCGGGTGGCGGCGATCAACCCCGCAAGCGCGACGGCCGCCGTGCCCTGAATGTCATCATTGAAACAACACGTCCGGTCGCGCCATTTCGCGAGAAGATCAAAGGCATTGTGATTTCCAAAATCCTCGAACTGGATCAGGCTTCCCGGGAAAACCTTTTGAGTCGCCTCGACAAACTCTTCCAAAAACCCCTCGTATTCCGCTCCCCGCGCCCTCTTTCTCGGCAGACCGATGTAGAAGGGATCTTCCAGCAGGCTTTCGTTATTGGTGCCCACGTCCAGGGTGATGGGCAG
>JACSRU010000088.1 GCA_014879575.1 Chthoniobacterales bacterium | reverse complement strand
GTGCTCAATCATGCGATCATCATCCACTATGCCCATGGCGGGATGGCGACCGTGACGATGGCCAGCACGGGTTCCTTTGCCTATCCCAAGGAACTGCTCGAAGCCATCGGCGGGGGGGGCATCGTGGTGTGCGACCACATGCTCGAAGTCCGCACCGGGGGAATCGTCGGCGCGCCGCCCGTGACGCGCTTTCCGATGCTGAACGACCGCCATCCGAATGTGGGACGGGAAGGCGGACTGCACGGCTGGCTGGAGAAAAAACAGGCCGCCTGTGCGGAGGCCGCCAACGATCCGATGCTTCAGTTCACCGCCGAGCCGGACAAGGGACACCGCCGCATGCTGGCCGAATTTATCCGCGAAATTCGGGGCGAGCGCGGTCCGGTGTGTCCGGCATCTGATGCCGTACTCGCGACCCGGGTCTGCCTCGCCGCCGCAAAGTCCTACATCGAAGGACGCGCCGTGGACATGTCCGAGATCGCGGGGGGACGGCAGCCATGAACGTCCACATCCTTGACGCCGCCGTCGAATTCATCGAGCAGCCCTTTGTCAAACCGCTGCAAATCAGCTCGGGGTTGATCACCAAGGCCACCGAGGCCCGGGTTCGCGTGCGGGTCCGCGTGGGCACGCGGGAGGGAACGGGGCGGGGCTCGATTTATCTCAGCGACCTTTGGGCCTGGCCCGGTCCCGTGCCGGACAGGTCCCTGAAGGATGGCACCATGCGCGGTCTGTGCGAGTGCCTCGCGGCCTCCCTGCCGGATGCCTGCGGCGGCGAAGCCGGACATCCTCTCGAACTCGGGCTGCGTCTGCACCACTCCCTCTCCGAAGCCGGGTTTGCTTTTCCGGAAATGCCGCTCCTGGCGCGCGGCGTGTGTGCAAGTCCGTTCGACGCGGCCCTCCACGATGCCGTCGGACAGGCACTTGGAATGTCGGCGTTCCGATTTTACGACGAACCGGCTCCGATCCCGTCGGCGGACGCATGGTTTCCCGCGCAGGGAGCCTGTGGAGCAATCGCCCGGGTGTTGCGAGCCCCGGCGTCCTCCCTTGACGCCTGGTGGGTGGTGGGGGCGAAGGATGATCTGGAAACCGGTGTGCATCCGGCGATCGAGCGAACCGGCATCCGCTGTTTCAAGATCAAGACCCTGGCCAAGGACAATGCGGCTGACGCCGCGCGCACGGCGGAAATCTTCCGGGCGGCACGAAGCTGGGGAATCGAAAACCCGGTCCTTTCCGTGGACAGCAATGAGGGAAATCCGGATACGGCATCCGTTCTCGACTACCTGGAGCGGCTCGAAGCCATGAACCCGGACGCGTATTCGGCTCTCGATTATCTGGAACAACCCACCGCCCGGGACATCACGAAACAGCCGTTTGCCTGGCACGAGGTCGGAGCCCGCAAACCGGTTTTCCTGGATGAGGGTCTCACCTCGCTGGAGTTGCTCCCCGTTGCCAAGGAACAGGGCTGGAGCGGACTTGCGCTGAAGACCTGCAAGGGACACAGCTTCACTTTGGTCTCAGCCGCATGGGCGGCGGAAAATGGCCTGCAACTCTCGCTGCAGGACCTGACGAATCCCGGCTACTCCGCGATTCATGCCTTTCTGGTCGGCGCGCATCTCGCGACGCGCAATGGCGTGGAACTCAACTCCCCGCAATACACGCCGGATGCGAACGCCGCCTGGCTGCCGCGTCTCGACGGCCTGTTCGCCGTCCGGAACGGTCGCCATCGTTTCCCGAACCCCGACAGCCCCGGACTCGGCAGCGGTGCCTGAGCGAGACGGTCTGGCGCATCTCCGCTTCGTGCAACCAACGGAGCGTGGACAGCTTGTCCGCTGCTTCTGCTCACGGGCGAATGCCCGTCAGTTTTCTTGTTGCACAAAACGGAGATGCGCTCGAATCGGTCAGCCCAAGCTCTTGCCGGGCGCGGCAACTCATGGCAGTGCTCCGATATGAGGGCCGCCGAAGTGATCGAACAAATCCGCGCCCTGCCCGACTCCGAACAGGCGCGGGTGCGGGAATTTGTTGCGAGGAAGTTGACCACATCCGACACGGTCCCGGCCCGAATAGTGTCGTTTGACAAAGCATCCCGTGAGGTTTTCTCCGAGTGCCGCGACGTGCTTTCCCGACTGGCCAAGTCACACCAGGACCATCGTGAACGAACCGTCCTTTTTGACTCCGGACAAGTTGCTTTTCCTTCACCGAACCAGTCTCATATTATTCGGTTTTCGTCCGTTCGTCGAGATTCTGGTGTCCCACCACGGTTCCGTCGTCGAGGTGGTTGATGGTTTCCCCTTTGAGCCGACGCAGGAGATCGCGGATGTCCCGGGTTCCGCCCCACGTGAACCAGATCGAGGTGGCCACGGCCATGAAGATCGGGATGGAAATCGCCTGAACGTGCCAGAAGGTGGACCAGACGGAATTCGGCCAGGGGGCGATCAGATTCCAGAGGGTGCCCACGATGAAAATACCGAACCAAAGCATACTCCAGCCGAAGAGGCCGCCGGTGATCCACTTGTCCCCCAGCGTGAAATTTTCATCAAAGCCGATCATCCGTCCCAGAAGCGAGGTCTTCCGGTGGTCCCTGCCGGGCAGTTGGTGCGCGTCACCGACCTGCTTTTTGATTTTCGCGTATTCGCCCCGGTGGAGGAGCCGGTCCATGTTAAAGTCCTGTTTGCAGGTGAGAAGCGAGACCACCAGGTAGAGCACGCAGGCGATGAGGGAGGAAGCGAAGGAAACCTGCATGCCATTCATCGGGAATTGTTCGCCCCAGATCTGTCGGGCGATGATCCCGCCGAGCGCGAGTCCGGAGCCTGTGAGGAGGGCCGTCCAGGCACCGGCCGTGGTCCCTTTTTTCCAGTAGAGACCCCCGATGATGACCGCCCCCGCGCCCCCCACGTAAACGGCCATCGTCACCGACCACCACATGATGATATACTCCATCTGTCGGAACAGGGCACCGAAGACAAAGGCAAACAGGGCCACCCCAAGCACCGAACAGCGCAGCAGCAGGAGGTGCGCCTTCGGACCGAAAGGTTTCTTCCGCAGCGGCACCAAAATGTCCTGGATGAAGAGACCACTCCAGGAATGCAGATGGGTGGAGTCCCCGCCGAAAACTCCCATCAGAAGGATGACAAAAAGCATGCCCTTCACACCCGTTGGCAGGAACTCCGTCACGGCGGTCGGCAGCAACATTTGCTGTTGCATTTGCGGGTCAGGGATTCGGCTCACGATTTCATTCACATGCGCGGCCTGCGGCGCGAAGTGCGGATGCTTCATGTAGGTGAGGGCGCAGATGCCAAGGAGGAGGACCGTCGTGGCTCTCGCGGAATCCCTCCAGCGACCGAGAATGTTTCCCATCCGATTTTCGTGGGGCGTGAGGCCGGCGGCGTTGTAGGCACTCTGGTTTTGCCAGGCCATCGTCCCGTAAACACTCACAAAGGCGCCCATCAGGACGTAAAAAATGTTGAAATCCTTCAGACCGCCGGCATCGAAGGGATTGATCAGGGATTGGCCGGGGGGTTGGTCGGTCAGCACGGAACTGATCAGTTCCCAGGGGAAGAGCCAGACGAGGGTGAAGATGATCACGAGATAAAAAATCTGGGAGATCATCCCTTCCAGGCAGTCGGTGATCATCACGGAAATCAGCCCGCCGGAAATGGTCAGGTAAACCGTGATGGACAGCAGCACGGCCATGACCGGGATATAGGACATGATCGTGAAACCAAAAATCTCGACCGTTCCAGGAAGCCCAAGAAATTGCGTGATAAACCGCGCCCCCACGGCGGGGATGATGCCGAAGTTGATCAGGCCGGCAAAGAAGCCGAGCGCGCCGGTGAAGATGCGAAACGACTTGCTGTAGCGGAGTTCAAAAAATTGGGCGAGAGTCATCGCCCGGGTCTCGCGATAGCGGTAAACCACGAACCCGGTGATCGCGATCATCAGCCCCACCGGGATGTTGATCCATCCCCACCAGGTGAGGGTGAAGCCGGATTGGCGGATCACCTCGAAGGAGGCGACAAAGACGACCGCCCCGGAGGCCATCTCTCCCCGCGCCACGGCGAGGAGGTAGCGTCCGGCCACCCGCCCACCGGAGACAAAGTCCGCCACGCTGCGCATGTAGCGCTTCGTATACCATCCGGCAAAAAATACGATCAGCAGGGGGAGAATGACGAAGATCCAGTCAATGTGATTCATGAGAAGTGTGGGCGGCGATCATCCGTGTTGGGAGGGAGGAGGGCAAGAGAGAAGAGGGAATCGTCAGCGTTCCGCGACCGGGCGACGTCCGGACAGAGCGCGCAGCAAGGTGATCTGATCGGCATGTTCCAGGCCACCACCCGCCGGGAGACCGTGGGCAATCCGCGTCAGGGGAATCCCCAGGGGTTCGAGGATTTCCACCAGATAATTCGTTGTGGCCTCGCCCTCCACGTCGGCACTGAGGGCCAGAATGATTTCGACGGGGTTTTCCGTGAGGAGGCGTTTTTGCAATGACTCAATGCGGAGCTGCGCGGGTCCGATGTGGTCGAGCGGTGCCAAGCGTCCTCCCAGGGCATGGTAGAGACCGCGGAAGGAACCGGTTTTTTCCAATGGCAGGATGTCGGTGGCCAGCTCGACGACACAGATCTCGCGTCCGCCTCTTGCGGGTTGAAGGCAAATCTCGCAGAGGTCATCCGTGGCAAAGAAGCCGCACCGGGAACAGGGGCGGATGGCTGTCTCCGCCGTGGACAATGCCGCTGACAACTGCCCCGGGCGGGCGTCCTTGTTTGAAAGAAGCCACAGGGCGATGCGTTCGGCGCTGCGCGGGCCGATGCCTGGCAACCGCCGCAACTCGCGGGCGAGTTGGAGAAAAGGCGCGGGGTAATCGAAGGCCATGGCAGGGATTACGAACCGGCGAGTCGTCCGTCCTCGATGCGCAGCAACCGGTCGCCGCGTCGCGCGAGGTGCTCATCGTGGGTGACGACAACGAGCGTGCAATTTTCGGATCGGGTGACCCCGAGGAGCAGTTCGATGATGGCCTCCCCGGTGTGGGAATCGAGGTTGCCGGTTGGCTCATCCGCGAAGAGAATCGCCGGATCGTTGATGAGAGCCCTGGCGATGGCGACGCGTTGCTGTTCGCCCCCGCTCAGTTCCGCCGGCAGGTGGTGGAGACGTTCCGCCAGGCCCACCCGATCAAGGAGCGAGGAGGCTTTCTCCACCGAGGTCCTGCCGGCAATCATCGCGGGAACGAGGACGTTTTCCAGCGCGGTCAGCTCGGGAAGAAGAAAGTAGGATTGGAACACGAATCCCATCCGGCGATTTCTGAGTTGGGAAAGGGGATCGGTGCCCATGGAGTAAAGGGAGTGTCCTTCAAACTCCACCGTTCCCGACTCCGGGGTCTCGAGGCCCGCGAGGGTGTAGAGCAGGGTGGTTTTTCCGGCGCCGCTGGCTCCGCACAGGAAAACCGCCTCCCCGCTGGCGATCTCCAGGCTGACACCCCGCAGGACCGAAATGGTTGACTTGCTGATCCGGAAGGATCTTTCGAGGTTGGCGGCTTTGAGTTGGATCGGCATCGGGTGTAGGACAATGGACGGCAAGGCAGGGAGTCAGTCTTCGGGTTTGAATCCCCTCTCCGCGTCATCCTCCAACTGATGCTCAAAAGCGTCCACCGTTTTTTCGATTTCGGAAAGTTTGGCGGAACCCGGATTGCTTGAACGGTATAACAGGTAAACGAGACCCCCGACGAGACTCCAAAAGACAAGCATCAGGAAGCCGGAGATCGAAATTGACATGGCGATTTCCTTGGGCGTGCCGTAGAGGTCGCCAAGGAGGGTGATGAAAAGCCCCTCGCGAACCCCCGCGCCCCCGAGGCTGATTGGCAGAGCCGTGACCGTCGAGACAATCGGCATGACACAGAAGATGTTGATCAGGCTGAGGCCGGCATTGAACGCCTTTGCCGCAAAGTAGAACGTGGAAAAAATCAACAAGTGGGCCGGGAGCGAAAGCAGGAACGCCCGACCGACTGCCCCGCCGGCTTTGGCATACTGCGAAAAGGCCGTGGCCGCCTCGGCGATCTTGGCATGCAGGGGCAGCCAGTGCGGCAGGCGGGAGGTCAGGTGCAGGCGGTCCACGAGCCAGGCCGCAAAGATAAAGGCGAGCGAACCGCCGAGAATCAGCACCACCGTCAAAACCCCCCAGGGAGCGGCTCTCATCAGGTCGCTCCAACGAAGCAAAATCACCACGGCGGAAACGGTCGCAAGGGCCAGCAGGCCGACCACGCGATCAATGAACACACTCAGAAGGGCACCCGCCTTTTTATCCGGCGCCTCCCGCATGATAAAAAAAATCTTGATGACATCCCCGCCGGTCGAACCCAGGAGGAACAGGTTGAAAAACATGCCCGAGAACATGATGCGGAGCGCCCGGGAGAACGAAACCGTGATATTTTGCACGCGCAGCAAAATCGTCCACCGCCACGTCTGGAAGAGCATGGCAAGCCCCAGGGCCAGGATGCCGGGAACAAACCACCAGAGACCGCCATCGTTCCGGGCCTTCCCGATCGCTTCGAGCATCTTCCGGTTCTGCCCGGGATCCCGAAAAATCCACCAGAGCAGACCGATGGTGATAAGAATTTGGATAATGGGCAGAAGGATTTTTTTCATCAGGCAAACGTATGGGTCCACTGTTGCAACGCCGCGCGGACATCCTCCACGGGCGTGCGCGGAGAGAGTTCAAATACCATGACAGAGGATTTTGGGAAGAGGGGAAGCAGGGTTTCGAAGTCAATTTCTCCGGTGAACGGGGCGCAGTGGTCACGGAACGGCCATTTGACATCGTGGACATGGCAGCCGAGAGCCAGCGGGGCGGCGGTCTCCAGCCACTGGCGGTGATCCATGAGCCCGAGGTTGTGTTTGATCTGCGCGTGGCCGAAGTCATGCCAATAGCCAACGTGCGCGGAATCCAACCGACGGAGAAAGGTCACGAGTTCGCGCTCGGTGGGAACCGCCTCATAATACTCGCGGTTTTCAATACCGATGCGAATCCCCTTCGTGCCGGCGTAATCCACCACCTCGGTGAGACATTCCAGAACCCGCTGCACGTAGATTTCATCAATGCGCTCGCGCTTGCGGACCGCATCGAGTTTTTTGTCCACATACGCCCGGCTCAAAAACTGCCCTCCCGCCACCATTTCGCGGAGGTTGTCCGTGAGGGCGAGCGAGCGGATGCGTCCGCAGTGGACGACCACAAAGGGAGCCTCCAGTTTTTCCGCCCAGTCAATGGTCCGACAGGTCAGCCGCACCGCGCGCTCGCGATCAGACGGACGATGGGAGGTGAACTCATAGCAGTCCGGATCATCCACGCGGATTTCCACAGGTGAGGGCAGGAAGTTGTGGACGCTGCTGATGGAGAGCCGATGTTTCCTGCGGGCCTCCAGGACCCCTTCCAACACAGGGGCCGGCATGCCGTGGCTGAGTTCGATTTGTTGAAAGCCGAGCGCAAGGATTTCCTCCACCATGTCGCAACCGTTTTTATGCCGGCGGGCATTCCAGCAAGTGGAAAGGGCGGGAGTCATCGCGCCCACGTGATCAGGCGCAGCTCATGGGCCTGCGTGATGTGCGGATGGGTTGGAATGACGCGCACATTCAGGCCGTAGCTCCCGCTCTCGCTGGCCGGGATGAGACCGGAGAAGAGGTAATTTCCCTCCTTGAGGGACTTCTTCATCTGCAGGTCGGTGAATGAGGCGGTCGTAATCCGGTTTTTATCCACCGGCCCGTAGTAGGCCTGGACGCGGACATTTCCCGGTTTCACGGCTCCGAGATGCACGCGGGCCTCGACCGTCATCTGCTCGCCGACAAAAAAGACCTCCCTGGCGGTCTTGTCATCGGAGATTTGGTAGGCAAGTTCGTAGTCGAGGACACGAACCTGCGGCCACTGGGCGCGGATCTCCGCCTTCCATTCGCTGAGGGCCACCGCATTGGCGCAATGGTTTTCGCTGAGCGTGGCCACTGCGGAGGCCGAGGGCTCGTAAAGGCGTTCGTTGTATTCCGAAACCATGCGGTGGGTGTTGAACACCGGGACAACCGTTCTCAGGGATTCCCTCATCAACTGGATCCAGGCGAGCGGAAGCCGGCCATCCGGCTTGGCATAGTAGAGCGGGATGATCTGGTTCTCGAGCACATGGAAGAGGCTCTGGAGGTCCACCTGGTCCTGGAGGGCCTCGGAGCCGCCGGTGATCTCCGAACCAATCGCCCAGCCATTCTTGCCATTCCAACTCTCCAGCCACCAGCCGTCCAGTACGCTGAAATTGAGTCCGCCGTTGGGCGGAAACTTCATCCCGCTGGTTCCGCTGGCCTCGAGCGGGCGGAGCGGATTGTTGAGCCAGAGATCCACGCCCTGGCAAAGGCGGCGGGCGACATTCGTATCGTAGTCTTCAACAAAAACAATGCGGTCTTCAAACCGCGGATCCCGGGAATGTTGGTAAACTTCCTGGATCAATTTTTTGCCGCCGTCGTCTGCGGGATGCGATTTTCCGGCGAAGACAAATTGGACCGGACGCTCGCGATTTGTGATCAGTTTCACGAGGCGGTCCAGATCCCGAAAGAGAAGGGTTCCCCGCTTGTAGGTGGCAAAGCGCCTCGCGAAACCGACGGTCAACACCTCGCTGTTCAGGAGCCTGTTGGCATGCCGGACCTGATCGGGGGGCTCGCCATTCCGGAGGCGCTGGGCATGAATGCGCTCTCTCAGAAAATCGATCGTGCGTTGCTTGAGGAGCTGGTGAAGATTCCAGAGAACCTCATCCGGAATGTCAATCACCCCGCGCCAGTAATCCGAGCACGTCAGTTGGTCCTCCCAATCCTTGCCGAGGTATTTTTCGTAGAGGTCGTGGAATTCCCCGGCGGCCCAGGTTTTGATGTGAACCCCGTTTGTGATGCTGGTGATCGGGACTTCATCCACCGGCACATCCTTCCAAACATTTTTCCAGAGCCCTCGGCTGACCTCGCCGTGCAGCTTGCTGACGCCATTCGCATACCGACTGGCGCGCAGCGCGAGAATGGTCATGCTGAACGTGTTTTCAGGATCCACGGTTGCCTGGCCCATGCCAAAAAGCCGGTCGAACGTGATTCCCACCTGCTGGGGGAATTCCGTGAAATATTTTTCCATGAGGGCGTGGGAAAACGCATCGTTGCCCGCCGGGACCGGTGTGTGCGTTGTGAAGACCCCCGAGGCGGCGACAACCTGCAACGCCGCGCTGAAGTCCAGGCCCTCGGTTCGGACGTATTCCCGAATCCGCTCGAGGACCAGAAAGGCCGAGTGACCTTCGTTCATGTGGAAAACCTGCGGGAAAATTCCCATGGCCCGGAGAGCCCGGCAGCCGCCCATCCCAAGAACGATTTCCTGGCGGATGCGAAACTCCTGGTCGCCACCGTAGAGTTGGGCGGTGATGAGCTGGTCCTCCGGAGAATTTTCCGGGAGCATGGTGTCGAGGAGATAGAGTGGAATCCTCCCGACGGCCAGCCGCCAGACCTTGGCATGGACTTCGCGGTTGGGAAATGAGACCGCAATTTTGAGGGGCACGCCATCGTGCCTGACCTCCTCGACCGGCAGGTGGTGGAAATTTTGGTTGAGGCGCACGGCTTCCTGCCAGCCCTCCTTGTCGATCTGTTGCTTGAAGTATCCGTCGCGGTAGAGAAGACCGACCGCCACGAAATTCAGATCGAGATCCGAGGCCGACTTGCAATGGTCGCCGGACAAAATGCCAAGGCCCCCGGAATAGTTGGGAAACGATTCATGGAATCCGTATTCTGCGGAAAAGTAGGCGACGGGATTTTTCAGCGGAGTCGTTTGGCTCCGAAGTTTTCCGTAAGTGTCCTGCCGCTCCATGTAGGCGCGGAACCTGGCATGCACGGAGTGGAGATCTTTAAGGAAATGCTCATCCCCGGCGACCTCGGTCAGGCGGGCCTGTCGGCAAGTCTGCAACATCCGCAGGGGGTTGTGATTCGTCGCATCCCAAAGCGGCACATCCAGAAACCGGAAGAGTCGTCGGGCCTCGGGCTCCCACGTCCACCACAGGTTGTAAACCATCTCCCGGAGCGGTTCGAGAGCGGCGGGAAGCTTTGGGAGGACGTTATAGGTGAGGATGGGTTCCATACGCGCTCCCTTGGTATCATTTGTTCCCGGTCAAGCGCGAGAGGGAATCCGCCACCGGGAGGAAAAGCCGCCCGGTCAGCCAGCGGACGGCTTCGCGGGAAATCCCAACCCCAAGTGCGAACCGGCAGGGTATTTGTCACACTCGGAAAAACTCCGTCCGGCGGCATCCCGCGGGGCAAGCTGGGGATTCAGCCCCCGGGGGATGGGCCAGTAAATCCCGATCTCGGGGTCATCCCACTTCAGAATCCGCTCATCCTTCGGCGAGTAGTAGTCCGTGCATTTGTAATGAAAGTCCGCATGGTCGCTGACAACGAGAAACCCGTGGGCGCATCCCGGGGGTGCCCAGAGGCGTTCATGGCAGGCACTGGTGAGAAGGCGTCCGTCCCATTTGCCGAATGTCGGGGAGTCTTCGCGCAGATCCACAACGGCATCAAAGACGGCACCACTCGAGACCCAGACGATTTTTCCCTGGGCCTTCCCGTTGACCTGATAATGCATCCCGCGCAGGACGTTTTTTGACGACCGGCTGTGGTTGTCCTGGACGAAATCGTAATCGAGACCGATCTCGGCGAAGACCTTGCGGTTCCAGGCCTCAAGAAAAAATCCCCGTTCGTCCCCGAAGAGTTGCGGCTGGAGGAGCAGGGCTCCTTCGATTTTCAGGGGTTCTGTTCTCATGGAAGCGTCCTTTCAAGAATGCCGCGCAGGTAGGCGCCGTAGGAGGATTTTCCAAAACGCGCAGCAGCTTCGTTCAGTTGGTCGGCTGACAACCAGTTTTTGTGGAAGGCGATTTCCTCCAGGCAGGCGATCTGGAGGCCCTGACGATTCTGGATCGCCCTCACGAAATCCCCGGCTTCCAGGAGGGACTCATGGGTGCCGGTATCCAGCCAGGCGGTTCCGCGTCCGAAGCGTTTGACCCGGAGGGTTCCCTCTTCGAGGTAGATGCGATTGAGGTCGGTGATTTCCAGTTCCCCGCGTCGCGAGGGCTTCAGCGAACGTGCCAGGGTTGCGACGCGCTCGTCGTAAAAGTAAAGCCCGGGAATGGCGCACCGGCTTTTCGGGTGGGTGGGCTTTTCCTCCAGAGAGATCGCCCGGCCACCGGCATCAAACTCGACCACCCCGTAGTCCGAGGGATTCGTGACTTCGTAGGCAAAAATCGTGGCGCCCTCGCGCCAGGCATCGGCTTCGTGGAGCGCCTGGGTGAGTTCGTTCCCGTAGAACAGATTGTCCCCCAGCACAAGTGCCGCCGGACTTCCCCCCAGGAATTCCTCCCCCAGAAGAAATGCCTGGGCGAGGCCATCCGGACTCGGCTGCTCGCAAAACGAAAACGACAATCCGTAGCGGGTGCCATCGCCGAGAAGCCTGCGAAACGACGGCAGGTCGTGCGGGGTGGAGATGATGAGGATTTCCCGGATGTCTGCCAGCATGAGGGTGCTGAGCGGATAGAAAATCATCGGTTTGTCATAGACGGGCAGGAGTTGTTTGGAGACCGCCTGCGTGATCGGATGCAGGCGGGTTCCGGAGCCGCCGGCCAGGATGATGCCTTTGCGATTTTTCATTGGTGATCGAAAAAGAAATTGTGGGACATGCGATGCTGGGGGTGGTCGAATAAAGTGCTAAGTTAACCGTATTGGGTGGGATCCCCGGTCTCCGTTCAAATCTCAGAAACGGCTACCTCTTCAGGAGATCCCGGATTTCCTCCAGGAGCAGCTCGGATTTCGGAGGGGCGGCCGGGGCGGGCGATTCCGCGCGTTTGATTTTGTTCACGACCTTCACGAGCGCAAACACACAGGCGGCAACAATGACAAATTCGATCGCCGTGTTGATGAATGCTCCGTAGCCAATGACCGGCGCCCCGGCCTGCTTGGCCTCCTCAAGGGATTTGAAGGTTTGCCCGTTGAGGCAAAAGAAGAGCGCATTGAAGTTGATCCCCTTCATCAACGCCCCGATTGGAGGCATGATGACGTCGTTCACAAGACTCGTGACAATTTTGCCGAAGGCGGCGCCAATGATCACACCGACCGCCAAATCCACAACATTGCCGCGTGAGATGAACTCCCGGAATTCTTGGGCGATTTTCATAGGGATGGATTTTTTTCTGAGAGAGCAGCCACGCATTCGATTTCCACGTCAAATCCGAGCAATTGGGCACCGAGCGTTGCGCGCGCCGGCGGCGAATCGCCGAAGTAGCGCGAGTAAACCTCGTTCATTTCCTGGAAAGTCTCAGGCGTAAGGTTCGAAAGATAAACCCGGCAGCTCACGACATCGGAGAGCGAAGCCCCGGAGGCTTTCAGCACTTTTTTGATATTCTCCAGAACGAGCGTCGTCTGCCCGGACACAGAACCCCTCTCGATTTTCCCGGTCGCGGGATCGAATGGAGTCATGCCGGAGACAAAAATAAACCGCCCCTCGGCGACAACGCCAAGAGAGTAAGGTCCGATGGCTTTCGGCCCGTCTGGAACGCTTTGGATAAGGGATTTCATGCTCTGCGTATCCAATGCGAGCGCGGCCTTGGACTCAAGCAGAAGATTTGGCGCCCGCCCGCTCCCGGGTCGGAATTTTCCTGCCGGGTGGACGCTTGTGACGGATGGGTTTGCGGATCTTCGAGGGAGCGGACCCCGTGGCCTGGAGGACTTGCAACTCGCGGGGGGAAATCATCCGAAAGCGCCCGGGCGGCAGCCCCCGGTCATCCACCGGCCCGATGCGAATCCGTTTGAGACGTTCCACTTCGTAACCCATGTTGTAAAACATCAGACGAATTTGCCGTTTGATCCCCTGGCGGAGCACGACCCGGACGCGATCCGGACCGAGTTGGGAAATGCGTTCGAAACGCCCGCGCCCCCCCTCGAGGAAGATGCCCTTGAGCAATTTCGCGGAGTGGATGGGATCAAACGCCTTGTCGAGGACGACCTCGTATTCCTTTTCGATCCCATGCGAGGGATGCGTCAACTTCTGCGCAAGATCCCCATCATTGGTGAGCAAAAGAAGCCCCTCGCTGTCCTTGTCGAGCCGCCCCACGTGAAAAAGCGTGGAAAATTCCGGCGGCAGGAGATCGTAAATCGTCCGCCGTCCGCGCTCGTCGGATTTTGTCACGACAAACCCCCGCGGCTTGTGGAAGAGCACATGGAGCGGCCGGGCAACCCGCAGGATCCGTCCGTGGACACGCACATCGTCCCCGTCGGCAACGACGGTCGCCAGCTTGTCAACCCGGCGACCGTTGAGCATGACCGCGCCGGAGGCAATCAATTCCTCGCAGGACCGCCTGGAGCCCAGACCCGCCGCGGCAAGAAATCGGTTCAGCCGCATGGGCAGGGGACGATTAATCCTCCGGCTTTGTCTTCGGGAGACCGATCACGCGCTGACCGTCCTTGAACTGTCCGCGCTTCTTCAAAAGTTCGACACGCTCGAACCTCTTCAAAACACTGCGCTTGGCCTGGATGGCGCCCTTGCCTTTTAAACTGGGATGCTGACTCATAAAAAATTTGATGGACGGGGAGACTGAACCCAAAGCCAAAGAAATGCAAATGCTTTCTGGCCGTGCCCAATGCGCCGGGCGCATCTCCAATAAGTGCAAAAACGAGATGCCCTGCGCCAAAGGCGCATGATTCAATAGCCCAG
>JACSRU010000146.1 GCA_014879575.1 Chthoniobacterales bacterium | reverse complement strand
CGGGAGATTTCTTTGGAAGATCTGAAAATCATCCAAACCCTCCGCTCAGAGCAACATGCCGCCCTGCGCAGCCCCCGCCCCCTGGCCCGATTCCTCTGCGGCATTCGCAGCCCGGCCACTCTTCGGGACCGACTGACCCGGCACGACGCCTTCGGACTCCTCGAAGACATGCCCTTCCGCAGTGTCCTCGACCAGTTGACCGTGTGGATGTGACTGAAAAAATCGTGCGGCCATTCCCTTCGGAAATGGACTGTTCATTCGACACCCGCAGACTTCCGCCGTAATGTCGCGGCATGTCTTTTGTCCACCTGCATTGCCACTCGGAATACTCGCTGCTCGACGGGGCGATCCGGGTCGGAGATTTGATCAAGAAAGCCAGGGAATTCGAAATGCCGGCGGTGGCCCTCACCGATCATGGCAACCTGTTTGGCGCGGTTCCCTTTTATCAGGCGAAAAAGGATTCGGGGGTCAAACCGATCATCGGGTGCGAACTCTATGTCGCGCCAAACGCGATGACGGACAAAAAGGCCTCCTCCGGCAAGGAGGCGGCTTTTCACCTCACGGTGCTGGCGACGAACGAGACGGGTTACAAAAATCTGGTCAAACTTGTGACGGCCGCCCACCTCGAAGGATTCTATTACAAACCCCGCGTGGACAAGGATCTTCTGGCCCGCCACTCCGAGGGCCTCATTGTGCTCAGTGGATGCCTCAAGGGCGAACTCAATTCCCATCTCCTGGCGGGCAATTTCCAGGCAGCAGAACAGGCGGCGGCGGGATATCGCGACATTTTTGGCCGTGAAAACTACTTTGTTGAGCTCCATAACCATGGCATCGAGGCCCAACGGCGCACGAATCCGGACCTTGTCCGCATCGCAAAATCGCTGGACCTCGGTTTGGTGGCGGCCAATGACGTGCATTTTCTCGAGCGCAGCCACCACGACGCGCACGATGTCATGATTTGCATCGGCACAGGAGCGATGGTGATGGACGAAAAACGGCTCCATTACGTTCCCGAGCTCTATTTCAAGTCCCCGCAGGAAATGCGCGCGCTCTTTGCGGAACTGCCGGAAGCCTGCGACAACACCCTGGCGATTGCCGAACGTTGCCACTTCGAAATGGAATTCGGGAAGGCAAAATTCCCAGTGTATCAGGTGCCGGACGGAACAACCCGGGAAAAATATCTCCGCGACTTGTGTCAGGAAGGGCTTCGCTCCCGCTATGGCGAACGGGCCTCCACGGATGGCGAACTCTTGACGCGACTGAACTACGAACTCCAGGTCATCGAGGGCAGCGGGTTTGTGAGCTACTTCCTCATCGTCTGGGACTTTATCCACTTTGCAAAAAACCGGGGGATTCCCGTCGGTCCCGGCCGGGGATCGGCCGCCGGCTCCCTTGTGGCCTATGCCCTGGCAATCACAGACATTGACCCTCTGCAATATGGACTCGTTTTTGAGCGCTTCCTCAATCCCGAACGCATCACCCCGCCGGATATCGATGTGGACTTTTGCATGGAACGCCGCAATGAGGTGATCGACTACGTGCGGAAAAAATATGGCGAACGCTCGGTCTCACAAATCGTGACCTTTGGAACGCTGGGCGCAAAAAGCGTCGTGCGCGACGTGGGGCGTGTGTTGGGCTGGAGTTATTCGGATGGCGACCGTCTCGCCAAGATGATTCCCAACGAGCTCAACATCACCCTGAAATCCGCGGCGGAGAAGAACCCGGAACTCGCCGCCGCCATTGCCAACGAGCCTGCCGTCCGGCAGGCTTGGGACTATGCAACCGTGCTCGAAGGGCTGAGTCGGAATACGGGCATTCACGCTGCAGGCGTCGTCATCGCCGATCGGGATCTCGATGAGTTTGTGCCCCTCTGCCTGGGGAAGGACAAGGAAGTCGTTACCCAATATGCCATGGGCCCCCTCACCGACCTCGGCATGCTGAAGATGGACTTTCTGGGACTCAAGACCTTGACCGTCATGACCGAGGCCGTCCGTCTCATCCACAAAAAGGAACCCGCCTTCGACCTCGCCGCCATACCGGTGGATGATGCGGAGGCCTTTGGCATCTACAACCGGGGGGAAACCCCGGGCATCTTCCAGATGGAGGGCGGAGGGATCACGGACCATTGCAAAAATTTTGACATCAAAAGTCTCAACGACATCATCGCCCTGGGTGCCCTCTACCGCCCGGGACCGATGGATCTCATTCCCGATTACATCGAACGCAAGAAGGGCCGAAAAAAAATCGAATACCTCCACCCCCTCCTCGAACAGGTCTGCGCGGAAACCTACGGAATCATCGTCTATCAGGAACAGGTCCAATTCGCGGCCAGCATCCTCGCGGGATACTCGCTCGGCGATGCCGATTTGCTCCGCCGCGCCATGGGGAAAAAGGATGCGAAAAAAATGGAGGAGGAACGGACGCGGTTCGTCGAAGGCTGTGCAAGGAAAAATCACATCAGCCCCAAAACCGCTGACGCGATCTTCGGATTCATTGCCCAGTTCGCAAAATACGGATTCAACAAAAGCCACAGTGCAGCCTACGGTTGGATCTCTTATCAGACGGCGTTTCTCAAGGCCCACTATCCGATCGAATTCCTGTCGGCGATGCTCACCTACGATGCCAATACGACGGAACGCATCGCCGAGATCATCGGGGAATGCCGCCGCATGGGAATCGCCATCCGTCCTCCGAATATCAACTCCAGTGACCTGAAATTCCTGCCTCAGGAGGATGGCAAGTCCATCCGCTTCGGTCTCGGATCCATCAAAAATGTCGGGGCCGGCGCCATGGAGTCGGCGATCACTGAACGCGAAAAGAATGGCGCCTTCAAGTCGCTGGAGGATTTTTGTTCCCGCCTCGACTCCCGCACCGTGAATCGCAAGGTTCTCGAGAGCCTCGTCAAGTGCGGCGCCTTCGACTCGTTCAAAAAATTTCGTTCGCAGCTCTTCGCGGAGATCGAGAGCGCCATGGGGACCGCAGCCGCTGCCCAGCGTGATCGTGCAAGCGGTCAGGTCTCCCTCTTCGGAGATCTGGACATGCCAATTCGCAGGGACAGCCCCGCGACCACCTCCCGAATCGAACCCTGGCCGCAGCAGGAAATGCTCGCCTATGAAAAGGAACTCCTCGGCTACTATGTCAGCGGGCACCCGCTGGATCGCTTCGCGGGACATTTCGACTCCGGAAAATATACGACCATTTCCCAGGCCCACCAGACGACGGAAGCCTGCTCAGTCAAGATGGCGGGCATCCTTGGGAGCTTGGAAAAAAAATTCATGAAAAAGGACGGAAAACCCTTCGGGGTTCTGGTGTTGGAAGATTTTACCGGATCGCAGGAGATTACCGCCTGGGAGGACGTCTTCACAAAGAATCTCCCGATCCTGACCCCCGGCACCGCCCTTGCCGTCCATGCACGCGTCTCCCTCCGCGGGGATTCCCTCCGGGTTACGGCGACCTCCCTCTCTGAGTTGAAGCCCAAAGCTTCGGTCAAAACCGTCCGCCTCCGCCTCGCACGCGACAAGATGCGGGAAGAGGATCTGCCCCGCGTTCTGGAGGCCGTCAAACGGCATTCGGGAACCCGTCCCCTCGTTCTGGAATTTGTCCGTTCCGATGGTGCCTCCCTGGCTCTCGCCGCAGACGAGGAATTTTTCGTAAGTGATGACAGGGAGCTCACGGAAGAACTCTCCGCGTTTCTGGCGTAAATTTTCCGCTCTCTTCCGAGGGGGCGGCGTGATGCAAATCAAGGAAAAATATCCAATCTGAGATGTGGGCTTGCTCAAGCCCGCATGGACAGGCAATGCTTCCCGTCTTATGAGCAGACTTGAAGGCAAAGTGCTGGTGGCGCAAGGCGGTGGCCCAACAGCGGTAATCAATCAAAGCATTGTCGGGGTGACTCTCGAGGCCAGAAAATTCAGCCAAGTATCGGCCGTCTATGGCGCGATCCATGGGGTGCGGGGAATCCTTGAGGAGGATTTTATCGACCTCACCCGTGAGACATCGAACAACCTTGAGCAGGTTGCGGCCACCTCCTCCTCGGCCCTTATGTCCACGCGGGACAAGCCGGATGAGGAATATTGCGCGCGCATGTTCAAAGTCATGCAGAAGCACGATATCCGTTACTTCTTTTACGTTGGCGGCAACGATTCTTCGGACACCGTCCGCATCGTCAACGAGCAGGCGGAGGCCGCCCGCTATGATTTCCGGGCCATCCACATCCCAAAAACAATCGACAACGATCTCGCCGTGAATGATCACTGTCCGGGATTCGGCTCCGCCGCGCGCTTTGTCGCCCAGGCGTTCATGGGACTGAACCTCGACAACCGGGCTCTTCCGGGCGTTCTGATTGGTGTGGTGATGGGGCGTCATGCGGGCTTCCTCACCGCCGCCTCGGCTCTCGCCCGCAAGTATGTGGACGATGGTCCCCACCTCGTCTATGTGCCGGAGCGCCCGTTCTCGATCGAAAAATTTCTTGCCGATGTGGATCGCGTTTATAAGGAACACGGGCGCTGCATCGTGGCCGTTTCCGAGGGCATTCAGGACGAAAAAGGCGAAAGCATTGCCGGAAAATTGGCGAAGGAAGTTGAACGCGATGCGCACGGGAACATCCAGCTCTCCGGCACCGGGGCGCTGGGCGATTTGCTGGGCGATGAGGTCAAGACCAAACTCAAGATCAAGCGCGTGCGATCCGATACGTTTGGGTATCTGCAGCGTTCCTTCCTCGGGGTGGTCAGCAACCGCGATGCCCGTGAGGCCCGCGAAGTGGGTGAGATTGCCGTCCAATATGCGATGTGGGACAACGTGGATGGTTCCGTGGTCATCCGACGCCCTGTTCTGAACTACAGTGCCTCCTATGATCTCGTTCCCATCCGGGAAGTCGCGGCCAAGACGCGTCATATGCCGGATGACTTTCTGGCGGCCGATGGCAATCACGTAACTCCGGCATTCCTGGGCTATTGTCGCCCGCTGGTGGGTTCGGACTTTCCGGAACCTCACCGTCTTCGCGCGCCACGAGTTCCGAAAATCAGGGGTTAGCAGGTGGCCACTCTCCCGGCGAATCGTTTCCACCTTGGAGCGAATTCGTCGGGGACTTTGTTCAGCAACAAGCCTTCAGTCTTCGAGTTCGAGCTTCGCTTCAAGCACGTGTCGTAAAAAATCTGCAATCCGTTGGGGAAGGTAGAGTCGGGTGAGTTCCAGGCATTTGTCCCGGCGCTCATCATACAGCCACGACGTAATGAGCAACACGTCGTTGTTGAAGGGAACCACCTTGCTGCCCACTTTGTGGGTCGAGGCGGCTTTTCTGCGGTTGGTGATGAAGTTGTAGGTGAAAAAATAGTTGTCCTGCGGGCCGGAAATCTTGCTGCGGGGGTTCTCACAGACATAGTGCAGGGCGACGACGCGGTCGTTGCCGTCGGTGATTATGTTGAGCTGGTTGTAATGATCTTCAGGAGCCCCTATGGGCGAATACTTGTGCGGAAAGGTTCTGAAGAAAAAGGGAAGGCCCGGATGCGTGATCGAAATTTTTGAGGGAAGGAGCTCCCGGCCCACTCCCAATTTTTCCGCCGCCTCCCGAATTGGCATCATCAGGGTGACCCCCTTGAAAATTTCCGGATGGCTGGAAATCTCCAACGAGGAATCCGGCTGGGAGTTGTGCTCAAGAACCTTCAGTAACTCGATGAGGCCGGTGCGCTCGTCTCCCGGACGTTTCAACCAATTTTTTTGCGGAACCAATGATTTGCCGTCGTCTGTGGTCGCTGCTGATTTCTGAGAACTCGAGGCAACTTGGCTTGGTCCTTCTGCCTTCGCCGGGACGTTTGGTGGGGAGTCAGCGGCTTCCGCCAGCAGCTGTTCGCCAAGGGTGGTCTGTTCAAAGGGCAGTTTTACAGAATACTCCGCATACGCGACTTCGACTCCGTCCGGATAAATTTTCAATACTTTCACGCCGCTCCCGATCGGGACCCGTGTCGAGCCTGCGGCCTTTCCCTCGATCCTTATCGGAAAATCCACAGCCTCCCTGAGATGCGTCTGCGCGGGCCAACGCCCAGGCTGGCTGGCAATGTCCGCCCAATCAACCTCCTGCCCCCCTGTCGCCTGGGCAGGAGCCTCCGGCTCCGCAGGTCGCGCTGGCTGTTCCATGTGGTGTTTTGGCGTTAAAGATTCGTCACTGGGTGGGGCGGTCGGTTCTTCAGACGGTTGCGCGCGGGGCGAGGACGTTTCCTCAAGCCGCGGGCCGGACACCGCTTCAGGAACCGTTTTCGTCACTGCAACAGGGGAGGCTTCCGACGTGGACTCAGCCTCTTTCTGCGTGTCTTCCTTGCGTGGCTCAAGTGGAGGAAACGAAACAACCGGTGCCTTCCATGACAGGTAAACGGCGACAGGTAACACGAGCACCGGAATAAGCAGCAACCACCCGAGACCGCGTCGTTCTTTGTGTCTCACGCGGGAGATTTTCCTATGCATCGGATTCTTATTCAAACCTTAAAATGTTGTTCGAAACCGAATCCTCAGATTTCCCTGCCTCGCGCGTAGTTTTCTGCTTATTTCATGGTTTGGCGATTCTCCGGAATCCCCCAAATCCACCCGCAGATTGGCACCGAAAAATTTCCGCACATGAACGTCAACGGCAAACCCACCCGCACCATCTGGCTGCACGCACAGAATCCAGAAATCGTGCAGATCATCGACCAACGATGCCTCCCCCACTCCTTTGTGGTCGAAGATCTGCGCTCCGTGGACCAGGTCGCCCGGGCCATCCAGGAGATGCACGTGCGCGGTGCCGGACTCATTGGTGCCACGGCCGGCTTTGGAATGTATCTGGCCGCCCTCGAAGCGGCAACAGCTCCGGACGCCGATGCGTCTCTCCTCCGGGCAGCCAGTCTCCTCAAGGGCACACGTCCCACGGCGGTGAATCTCGCATGGGCGGTTGATCGGATGCTGCGCGCAATGCCTGCATCCCGGCATCCGCAGGAGCGCATTTCCGTCGCAAAACGCGAGGCCCTCATGATCGCCGAGGAAGACGCCGCAGCCTGTCAAGCCATCGGCCTTCATGGCCTCCCTCTGCTCGAAAATCTCAGCCAATTGAAAAACGGCGCCCCCCTCCAGATCCTGACGCATTGCAATGCCGGGTGGCTCGCATTTGTGGATTTCGGATCCGCCACGTCCCCGATTTACGCCGCCCATGATCGCGGAATCCCTGTTCATGTGTGGGTGGATGAAACCCGTCCGCGTTGCCAGGGCTCAAAATTGACGGCGTGGGAACTCGGCCAACATGGCGTCCCGCACACCCTCATTGCAGACAACACCGGCGGACACCTCATGCAACACGGACAGGTGGACCTTGTGATTGTCGGCACCGACCGCACCACCCGCACCGGGGATGTTGCAAATAAAATCGGCACCTACCTCAAAGCCCTTGCCGCATGGGACAACGGGATTCCCTTCTACGTGGCCCTGCCCTCTTCCTCGTTTGATTGGTCCCTGCGCGATGGCTTGAAGGAAATTCCGATCGAGGAGCGCGGATCCGATGAAGTGAAATATGCGGAGGGACTGGCCGAGGGGCGCCCAGTCGATGTCCTCATCGCCCCGCCCTCAAGTCCGGCCGCCAATTACGGATTCGATGTCACCCCCGCCCGCCTGATCACCGGATTCATCACGGAGCGCGGCGTCTGCCGGGCGGCCGAAACCGACATCCTTGGCCTCTTTCCGGAATTCCGCACCAAAAAATAAATCGGACTCCGGATTTTCGGATCGCCCTCTATGAACCCGCTGAAGGTCTCCTTCGCCTCCTCTTCCGGCAGATGATCCCCGCTTTCGGCAATCCATTTCCTGCATTCCTCCCCTGCGGATGGAAGTGAGGCAGCGACATTGATCCGGATCAAACGATCCGAATTCTCTGGTTGAAGCATTGACACCCCCACCGGAGAATCCTTCGCATGATCCTCCCCATTCTCACCCTGACGCTCCTCTCCCTCCTTGGTCTCTCCTGCGTGTTCGTCCCCTTCGTTGGCCCAATCCGCTGAGAACCCGATTTTTCCGCCGACTTCACGAGACCCTTCTCCTGCAACAAGCAACAAGGGGTCAGGCATGACATATTAACATTTTCTCAACTTGTCCCTGAACAAGCAACAAGGGGTCTGGCATGACATCTTAACATTTTCTCAACTTGTCCCTGAATCTGACGCCATCTGCTTTCGCCAAGACACCACTCCGAAAGAAAAACGGAATTCCTCCTGTGACAAGGCAGAATTATAAGTTATAGGACTGACCCCATCTGCTCTCACTATGGCAACCGCAACGGATCCTGCCACTTGACGCCCGGAAAACGCGAGAAATCCGCATCCGCCGAACAAACCGTGCCATTGCGCCGCAGGCTCATGGCGGCGATTTGCGCGTCGGTTACCAGATTGCCGCCCGTGCCGACTGCTTCGAGCAGACTCCGGGCAACTTTTAGATCGTCTTTTTCCGATTCCAGAAAGCTCACCGACGGAAATTCCAGCCAGTTGTCGAGGTAGGCAAACGCCTCGTTGACCGAAAGCGGAGTCGAAAAGACCCTCGGATGAGTGGCAAGCCGGACGAATGCAAATGCGACCACCGCACACACCGCGACCGGTTCATCCCTTTCCAAAAGTGCCTCCCACCAAGACCATGCCTTGTCGTGATCAGGGCTGTCCGAATTCACCGCATAGAGAAGCAAGTTTGCATCCGGAAAAATCATGATTTCGTCCGAGTTGAGTTCGCCCGGCGGTGCCGCTCGATTTCAAGGTAGCTCTCCACCTCCATTTCATCGGCTGACTCTTGAAGACGGCGGGGGTCAATGCCGGGTGCCCTTCCCATCGGGCGGGGAGAACGCAGCGTGGGCCTTTCACCAGCGGGTCTCAATGAACTGCGCACGGCCTCATTCAGAACCTGCTTGAAGCTTTTCCGCGTTCGATGACACGCATCCCGAAGGTATTTCTCCACATCTGGCTCTAAAGTGACGGTCGTTCTCATGAAGGCATCAAAGCATCATTCATATTTGCTGTCAAGATGCTCTACAACGGAAAGGATTGAGACCAGGCACCATGAGACATTAGCATTTTCTCAACTTTTCCCTGAATCTGACGCCATCTGCTTTCGCCAAAACACCCCTCCGGAAGAAAAACGAAATTCCTCCTGTGACAAGGCAGAATTATAAGTTATGGGACTGACCTCCTTCCGCTCTCCCCATGAGACATTAGCATTTTCTCAACTTTTTTCTGAATCTGACGCCATCTGCTTTCGCCAAGACACCCCTCCGGAAGAAAAACGAAATTTCTCCTGTGACAAGGCAGAATTATAAGTTATGGGACTGACCCCTTCTGCTCTCCGCTGGCGTCAATGATGTGGAAAAATGATCGCCAGCGACACAGAGAGTGGCTTTCTTCGTTTCCATGACATCGACATTGCGCTGGGGCATTCTGGGGACGGGAAAGATCGCGCGAAAGTTTGCATCGGAGCTTCCGTTTTCGGCCACGGGGCGGCTCGTGGCGGTGGGGAGTCGCACGGCGGCCTCCGCCGAAGCCTTTGCGGGGGATTTTCCCGGTGTCCGGGCACACGGTTCCTACGAGGCGCTGCTGGCGGATCCGGAGGTCGGGGCGGTCTATATTTCCACACCGCATCCCCAGCACGCCGAGTGGGCCATCGCGGCAGCGGAGGCCGGGAAACACATCCTTTGCGAGAAACCACTGGCCCTCAACCACGCCGACGCGATGGTCGTGGTGGAGGCGGCGAGGCGCAACGGCGTCTTTCTCATGGAGGCCTTCATGTATCGATGTCATCCGCGTACGGCCCGGATTGCCGCGCTGGTGCGGGGGGGGGAGATCGGCCGGGTGAGCCTGATCCGCGCCGCGTTCAGCTTCGCCAGCGCGTATGATCCGGAGAGCCGCGTCTTCAACAACGCGCTGGGTGGCGGCGGCATTCTGGACGTGGGCTGCTATGCGATGTCCATCTCCCGTCTGATCGCCGGGGCGGCAGCGGGGAAGACCTTCGAGAATCCGACGGAAGTCGGCGGCTCTGCGATCCTGTGCGGGACGGGCGTGGACGCGGTGGCGGCTGCCACATTGAAATTTCCCGGCGACATCCTTGCCCAGGTCTCCTGCGGAGTCAGCCTCGTCCAGCCGGACACTCTGGAAATTTTCGGTGAGACGGGAGCGATTTCCGTCGCGGCGTTCTGGCGTCCTCCGGGTCCCATTGTGGTGACAAAATACGCGGATGGGTCCGTGACCTCCGTGTCGGACGACCCTGGCACGCATCTCTATGCCATGGAGGCCGACGCGGTGGCGCGCGCGCTCCCGGCGCACGAAAGTCCGGCGATGACCTGGGACGACACGCTTGGAAACATGCGGGGCCTCGACGCCTGGCGCGAGGCGGTGAACCTGGAATATGAGGGCGAAAAACCCGGATCCGCCGCACGGGGGCTCCCGGTGTCGTGCCGCCCTCTGCGGCCGGGGCGCTATGCGGAGATTCCCCGGAGGGAACTCCCCGGTCTGGACAAGCCGGTGTCCGGACTGTTCCTCGGCCTGGACAACCAGCGGACCTTCCCGCATCTCGCGGCGATGGCGGATGATTTTCTGGAACGCGGAGGCAATGCGTTTGACACGGCGCACATTTATGCGGGCGGACTGATGGAGCGGCTTTTTGGCCACTGGCACACGGCCAGGGGCGTTCGCGAAGAGGTTGTCCTTGTGGCCAAGGGGGCGCACACGCCGTTTTGTGATCCGGCGCATCTGCGGGAGCAGTTCGAGATCAGCCTGGAACGCATGCAGACCGACTACGCCGACATCTACCTCATGCACCGTGACAACCCGGCCATTCCGGTGGGGGAATTTGTGGACGTGCTCGATGCCCTCCGCCGCGAGGGGCGGGTCCGGCTCTACGGGGGATCAAACTGGAGCATCGAACGCGTGCGCGAGGCCAATGCCTATGCCGCGCGCCACGGACGCGAACCCTTCCGCGTGGTGAGCAACAACCTGAGCCTGGCCCGCATGGTGGACCCCGTCTGGCCGGGCTGCGTGTCCGCGAAAGGGCCGGAATGGACGGCGCTCCTCCAGAACTCCGCCATCGCGCTTCTGGCGTGGTCGAGTCAGGCGCGGGGGTATTTCGTTCCCGGTCTGGGGGACGGAGACGCGGAGATGACGCGGTGTTGGGACAGCGAGGAGAACCGCGAGCGGCGGCGGCGGGCCACCCTGCTAGCCGAAGAAAAGGGCGTCAGTCCGATCAACATCGCCCTCGCCTGGGTGCTTTCGCAGCCCTTCCAGTCCTTCGCGCTCATCGGCCCGCGAACCATCGGGGAAACCCGGTCGTCGCTGCCCGGTGCCGCCCTCTCCCTCACACCCGACGAACGGGCCTGGCTCGATCTGGAAATCGCGGAGAAGCCCTGAACGGGGGAGAGCGCGGACCCGGGATTCCCCTGGGCCTCTTCGTGCCTCCAAAGGCCAAATCTCACCGTGACACGGCCTCTTTCCCCGACGCACGCAGCAGCGGTTCGAGGAATTTGGCGGTTTCGCGGCCAATGAGCTGGTAGTAGGCAAAATTCGGATGCTTGTCGTCGTGCCATCCGGGCACATCGCCGAAAATGGCGTCCAGTTCGTTGTCCATGACAACAATCATCTGATCCCGGAAGACAAAGTGCTTCACAAACTCCCGATAGCCTTCGGGGATTTTATCCAGGGGCAGCCGACGATAGGTCATCATGTGCGGATCTTTTTTACATGAGGTACGGCATCGCAAATTATGTGTTTAGGGATGCGGAGAGTTTTCTTAATTTTTCTCGTAGGGTATCCGGAGTAAAAAGGTGGGTGTGCGCTTCGCCGTGGTAGCCAAGGCGTGAGTCGGATTCCATGAGGAGCAAAGCAAGGCGGGCGTTTCTTTCTTCTTCACGCCAGATAGATCGCGCTTCGTCATCCGCTTCAAGGGTGCAGGGAGCGGTAAGCCCTTGGCGTTTCATGGTCGCCAATCGCCAAGCATGGAAACGGTAGGCGTGATATGTGCTAAGCCAATGACAGCCGATCATTTCGGCGCAGTTTAATTCTTCGTGTCGGTGGCGTTGGTGAATCGGATTTGGGGTCTGAGGTTGGAGAGCGTTTCGATAGGGAACGAGAGCTTGGTGCCATTTTTTTGCCATGAGACCCCAAGCTTCGGTGACTTCGTCAAGCGGCCATTCAAGGAGAGTGTCTTCGATGCGGTCACCCCACTGATTTTGATAAAGATGTGATAGACCCATGGGATGGGCGTGATACGTCAGATCCAGTGGATAAGCTGGTGCGTAGTTGGCGAGCCCGAAGTAAAGAACGCCGAAGTTGAAAGGGAAATGCTGAAGTGCTGCGCAGAAGCCATGCCAAGCGATGCTGATGGCATCAATATCCGTGTTGCCGAAGTAGGAAGTCGCCACGGATTGGATGAAGGCTGATTCCTCGGTCCAAATTTGTTCATTGAATTGTTTGAAAGCGTGGGTATTGAGCGTGGCATCACAGGCAAAGTTCCAACATGCCATTGCTCCGGTTGTTCCTTCACGTTGCAGACCTGACCATTTTTGGAAGAGATTGGGAATAAGAGGCAGATTGGGAACGCTGGCGATTTCATGCGTCGTATTCACGAGGAACAGAGCATGGACTGGACGAGTTCCGGCAACTTGCTTGGCTCGGCAAAAAAGTTCGCTCGGGCCGCAATAACTAAAAGAATATTCTTCGATAGGGATCTTGCGATTCTGCCAGAAGGAGGTTCCACCGCGTTCACAATTTGCCAAGAACTCGATCCCCTCGGGGAGATGGCCCACGATTTCATGCTGCGGATCAGGATACCACATGGACCAACTCCAATTTGAAGCAAGAATCCGACAAGGTTTGGGCATTCGTGATGCTGCATTCTTCCAAATGGTCAGCAAGTCTAAGACGATAGCGGCAGGTCCACGTTTGCGGCAGTGAGGACAAGAGAGTTCCTGTTCATTGAGCGGACGAAATGGGTCGCCGGTTGGGAGACACGTGTGATGCGACCAACAATGGGAGTGTGACTCACTGGCGGTGACAAGAATTACACCTGCCAGTCCCGACAATTCTGTAAGCAAGCCTTCAATGGCATCGGTAAAAAATTCTTTTCCCCGCAGTGAGGAGACGCAGATGGAGATCATTTCCTCCTTCTCCAGAGCATGCACGTCACCTAAGGAGAGAAAATCTCCATCGCCTTTCCGCCGATATTCCCAATGTGGAGTTCCTCGTAAATCGGGGTATTTGTGCCAAAGAAGGTGATCGGCAGGAATTGCCATGGGTTCATTAAAAAACAGCCAGACGCCCACACCTTCCTCGCGCCCTCGTTCTATCAGTTCGCGAAGGCACTTACGTCGTTCGCTTGCATGAGGACGATTCAACTCAGGCAGTACACGAGAGTCCATGAGATCGTAAAGACATCCTCGCAACCAGATGCCGTCAAATCCCTCCGTGCGAATATCCCTTAATGCTTCTCGTGTGTAGTTGACAGGGGAATGCAGGACTTCGTCCGCAAGAAAATTACTGCGGGAACTGCGCCAGATGCGGGGTTGGAAGGGCATTGAAGGAGAAGAGATCTGAGAGATGGAGGCGGGCTACGTCTCGGAAGCAATTTGGGCGGCGGTTTTGAATTGTGCTCCACGGGTTTTAAGGCCTGTGAGGAGAAGATCAAATTGTTCAAGGGCAACGTCACCACAATTCTTCGTGATGAAAGGATCGGGTAACACGCCACCTTCGCCAAAGTGAATCACACCCTGTGGCATGGGGTAGAATTCCCAAGGATGAAAGTAAAAGGAAACAACTCGCCGTTGGATGTTTTGTTTTTCGAGGTAACCTAGGAAGTTGTCCACATGTTCTAATATACTCCCCGGCATCATAAAATCGGAAAATCGCGGATGCTAAATATGCAATGCTAAATAGCTAAAGA
>JACSRU010000164.1 GCA_014879575.1 Chthoniobacterales bacterium | reverse complement strand
GGCGCGGAGACGCAGAGGGAGAGAGGCGGGCGATCCGGGAACCGGATCGGGGTCTGTGCGGTCAGGCGATCTGACAAGCGAGCTTGTCGAGTCGTCTGGCCACACAGACCCGCGGTCTTCACTGCGTGAAGTCCGCCCGCCTCTTCTTGGTTCAGCACGTCAACAAATCCTCCGCGCCCCTGCGTCCCTGCGGGAGAATGTCTTTTACAAACCGAAGCCCGAGGCCATTGGCTCGGGCAGATAAGTGTTTGATTAGTGGTTTATAAAATCTCCGCGCCCAGCAGAGGGGGAAACATGCAAATGATGGGATCCCTTTTCTTTTGTTCCCGACAGCGAGTTCCCCTGATAGCCTCGTTCGACAATGAAAATGCTCTCCCGGATGTCCGTCCTTCTGCTTCCTGTGTTGACCATTTCGCTCTGCGCGCTGGTGGTTGGGTTCCACCTTGCCAGTGCGATCGGCGGATACCCTCATTACCGGGACCAACATTTGGGGGCGGCAATAAACTACGCACGGGATGGGGTGGATTTTTTGAGACCCATCATTCCCGGCTTCGATGCCAATCATGTCGGGACGCCCCAGGAACCTCCCCTTTGGCAGGCACTCGCCGCGCTGGGCATTCGCGTGTTACACGGAAATTGGGTGGCGGGAAATATCGTGTCGTTGTTGCTCTTTGCTTCCGGGCTCTGGCCACTATGGAAAATCGCCGCCGATTCTCTGGGACCCCGGGGTGCGTGGTGGACGCTTATCGCCTTTCTCACCCAACCCTTGATATTCCTCGTCGCGGGACAGGCCTCAGTGGATGGGCTGTCCCTGGTATTTGCCATCTGGTTCTACTATGCAACCCTGATGATGATTCGCGGGGGAAGCTGGAGTTGGCTGCCGCTGGTCGTTGTGGCCGGCATTCTTTCCTCCACGACAAAGTTGCCTTTGTTTATGGCGGCGGGTGCCGGAGCGGGATTCCTGCTGCTGGCGGAATACCGAAACCGCCCGGCGAGGTGGATTCAACTGGTCATTGCAGGGCTTGTCTGCGCGGGGGTATTTTTCTGGTGGAATCGTCTGACGACGAATATCCTGGTGACCGCAGAGTATCCCCAAGTCAAACTCTGGTTGAAGGATAATCCCGCCATGTGGAGATGGTATTTTGGAGACTGGGCCTTCCGGCTTAATCCCGCGAACTGGATCAAGGGCGGGTGGTCTGCCTTGAATTGTCTCTTTGGCAGTTTCGCGCTGGTGGGTTTCTTCGTCCTCGGATTGCTAAGGGGCTCCCTGCGTCCCGTGCTCTGCTGGTTGGCGGGAACACTGCTCACCCTCATGATTTTTTCCCATCTGGTGCTCGTCCATCGCCATTATTACATCCTTTTTTCCCCGGTGATCGCTCTTCTCGTGGGCTCCGCTCTTCTGGTGGTCGAGGAAAAACTCCGCGCTACAGCATTTCCCATTCGATTACTCACAGCCCCGCTGCTTGCGGGCGTCCTGCTGCTTGGGACCGTGCAGGGCTTGATCGGGATGGAGGTGGTCCTCAATTATGATCCTTTCTACAAACGAATGGCCAATCTCATTCGCGAACATGTGGGCGAAAACGAAAAAATCCTGATTCAGGGCGGCGGATGGGGACAGATGCTCATGCTATCCGATCGGGAGGGATTGGCCATTTTTGCGGATGCCACACTGACGCAACCAGGAACCGTTGATGACCTCAGGAAACGCGGTTTCACCAAGCTGGTCATGCTCAGCGAATCCCCCTTGCTCTGGGCCCTCAAAAAAACGAATCCCGGAGCAGGTGCGCTGGAGCGGGAGAGCTATCGAGATCATTGGACGGACGTCATTGATCCATGGCCTATCGAATATCAGGATGCCGATCTCCTGATCAAGCGGCTCCCGGAGCACTGAACCTCCCTTCGTCCGCCAGGCCTTTAGAACCTGTGAAAAATTTGGCGGCTGGCGGCTTGCAAGCAAAAATGACGGACTGCGAGGCGCGGTGAGGGAGCATATCCCCTGAGATACGTGACCGAAATGCAACACGGCAGGACGCGGTTTTTCCGCCGCAAGCTGGTGGCTGACACTTTTTTCACAGGTTCTTAGAACCGGTTGAAGACCGAGTCTTTCGATGCACCGGACTTCAGCTGGTCGTAAATCCAGGCGTAGGTCTTTTCAAGGCCGTTCCGCAGCGTGATGGCGGGCTCCCAATCAAGCTTTTCCTTAATGAGGGCATTGTCGCTGCTCCGTCCGCGGACTCCCTTTGGCGCATCGAGTTTATAGGATCGCTTGAGTTTGATCCCGGCAATGTCTTCGACGAGATCGACGAGTTGGTTGATGGAGACCATTTCCGCGCTGCCGAGGTTGATAGGCTCAAGGATGTCGCTCCTGGTGATGGCTTGTGTGCCAAAAAGACAGTCGTCAATATACATGAAACTGCGGGTCTGAAGACCGTCGCCCCAGATCTCAATGTCGTGGCTGCCTGCGAGCTTCGCGGCAATGACTTTGCGGCAGATCGCCGCAGGCGCCTTTTCGCGTCCGCCGTCAAAGGTGCCGTGCGGGCCGTAAACATTGTGGTAGCGGGC